>JAGNVG010000031.1 GCA_017986605.1 Limnohabitans sp.
ATTGCCGTGATCGGCGGCCTGCTCACCAGCACGGTGCTCAGCTTGCTGGTGGTGCCGGTGGTGTTCACTTACCTGGATGATTTGGGGCAGTGGAGCGGGCGTATGTATGTCAAGCTGACTCGGCGTTGAGCGGGGTTAGGCGTATCGCTTGGGAGGGGCTGCCCGCTTGAGAGGTAGACGGGGTCACGCCCTGTTCAGACCCTCGCGCGTGCTGTCCGCTTGTGACCTGATCAGCGCCTTGTCGTCCTCGCTCATCTTGCCCACATGCTTGACCATCAGCGCCGTGCGCGGGTTGCCCGAAAAGTCTTGTTCGTGGCGGATCAAAAAGTCCCAGTACAGCGTGGTCATGGGGCAGGCGCTGGGGCCTGTGCGCACTTCGGGTTGGTAGCGACAGCCTTTGCAGTAGTTGCTCATGCGGCTTACATATTGGCCGCTGGCCACATAGGGTTTGCTGGTGAAGCGCCCGCCGTTGGTGTGCAGTGCCATGCCTAGGGTGTTGGGCGTTTCCACCCACTCCACCGCGTCCACGTACATGGCGCGGTACCAGGCGCTGACTTGCTGGGGTGACAACCCGGCCAGCACCGCAAACTGCCCAGTCACCATGAGCCGCTGGATGTGGTGCGCGTAGCCGTGTTGCAGTGTTTGGCCAATGGTCGCTTGCATGCAGGCCATGTGCGTGTCGCCTGTCCAGTACCACTTGGGCAGGTCGCGGGTGTGGCCATAGTGGTTGCCCTCGGCCATGTGGGGCATGTCCAGCCAGTACACACCGCGAATGAACTCGCGCCAGCCCAGCACTTGGCGAATAAAGCCCTCCACGCTGGCCAGGGGCAGGCCGCGCGCGTGATACGCCTGTTCGGCTGCCACGACCACTTCGCGTGGGTTGAGCAAATGCAGGTTCAGGCTGCTGCCCACCAGGGCGTGCCAGCCAAAGGGCAGCGTGGTCCACATCGCGTCTTGCCAAGCGCCAAAGTTTTCCAGCCGCTGGTCAATGAAGTGCTGCAAGGCCACGAGCGCGTCTTCGCGGGTCACAGGCCATGCGAAGTGGTCCAGCGTGCCGGGGTGCTGGGCAAAGCGTGTCTGCACCAGCGCGATCACGTCTTGTGTGACGCGGTCGGGCGCAAAACGGGCGGGCGGGGGCACGGTGCCGGGGCCTTTGGCACCAAAGCCTTTGCGGTTCTCAGCGTCATAGTTCCATTGGCCGCCAATCGGCTCTTTGCCCTCCATCAGGATGCCGTGGCGCTTGCGCATCTCGCGGTAAAAGAACTCCATGCGCAGTTCTTTTTTGTCGCCCGCCCACTTGGCAAACTCGGCGCGGCTGCACAAGAAGTGCGTGTCGGCCACCCAGCGCAGCAGCGTTTGGGCCTGTTCGGCGGCGTCTTCGATCAGCCGCTCCATGCGCCACGCCCCGGCCTCCATCACCACCAAGGCTTGGGGGGTGTGCGTGTGCAGCGCATGGGCCAAGCGTCCTGCAAAGTCGATGGGCAGCGCGCTGTCGTCCAGCTTCAAGTAGGTGCAGGGCCATCGGCGGCGGTGTGCTTCGTTGGCAAAGTGGCGCATGCCTGACAAAAACAAGGCAATGCGGGCTTTGTGGTTCCAGACCTCCTGCGCTTCGCTGTCGGCTTCAATCAGCAACAACCGGTCTTGGGCTGGGTCAAAGTCGGCCAGCGCGGGGTTGTCCCAGCCGAGCTGGTCACCCAGCACCAAAAACAGGTGGCGGGTCATGTGGGCGCTTTCGCCAAGGACGCTTTGCTTTTGTCGGCTCGGCATCGGTCACTGCAATACAAAACCTGGTCCCAGTTCTTGGCCCAGCTTTTGCGCCAGACCATGTCGCGGCCACACACTGTGCAGTTTTTACGCGGTAAATCCTGCTTGTTCCCTTTGAAACCTGAGGCTTTGGGCATGGTTTTTTCCTGTGAGCGACGGTAGAGGTGACAATTTTGACAAACGAGTTTAAACTGATCGGTCACAAAATGAATTTTCAAGTGCAAATGAATCACGAATGGGTTAATCATTGGATGGGGCGGCTGTTCATGGCCCTGTTGGCGGCGGCCTTGGGGCTGGGTATTGAGCTGGCACAAGCCAACACGCCCCACGCGCCTTCGGCCATTCCCGGCCAATGCCCGACCATCCTGAACCACACGTTTGACCGTCTGCAAGACGAAAAGCCCCAGTCACTTTGTCAGTACGCCGGCAAGGTGGTGCTGGTGGTCAATACCGCCAGTTTTTGCGGCTTCACTTCGCAATACAAAGGGCTGGAAGCGTTGAACCTGAAATACAAGGATCAGGGTCTGGTGGTGTTGGGTTTTCCATCGAACGACTTTGCTCAAGAAAAAGGCAGCAACAAGGACATCGCCGACTTTTGCGAAAGCACGTTTGGTGTCAAGTTTCCGCTGTTCACCAAGACCCAGGTGACGGGTGAAAGTGCGGCGCCCCTGTTCAAGCAACTGACGGCACAAACGGGGCAAAAGCCGCGCTGGAATTTTCACAAATACCTGATCGGTCGAGATGGCAAGGTGGTCGACCAGTACAGCAGCTTGACCGCACCCGACAGCAAAACCTTGGTGTTGGCCATTGAAAAATCTCTGAAAGCCAAACCATGAAGCCCCGCATGAAACTGGCCATCGTTGGCTCGGGCATTTCCGGACTGGCAGTGGCGCACACCCTTCAAAACCACGCTGACATCACCGTCTTTGAGGCGGGTGATTATTTTGGCGGACATACCCATACGGTTGACATCACCTTGCCGACGCCGCAAGGCCCGGTCACGCAGGGTGTGGACACGGGTTTTCTGGTGTTCAACGAACGCACTTACCCCAACCTGATCAATTTGTTTGCTGAGCTGGGGGTGGAAACCGCCCCGTCGGACATGTCGTTCTCAGTCAAAGTGCCCGGGGCACTGAAGGGGCAAGCGCTGGAGTGGAGCGGCACAGACCTGAACAGCGTGTTCGCCCAGCGAAGCAACCTCTTCAATCCTCGCTTTTGGCGTATGTTGGCCGATGTGATGCGTTTCAACGCATTGTGTACGCGCATTGCGAAGGCCCAGCGCGAGCAAGACCTGCAGCAGCCGCTGGGTGAATTTTTGCACACGAACCGATTCAGTGAGGCCTTTCGTGACTGGTATTTCCTGCCCATGCTGGGCTGCATTTGGAGTTGCCCTACAGACCAAATGCTGCAGTTCCCAGTGGCGACCATGATCCGGTTTTGTCATAACCACGGACTCATTCAAGTGACAAACCGTCCGCAGTGGTTCAGTGTGGTGGGCGGTGCACGCCATTACGTCGAGAAAATTCTGGCGGGTGTGCATGACAAACGCTTGAACACCCCTGTGCGCTTGATCGAGCGTGATGAGCAAGGCGTGCGCATCATCACCGACGGGCATGCTGAGCGGTTTGATGAAGTGGTGATCGCCACCCACACCGATCAGGCGCTGGGCTTGCTGCGCGAACCTTCGGGGGACGAGCGCAGTG
Source organism: Limnohabitans sp. (assembly GCA_017986605.1). Lineage (GTDB taxonomy): Bacteria > Pseudomonadota > Gammaproteobacteria > Burkholderiales > Burkholderiaceae_C > Limnohabitans_A. Next base: position 3,468 of record JAGNVG010000031.1, read on the forward strand.
TTCTGGGCGCGATTCGTTACCAAGACAACCGAGCCGTGCTGCACACCGATGCGAGCGTCTTGCCCGCTAACCCGAAGACTTGGGCGGCCTGGAACTATGAGCGTGCTGCCAGCACCGAACGTGAGTCTGCGCGCGTGTGCTTGCATTACCTGCTCAACCGTTTGCAACGCATTCCATTTGCACAGCCCGTGGTGGTCTCGCTCAACCCCCTGCAGGCCATCGACCCTGCCACCATCGTCGGTGAATATGACTATGCGCACCCCGTGTTTGACTTGCGGGCCATTGATGCACAAAAGCGCGTGCCCTTGTTGCAAGGCCAACGCCATACTTGGTACGCAGGGGCCTGGACGGGTTACGGCTTTCACGAAGACGGCCTCAAGTCGGGGCTGCAAGTGGGGCGCGCTTTGCTCAAGCAAATCCACGCACAAAGCGGCGATCAGGAAAAGTCGGCGACATGAACGCTGTAACTGCGCTCATCGGCTGGGGCCAAGTGCGGCACACGCGCCACCGCCCGGTGCACCATGCGTTTGTCTACCCGACGGCTTTTTTGATGCTGCCGATGAGACAGGTGCAAGCGGGTCGATGCAGTACCGCTCTGGCCATCAACCGCCGTGCCTGGTTTGCTTTCCATGACAGCGACCACGGCGATGGCCGACCTGCAGCCCAAGGCGGGGCGTTGGCTTGGCTGGACGAATTGCTGCGCCAAGAAGGCATCACCGATGGCACGGGTGAAGTTTGGTTGCAGGCCTTTCCTCGTGTGTTGGGACACGCCTTCAAACCCGTGAGTTTTTGGTATGTACATCGCGCCGATGGCAGTCTGGCCGCCATCGTGGCCGAGGTGAACAACACCTTTGGCGAGCGTCATTGTTACCTGTTGCCTGAACCGCAATATGGGCGCACCCAGTTGGCGAAAAAGGTGTTTCACGTGTCTCCCTTTTGCGATGTGCAGGGCGAATACCGCTTTCGTTTCATGCGTGTCACACACCAAGGGCAAGAGCGGATCGTGGCGCGCGTGGACCATGCCGATGTCCATGGCCCGCTGATTGACACCAGTTGGAGCGGTGCTCTGGAGCCCGCCACGGCCGGTGCTTTGCGCCGTGTGCTGTGGCGCTTTCCGCTGCTGACTTTGGGTGTGGTCGCGCGCATCCACTGGCAAGCATGGCTGCTGTGGCTGAAAAAAGTTCCGTTTTGGCGAAAGCCAGAACCCCCGCATGAATTTGTGACCCGATGAACCCTGGAGCCCGAAGGATGGAGCCCATGATGAAAACCACTGTTTCTGTGTCTACAGCCAGTTTGGGCTCGACCGCGTTCAATCCGCTGGCCAAAATCCCGCACGCCCCCCTGCCCCGCGCAGCACGGCGTGTCGTGGCGTTGTTGGCACGCCTGAAAATAGGCACCCTCACTTTGCATGCCCCCGATGGCAACCACCAGGTGTTTGGCACACATGCGGCACCGTTTGCAGCGCTGCACATTCACCAATGGGATGTGTGCGCAGAGGTGCTCAAGTCGGGTGATATTGGCTTTGCCGAAGGCTATATGGCGGGTCATTGGACTTCGCCCGATCTGGCCGCTTTGCTGCGCTTGTTGATTGCCAACCGCAACGAGATTGAAGGTGCAATTTACGGCCATTGGTTGGGGCGATTGGCTTATCGCGTCAAGCATTTGCTCAACCGCAATAACCGCAGCAACAGCCGCAAGAACATCCATGCGCACTACGACCTCGGTAATGCGTTTTATGAGCTGTGGCTCGACGGGACGATGAATTATTCATCGGCCTGGTTCGAGGGCGATAAGACCCAGCCCATGGCCGATGCCCAGAGAGCCAAGGTGCGCCGAGCCTTGCGCATGGTCAATGCCCAAAAAGGTGATCGTGTTCTGGAAATTGGGTGTGGTTGGGGTGCGTTGGCCGAGTCGGCCACGACCGAGTTTGGTGCGCATATCACGGGGGTGACCTTGTCGACCGAGCAACTGGCCTTTGCCAATGCCCGGATGAAGTGGCATGGTGTCCAGCAGCAAGCGGACTTGCGCTTGCAGGATTACCGGGATATCCACGATGGACCTTATGACGCCATTTGCTCCATCGAAATGATTGAAGCAGTGGGTCAGGAATACTGGCCCACCTACTTTCAGTCCATCAACCGGTTGCTCAAACCCGGAGGTCGGGCCTGTGTGCAGAGCATCACCATCGACGACAGCTTGTTTGATCGCTATGTACATTCGACCGACTTTATTCAACAGTACATCTTTCCGGGCGGTTGTTTGCCCAGTCCGAGCGAGTTCCGCCAGCAAGCGCAAGCCGCAGGCTTGCAAGTGGTGGACGAGTTGAACTTTGGCCCCGACTATGCTGAAACCTTGCGTCGCTGGCGTGAGGGTTTCATGACCCAACTGGAGGAGGTTCGCATCCTGGGTTTTGATGAGCGATTCATGCGCTTGTGGGAGTTCTATCTCGCGTATTGCGAAGCCGCGTTCGACGAGGCCAACATCGATGTGATCCAGTTCACCTTGGCCAAACCTGCCTGATGCCGATGCATTCGTCTTCGCCAACTCAACTTGATGGGCGCACGCGAGCCCTTGATCGGCGGACGTGGGTCTGTGCACTGGGTTGCTGTGCGTTGTTGGGTGCTCTGCAGGTACGGGCTCAGACCCCTGCCGCCAAGCCCGATGATCAGTTCATCCGTCCTGAAGTTGCGGCGCTTAAAGGGGTGGTCCCCAGTGCACCGGTTCGTTTGCGCGTTTGGGGATTCGATGTCTACGACGCGCGCTTGTGGACACCGGCAGGCTTTCGCTATCGGCAAGCCACGCAGTTCCCGTTTGCACTGGAGTTGCAGTACCTGCGCCGCCTGGAAGGTGCGGCCATTGCCAGCCGCTCGATCGAGGAAATGCGGCGTGTGGGCAGCCTCAGCGATGCCCAAGCGCAAACGTGGTTGGCGGCCATGCGTGAATTGTTTCCAAACGTGGCGGCTGGCGAACGCATCACTGGCATCCATTGGCCGGGTGTGGGCGCTGAATTTTGGGTCAATGGTCAGCGCGTGGGGGCGGTCAAAGACGAAGCTTTTGCGCGATTGTTTTTCGGCATCTGGCTGGATGAACGGACGTCTGAGCCCAAGATGCGCACGCAGTTGCTGCAAGGTTTGCAGCCATGAGGGCGGTCGCACCCGCTTCATCGGGTGGTGTGCAGCGCAGCGCGTTTGCAGCCTATGGCCTGCTGGGTTTGCCTTTGTCGTTTGTGGCTTTGCCGGTCTATGTGCATTTACCCAATTTGTATGCACAGCAGTACGGTGTGCCATTGGCGGCATTGGGTGGGGTGCTTTTGTTCAGCCGAGGCATTGATGCGTTCATCGATCCTTGGCTGGGTCGATGGGGTGATCGTTTGTATCGGCATTCTTGGCGGGCCGTTTGGCTGGCCGCCTTGCTGCTGGCGCTGGTTGTGGCGCTGGGCTTTGCCGCCTTGTTCTTCCCGCCTGCAACGGCCCTGTCGTCTACCGGTCTGCTGGTGTGGGTGGGCTGCGCCCTCACGCTCAGTCACTTGGCCTACAGCGGCTTGGGCATTTTGCACCAAGCCTGGGCGGCGAGGCAGGGTGGCGGTGGTGTTGCGCAAAGCCGCTGGGTGGCCTGGCGCGAAGGCTTTGCGCTGCTGGGCGTGTTGCTGGCTTCGGCTTTGCCCGCTTTGTGGGGTTGGGAGTTGACCACCTTTTTGCTGGTCGTCATGTTGGCGCTGGGCTTGTTCAGTTGGCGGCGTACCGCCCAATCGGCATGGGCATCGGGCGACTTGGCGCAGGGCAGTCACTTGGTCACCAGCCTTTGGCAACCATGGCGGCATACAGGCTTTCGCCGTCTGTTGATGGTGTACATGGTCAACGGATTGGCCAGTGCCGTGCCTGCCACCTTGGTGCTATTTTTTGTACAAGACCTTTTACAGGCACCCAAGTCGATGGAGCCCTTGTTCTTGAGTCTGTATTTTGCTGCTGGGGCCCTGTCATTCCCCTTGTGGTTGCGGGTCATCGATCGCATTGGACTGCTGCGCACTTGGGCCTGTGGGATGGCCTTGTCGGTGTTGGCTTTTGTGAGTGTGGTCACGCTGAGCGCTGGAGATACCACGGGCTTCTTGCTGGTGTGTGCACTGTCGGGCATGGCCTTGGGCGCTGACCTCACGGTGCCTGGTGCCTTGCTCAACCAATTGATTGACCGCTGTGGTGAGCGCGGCCGCACAGACGGTGCCTTCATGGGCTGGTGGAATCTGGCTACCAAACTCAATTTGGCCTTGGCCGCTGGACTGTCACTGCCATTGCTGGGTTTGTGGGGCTATTCGCCGGGCCAACAAGACGCCGATGCCGTGCTGGCGCTGGGCTTGGCTTATGGCTTGTTGCCCTGTGTGCTCAAGTGCCTGGCCGGCTTGGCCCTGTATATAGGCCTGATGCGTCGGTCTGATTTGATTTCGGGGTCTGAAACGGCCCACCCTTCGGCATGACGCCGCTTTGAACCGATACAACGGGAGAACCCCATGAGCCAGCCAAACGCCATGATCCACCGCCGCACGGCTTTGACTCGCCTGAGCGCTTTGTCCATGGTGGCGGCCACGCCATTTGTGGCCAGCTGCGCCGGGCCGCAGGTGCAAAGTTATGCGCAAGAAAAACCACAGCTGGATTTGCGCACTTATTTCAACGGTACGCTCGACGCTTGGGGCGTGTTCACCGACCGCAGTGGGCAGGTCGTCAAGCGTTTCACGGTGGTCATGGACTGTCGCTGGAGTGGCGATCAAGGTGTGCTCGACGAAGCTTTTGTTTATTCGGACGGCACACAACAGCGCCGAATCTGGAAGCTCACAGCAGGGCCCAATGGCCGCTACACCGGTCGCGCCGATGACGTGGTTGGCGAGGCGATGGGCCAGGTCAGCGGCAACGCGTTTCGCTGGGGCTACACCTTGGCCCTCCCGGTGGATGGTCGTGTCTGGCACGTCGACTTTGACGACTGGATGTACCTGATGGACGAGCGTGTCATGCTCAACAAAGCCACCATGAGCAAATGGGGTGTGAAATTGGGTGAGGTCACGCTTTCCTTCACGCGTCGCACGCCTTTGCCTGTCAAGACCGGGTGAATGGCATGGTCACCACAAGTTCCAATGCAGCGGACAACGTGCTGCAAAAAATCAGTCCCCAGCCAGCACCGCCTGCCATGGCGCGCCCATGGCTTCAATTGAATGCACCCATGACCGATTGGCACGGCCGTCGAGTCTGGTTGGTGGGCGCCTCCACAGGCATTGGCTTGGCGTGCGCCCAAGCTTTGCGGGCGGCGGGGGCGCAGGTCGTGATTTCGGCACGTAACCCACAAGGCGTGTTGGATTGGGCCAAACAAGATGCGGGGGTGCAGTGGCATGCACTGGATGTGGGTGACCACGCCGAAGTACAGGCCACCGCGCGTGCCATTCTGGCCCAAGGGCCTTTGGATCTGGTGGTTTATGCCGCCGGTTACTACCGCGCCCAACGCGCCACAGCCATGAACATGGAAGACCTGCTGCAGCACGACAAGGTCAATTACCAAGGTGCTTTGCAAGTCATCGATGCCGTGTTACCTGCCTTATTGGCCCGGCAAAGCGGACACATCAGTCTGCTCAGCAGCGTGGCTGGTTGGCGAGGCTTGCCCAATGGCTTGGCGTATGGTCCGACCAAGGCGGCGCTCACGCACTTGGCCGAAACACTCTATATGGACTTGCAAGACCAAGGCATTGGGGTGAGTGTGATCAACCCCGGTTTTGTGGCCACACCGCTGACCGCACAAAACCAGTTCCCTATGCCCGCCTTGATCAGCCCCCAAGAGGCGGCTCGGCAGATGCTCAAAGGCTGGGCCAAGGGTCAGTTTGACATTCACTTTCCTAAACGCTTTACGCTTTGGCTCAAGTTGCTGCGTCTCTTGCCGTATCGGTTGTATTTCCCCTTGGTGCGCAAGTTGACGGGCTTGTGATTTTGTATGGAAAAATGACCCATGGACACGCGACAAGCCACTCAAAATTTGGCCACGTTTTTTGAAACGCTCTCGCCCGACAGTGTGGCGCACCTGCATACGTTCTACGATGCACAAGCGCGCTTCAAAGACCCCTTCAACGAGGTGCAAGGTTTGCCTGAGATCGAGCGCATTTTTCGCCACATGTACGTGGCACTCGACCAACCGCACTTCGTGATCACCGCACAATTGGTCGATGGTCCACAAGCGTTCTTGACCTGGGAGTTCCGTTTTCGCTTCAAGCGGTTTGACACCACCACTTTGCAAACCGTGCGGGGCGGCAGCCATGTGGTGTTCAATGAACAAGGCTGCGTGACTCTGCACCGTGATTATTGGGATGCGGCCGAGGAGCTGTATGAAAAACTGCCGGTGCTGGGCGGCATGATGCGCTGGCTCAAGAAACGGGCCAACGCATAACGCCCTGGCCCGATAGCCAGGCCCGACAGCCGGGCCAGCTGTGTCAGGCAGGTTGGCTGTCGATGAAACTCTGCCGCTGCGCCAGCTTGTCGTAGAGCTTGTGCAAATTGGGATAAGGCGTGCGCCAGTCAATTTGTGGGAAGCGGAAGTCCAGATAAGCCACGGCGCAGCCGACGGCGATGTCGGACAAGCTCAGGTGGATGCCTGAGCAAAATGCTTTGTCACCCAAACCGCGGCTCATGGCGCCCAATGCGTGTTGGATTTTGTCCAGTTGACGGTCAATCCAGGCTTGGCTGCGTTGGCTGTCATCGCGTTTTGTCCAGACAGCCTCCATGCGTGCCAAGAGTGCCGCATCCAAGAGGCCATCTGCCAGGGCTTCCCAGGTTTTGACTTCGGCGCGTTCGCGGCCCGCGGTGGGGATCAATTTGCCTACGGGTGACAGTGTGTCGAGGTATTCCACGATCACACGCGAGTCAAACACGGCTTCATGACCGTCCATGATCAGGCAAGGCACTTTGCCCAAAGGGTTGGATGTGTGGATCTGGGTGGTGTCGGACCACACGTCTTCCGAGATGAATTGGTAATCCAGCTTTTTCTCGGCCATGACAATGCGCACCTTGCGGACGTAGGGACTGGTGACGGAGCCGATGAGTTTCATAAGGTGAGTGCCTGATCTGAATGGTCCTTGATTTTAGAGTGTGCGCGTGCTTTGACGCGCAGCAGCATGTCTATCGGTGTGATCCGGGCGTCTTGTTCACGGGAATTACAATCAAAGGATGAATTTCTCACCTATTTCCGCCCTTTCGCCGCTGGATGGCCGTTACGCCAGCAAACTCAATGCCTTGCGCCCCTTGATGAGTGAGCAAGGCTATATGCACCGGCGCGTTCAGGTGGAGATCGCTTGGTTCATCGCTTTGTCTGATGCAGGCTTTGCAGAGTTCAAGCCCTTGACCCCAGGTGCACGCAGTTATCTGACGGCGCTGGTGAAGAATTTTTCGGAGGCCGACGCGGTCGCCATCAAGGAATTTGAAAAGGTCACCAACCACGACGTGAAGGCGGTGGAGTACTGGATCAAGTCCAAATTCAAGGACCGTCCGGAACTTGAGCATGTCGGTGAGTTCGTGCACTTTGCCTGCACCAGCGAAGACATCAACAACACCAGCCACGCGTTGCAAATCAAAGGCGCTCGCGCTCAGGTCATCTTGCCGGGTCTGGACGGGCTGATCGCCAAGTTGCGCGAGATGGCACACCAATTTGCCGAAGTGCCCATGCTCAGCCGAACACATGGCCAAACCGCCAGCCCCACCACGGTGGGCAAGGAAATCGCCAACGTGGTGATGCGCCTGAAAGGATGCCGCGAAAAAATTGCGGCCGTCAAGCTCATGGGCAAAATGAACGGCGCCGTGGGCAACTACAACGCGCATTTGTCGGCGTGGCCTGACTTTGACTGGGAAGCTTTTGCCCAAAAAGTCATTGAGACGCCTGAGCTGAGTGAAACTCAAAGCAGCCATTGGGGCCTGGGTCTGACGTTCCAGCCCTACAGCATCCAGATCGAGCCGCACGATTACATGGCCGAGTTGTTCGACGCCGTGGCGCGCACCAACACCGTCTTGATTGACCTCTCGCGCGACATCTGGGGCTATGTGAGCTTGGGCTACTTCAAGCAGCGCCTCAAAGCCGGCGAGATCGGTTCGTCCACTATGCCGCACAAGGTCAACCCCATCGACTTTGAAAACGCCGAAGGCAATCTGGGCTTGGCCAACGCTGTGCTCAAGCACCTGTCTGAGAAGCTGCCGATCAGCCGCTGGCAGCGTGATCTGACCGATTCGACCGTTCTGCGCAACATGGGCGTGGGTCTGGGTTACACCACGCTGGCCTATGCCTCGCTCATGACCGGTTTGAACAAACTGGAGCTGAACGAAGAAGCGCTGGCCGCCGATCTGGACGCCGCCTGGGAAGTCCTGGCCGAGCCGATCCAGACTGTGATGCGCCGTTATGGCGTGCAGGGTGCTTACGAAAAGCTCAAGGAAGTCACCCGGGGCAAGACCGTCACCGCGGCCGATCTGCATGGACTGATTCAGGGTTTGGAAATTCCCCAAGCCGACAAAGACCGCCTGCTGGCCATGACGCCGGGCAGTTATGTCGGCAAGGCCGCAGAGCTGGCCCGCCGGGTCTGATCGGTTCACATGGCCCTCAAATCCACCATCTACAAAGCCAACCTGTCGATCGCTGACATCGATCACAGCTATTACGAAGACCATGCACTGACGTTGGCTCGCCACCCGAGCGAGACCGACGAGCGCATGATGATTCGCCTGCTGGCGCTGGCCATCAATGCCTACAAGCTGCAGGCCGTGTGCAACGGCGACGGCAAGTTGGCCTTTGGTGCGGGCCTGTCGGACCCGGATGATCCGGACGTCAGTCTGCGCGACTTCACGGGGCAAACGCGCATGTGGATCGAAGTCGGGCAGCCTGAAGACAAGCCCATCATGAAAGCCTGTCAAAAGGGCGATGAGGTGCTGCTGTACTGCTTCAACCACGCGGCCGAAGTCTGGTGGAAAGGCATTGAAACCAAACTCACTCGTCTGGACAAACTGCAGGTTTGGCGCGTCCCGACCGAAGGCTCTCAGGAACTGGCCAAACTGGCCGAGCGCAGCATGCAACTGCAGGCCACGGTGCAAGAGGGTTCAGTCACCTTCAGCAGCGACAAGGGCAGCGTGCACATCGAGCTGACACGATGGAAGTGATCAAGCTGCAGGCTTGAGGTCCAGCGTGACCTGGGCTTCTGCAGCGGCCTTGGCCCAGTGGCGGTCTTCGGCCGCGCGTTCGGCGTACTTGTTGAAGCGCCAGGATGTGCCTTCCACGGTGATGCGGTGCCAGACGGCGCGTTTTTCGCCAGCCGTCATTTCGGTCCACAGCTGCACTTCCTCAAAACTGCGGCCGCAGCCCTTGCAGGTCTCGTCGCCTTGACTGGTCGAGCAAATCGCAATACAGGGCGTGTCGGGCGTGCTGGCATACCAGTCCTGCCAAGCTTCGGCGGCGGCCAGTGGCAGCGTGAACTCGTCCGCCAGATCGTGCTTGTAATAGACCATCAGCGCATACACCTCGGCCAGCGCTCGCAACTCGCGCGGCAGCGTTACCCCGTCCGGTGAGGGGTTTTTGGCGCGCCAGTGGTTGATGGCAGCTTCGATGTCGGTGATGTGGATTCCGGCCATGGTGTGTGTGAAGGAGGTCGGCGATCATAGCGCTTTCGGCGTTTGTACTCAGCGCTCGCTTTGCATCTCCCGTATTTGGGCCTGTGCTTGTCGCAAGCGGGTGTCCACAATCGATGCTTCGATGTGGTCGCCTGCTTGCAGACGGTTGTTTTTGGCCCAGTCTTGCGCAGCGCGAAAGCGATCGACCCCCCCCGGCCAATCCATGCGGGCCATTTGGGCTTCACCCTCGGCGCGCAGCGAAGCCAGCGTTTGGCCTTGCAAGGCCAGCATGCTGGCCAAGGTGTCCCAAGCTTGCCCATCGTGGGGCGCCTGCGTGACCAATTCGCGTAACTGTCGCGTGATGTCGGCACGCAGAGGATGTGCAGGAAGTCGCAGCAAGGCCTGAGCGATCGCCAACAGCTCCGGGCGTTGAGGGGTCTTGCCGCCCAAAGTCTGCAGCACCTGCAAGGCGACATCAAAGCGCTCTTGTTTGGCGGCCACTTCAGCTTGCAGCAAAGTCACCAGGCGTTTGGCTTCGTTGGCCTGAGGCAAGCGACCCACCCCCGACGGCGACAGGAGTTGCGACAGCGCTTGCCATGTGCGTTCTCCTGCGGCCATATCGCGCAATTGCAGGTGCGCCAGTGTGGCGGCATACAAGGCGCCAGCTTTTTGCGCAGGCGTGGCCTGCACCGAGGTGGCTTTGCTGTCATGCGTCCAAGCCCTCAAGGCCTCCACACTGTTTTGCGACATCACCCGCGCGCGGGCGGCCAGCATGGCCTGCGCCAAGTCCGATGGCGCACGCGAAGTGCTGTTGTTGAGCTGCAAGCGCGCCTGCATGTCGGCAATGCGCTCGGTGGTCAAGGGGTGGCTGCGCAGGTAGGGAAACGCACCGTTGTCGTTGACCCCAGCGGCTTGTTGTAGCTTGGTAAACATGCCCACAAAACCTTGCGGGTCATAACCGGCATCGCTCAGAACGCCGAAACCCACGCGGTCGGCTTCCCGTTCCATGTCGCGTGAATAACTCAGTTGCGATTGGATCGCCGCAGCCTGGCCGCCCACGATCAGGCCTTGTGCAGCTTGTGGGTTTTTGCTGATGGCGATAGCGCCGAGGATCATCGATCCGATGACCCAAGGTGTCATCTTGCCTTGCTCGTCCATGGACCGTGCAATGTGGCGTTGCGTGACATGGCTCAACTCGTGTGCCAGCACAGAGGCCAACTCGTCGTTGGAGCTGACCACCGAGATCAAGCCCAAATGCACACCCAGATAGCCACCGGGCAGTGCAAACGCATTCACGCTCCGGTCACGCCCCAGCAAGATGCGCCACGCAAAACGCTCTTGCAAATCTGGCGAGAGCTCGCCGCGCGTTACTGCGGCTTTGATCAAGGGCATCCACAGGCGCTGGATATATTCGTCCAGAACCGGGTCTTCTAGGTAGTCCGGGTCTCGGTACAACTCGCGCGCAATGCGGTCGCCCAATTTGCGCTCCGCACTGAGCGATATGCCTTCGCTGTTGCCTAAGGACGGCAGAGCGTTGGTTTGGGTCCAGGCGGGCTGCAGGCCCAAGCAGCCCACCAGCAAAGTGAGCATCAGTCGGGAGGGACGAAAGAAGGTTTTCAAGGTGATGGACTTCCCTTAGCGAGGCCACGGGGTGGCCAATGGATAGCCGTATGATGCGCCATTCTTGTCAACCTTTTGTAAATGGTTTTAAGCCAACACACCATGACCTCATCGACCGATGTCTTGACCCATTTTGACGCCCAAGGCCAAGCCCACATGGTGGATGTGGGCAGCAAATCCAGCACACGCCGCATCGCGGTTGCCACCGGGCGCATCGAAATGCGACCCGCCACGCTGGCGCTGATCCAGTCGGGCACCGCCAAGAAAGGTGATGTGTTGGGCATTGCCCGCATCGCCGGCATTCAGGGGGCCAAAAAAACCAGCGATCTCATCCCGCTGTGTCACCCTATCGGCCTGACCCGTGTGGCGGTCGAGTTTGAGGTGTTGTCCGCCGAATCCACCGTGGTGTGTACCGCCACTGCCGAAACCATCGGCCAGACAGGCGTCGAGATGGAAGCCCTGACGGCAGTGCAAGTGGCCCTGCTCACGATTTATGACATGTGCAAAGCCGTGGACCGGGGCATGACCATCACCGATGTGAGGCTGCTGGAAAAGCACGGGGGCAAGTCGGGGAGTTTTGTGGCGCAGAGCGGCAAATCTTCGTGAGATTTGCCGCCTCCTCGGGGTCAGCCCGAGGAGGCTCAGCAAAGGTGACCCCTGCATGGGGGTCGCTGGGTCATCTCAGCGAGATGAGCTGCCGCGAGAAAGCAATGCGTACAGCAAGATCGCCCCGAACGTGGCGGTCCCAATGCCGCCCAGCGCAAACGGGCCGAACTTGAGTGTGAAATCACCAGTGCCCAGCACCAGTGTGATGGCGGCGACGAGCAAATTTTTGTTGTCTGAAAAATCCACCTTGTTGTCGACCCAGATCTTGGCACCTGCCACGGCGATCAGACCGAACACCACAATGGACACGCCCCCCATCACGGGCAGTGGAATGGCTTGGATGAGTGCGCCGAATTTGGGCGAGAAGCCCAGCAGCACCGCCATCAGCGCTGCGACCAGAAAGATCGCGGTGGAGTAGATGCGGGTAGCGGCCATCACGCCGATGTTTTCGGCGTAGGTGGTCACGCCAGTGCCGCCCGATGCACCACTGACCATCGTAGCCACGCCGTCGCCGATGAAGGCGCGGCCCATGTAGGCATCCAGGTTTTTGCCGGTCATCGCGGTCACCGCCTTGATGTGGCCCAGGTTCTCGGCCACCAAAATGATGGCCACAGGCGCGATCAGGAGCATGGCGCGGCTGTCAAATATCGGTGCAACCAGCGTAGGCAGTCCGAACCATGCAGCGCCCGCAACGCCAGACAGATCCATGGGTTTGCCAAGGCCCAGGCCATTGGTCAGCACAGCATAGATGATGCTGGCGAGAATCAGCCCCACCAGAATCAGCAAGCGTTGCACCATGCCACGCGAATACACCGCCACCAGGCCGACGCTGACAAAGGTGACCAGTTGCATCCAAGCATCAAAGTCACCGGCGGCCATGTTCTTGACGGGGACACTTGCCAGATTCAGGCCGATCACGGCCACCACCGCACCGGTGACCACTGGGGGCATCAGCCGCTCGATCCAGCCCGTGCCAACCGCTTGCACCACCAGGCCGATCAGTGTGTAGAGAGCGCCACAGGCAATGATGCCGCCCAGCGCGACGCCCATGTTGGCGTTCGGCCCTTTGCCCGCGTAGGCGGTGGCGGCAATGACCACGCCAATGAAGGCAAAGCTGGAACCCAGGTAGCTGGGCACTTTGCCGCCGGTGATGGCAAAGAAGATAAGCGTGCCAATGCCGCTCATCAAAATGGCGATGTTGGGGTCAAAGCCCATGAGTATGGGGGCCAGTACGGTGGCACCAAACATGGCGATCACGTGCTGTATGCCCATGGCGGCCGTGTGAGGCCAAGGCAAGCGCTCGTCGGGGCCGATGGTGCCGCCTTGCAGCAGCACCTCGGGGTTCTGGGTTTTCCATCCAAACATCGACATGGCAATCTCCTTGTGTGAAATGTGAATCCCATACTAACGCAGCAGGAAGTAGTATTTCGATACCTTGGTGACTCGGCGCTGCAGGCACAATCGTGCCTGTCTGTTTGCCACATTGCGAAGGAGGAACCCAGCATGACCGCTATTGACCCCGCCACAAGCGCCCAGGTGCACCTGATTGACCATCCCTTGGTGCAGCACAAGCTCACGCTCATGCGCAAGAAGGACGCCAGCACCAGCAGCTTTCGACGCTTGCTCAATGAACTGGCCAGTCTGATGATTTACGAAGTTTGCCGCGACATGCCCTTGCAAGACGTGCAGATCGAGACCCCGCTGGAAACCACGACCGGCCGCATGATCGACGGCAAGAAGCTGGTGTTCGCCAGCATCTTGCGCGCTGGCAATGGCATTTTGGATGGCGTGTTGTCGGTGGTGCCGGGCGCACGTGTGGGTCATATCGGTTTGTACCGTGACCCCAAAACGCTGCAGGCGGTGGAGTACTACTTCAAAATGCCCAAGGCCATGAGCGAGCGGGATGTGGTTGTGGTCGACCCGATGCTGGCCACTGGCAATTCGGCTGCTGCAGCCATTGCTCGGCTCAAGCAGTGCCAGCCACGCTCGATCAAGTTCCTGTGCCTGCTGACCTGCCCCGAGGGCATCAGCACCTTGCACCGTGAGCATCCCGATGTGCCGATTTACACCGCCGCCATTGACCGCGAACTCAATGACCATGGCTATATCCTGCCTGGCTTGGGTGATGCGGGGGACCGTATTTTCGGGACGCAGTGAACGGTTAGGTCAGTGGGCCTGCCCATGCCACGCGCACAGTTGAGCGCTTCAAGGGGTCGGTAGGGGGTCTGACCTGAAGGCCGCCTTCCACTGCGCCGTGTGCAGGTCAACCAAGTCCTGCCTGCCCAGCAGGTGTGCACTCAGTATCAACTGCCTCACCACCTTGGGTTCAGGTGAGTAATGGAGCATCTCCAGGCTGGTGGTCAGCACCCAGGGGGCATTTTCTGGGGTCACGCGGGTCAGGCTCAATTCGGCGAATGTGGCGGAGCGGCTAAAAAACCAGCTGTTGCGAGCTGCGTTCATCGGGTCGTCACGCCATACCGCCCAGCGTTGTGAAGCGGGCATGTAGATTTGTCGAGCAAGGGCATAGTCCGCCCCCACCCAGCAGACGAGCACCAAGAGCAAGCCACCGACCAAAGGCAGCCCGCGTGCAGAATGGACAGGCCAGCCCGATGTACGCGTCAACAACAACACGCCGCACAACAGCACCGCCATCTGGAAGGGACCATACCAAAGCGGAAACTCCAGCAGGCTGTGCAGGCCGATCACGGCCAGCACTGACCAGGCCAACTGATGGGTTGGCGATGAACTCATCCACGGGCGTGCTTTGGCCAGTGCCGCCAGCAAAGCCAAACCCAAAGCGGCGGTGATGGGCAGGCCCAGTGTCACCGCCAGATGCAAAGGCAGGTTGTGGGCATTGCCCAGAATGTCGCAGAACCTTTTTTCGGGTCCGCCGTCGTAAGCGGTGATGTAGTGCGCATATTTGAGCTCGCCCCAGCCCCAGCCCGTCCAAGGCTTCTGGCCAATCAACTCCAGCACATTGGCCCACAGCACGCGCCGGCTGCCGCAGCCCTCGTTGTGGCCCATCCGGGTCAAAGCGTCGACAACGTCCTGTCCGGACAGCATGCTCAAACTCCAGGGGAGCGCCCAGTTGGCCAGCAGGTACACCGCCAAGGTCCAGAAGGCCAAGGGGGTGGAGCGCTTTGACGCTTGCAAGCGGCTGCGCCAAGCCCAGAAAGCGACCAAGCCGCAAACCAACAGCATGTGCAGCAAGCCTGTGCGCGATGTGGTGGCGGCATTGCCGATGGCCAGTAACGCCAGCATCCACAAGGCGTGGCGTGTTTTGAGCCCATGGGCTTGCCACCACAGCACAGCCAGAACGCCAATGGCGAGCAAGGTGGCCAACTGGTTGCGTTGGCGCAAGTTGGCATTGGCTTCACCCAGACCCGGCACATGCAGCCAAGCACTGAACGCCGATGCTGCACCAAAGTACTGGATCAATCCCATCACGCTGCTGATCAAGGCGGCCCAAGCCCATGCGCGTGCAATGTCCAGTGGCTGGATGCGCTGGCCCCCCAGCATGAGCAAACCGACGCAGGCCCAGCTGACCAGCAGCGGCACGGTATTGGCTTGCGGTGACGGTGACCAGGGTGCGATCCAAGGCAGCACCATCAACATGCCCAAGACCCCAGCCGGGAAGCTGAATGGAGCTCTGAAAAGGCTCGTTTGAGCGGTGGTCAACGACATGGGCGCGCCACCATGAAAAACGCCCTGGGTTCAGCAGGGCGTTGGGGTGTGCAAAAGACGTTCAGGACGCTTTGCATGAACTGGGCAGGTACTTCACTGGCAAACCATTGCTGCTGGCAGGGCCGCAGCGCCAGCCTGAGATGGTTTTGCCGCCGTCGGTGCTGCCGTTGACAGGCGTATCCCCGGTTTGTAAAGGCGTCAACGCGATGGCATTGGCCGATGCGCTAGTGCTGCCGCGCAAGGCTTCGTGCTTGCCCACCACGGTGATCACGCCATTGCCGTCCACGGTGACGCTGGCTACGTATTTGCTGTTCTGGCTTTCACAAACTTTGGGTAAAGCGGCAGACACATTGGCGTCGGACGATGAGCTGATCGCCTCGTTGACCGCTGTTTTGCAGCCGTTGCTGGCCAGCAGCATCTCCGAAGTCTTGGCCCGGATGGCGTAGTCTTGGTAGGCAGGCAGTGCCAGCGCACCCAAAATGCCGATGACCGCGATCACGATCATCAGCTCAATCAATGTCAAACCGTGTTGCTTTTTTTTCATGGTTTTGTCTCCCTAGTGAATGGCGTTCGATGGTAAATCATTCACCCATCGAACGCATGATTCAGCTCAAGATGCGGCGTCTTCGGTCCGCGCAGGGCGGCGGGCCATGATCAATTTGCCCAAAGCCAACACCAGCAAGGCGCCCGCAATGCCCAAGCCGTAGCCCCAAGCTTTGTCTTGCGGCAGGTAAGCCACCAAGCCTGGATCCGTTTGGATCATGGTGCCGGCAATCCAGCCCAGCAGCATGCCGCCGGCGGTGATGATGATCGGGAAGCGGTCCATGAGTTTGAGCACCAACTGGCTGCCCCAGACGATGATGGGGATGCTGACCAACAGGCCGAAGATGACCAGAGGCATCTGGTGGTCGGCGTTGCCCGAAGTCTGGGCGGCACCGGCGATGGCGATCACGTTGTCCACGCTCATGACCAAGTCGGCAATGATGACGGTTTTGACCGCGCCCCAGAGCTTGTCGCTGCCGTGGATGTTGCTGTGGTCGTCATCTTCATCGGGGGTGAGCAGTTTCACGCCAATCCAGATGAGCAAGAGTGCGCCCACGAACTTGAGGAAGGGAATCGCCAGCAGGGTGAGTGCGAAGAAGATCAGGATGACGCGCAACACGATGGCACCCGCTGTGCCCCACAAAATGCCTTTGGTGCGTTGGTGGTCGGGAAGTTGGCGGCAGGCCAGCGCAATCACCACGGCGTTGTCGCCACCCAGCAGGATGTCGATCATGATGATCTGGCCGACGGCGAACCAAAAATGAGGGGTCAGAAATTCTTCCACGGTGTTCCTTTTGTCATTGGCATGAGGCCGATCAAACATGAGTTCTAAAAAACGCAAAGCCGGATTGTCCCGCAGGACATCCGGCTTGTGTATTGTGGCAAACCACACCCCTGTTGGGGGTGGGGCCTGTCACGTACGAGGTGCGAGCTGTTACTTCAGCTGAGCTTTGAGCAATTTGCCCAGTTCAGAGGGGTTGCGTGTGACGATGAAGCCGCACTCTTCCATGATGGCCAGCTTGGCATCGGCCGTGTCGGCACCGCCAGA
>JAGNVG010000139.1:0-3831 GCA_017986605.1 Limnohabitans sp.
TTTTGCCTTCAAACCAAACCCCCTTGGGTGCACTGCCCGCCCGTTTTCGCCGCCAACGTGTTTTGATCGTGGGTTGCGGCGATGTGGGCTTGCGTACGGCAGGTCAGTTGGGCGCTCCACAAAGCCAACGCGTGCGCTTGATGGCCTTGACGTCATCGCCAGAGCGCGTGCGTTTGCTGCGAGCTTGCGGCATCACCCCCTTGCAAGGTGACCTGGACGATGCAGCCAGCCTCAAGCGCTTGGCAGGTATCGCGCACCGCGTGATCCACCTTGCGCCTCCGCCGACCGACCGACGCGGTGCGTCTGAGCGCGATCCGCGCAGCCTGGCTTTGGTGCGTGCTTTGCGTTTGCGCTCGCTGCCCCAAGTGTTGGTGTACGGCTCCACCACGGGTGTTTATGGCGACTGCGGGGGGCAGTGGGTGAATGAAACCCGACCTACCAAGCCGCATACCCCCCGTGCACAGCGGCGTGTCGATGCCGAAAGCCTGATGCGTTTTCTGGGGCGCAGCGGCGTGCGGGTGAGCGTCTTGCGCATTCCGGGCATATACGCCCCCGACCGCGAAGGCGGCACGCCCCGAGAGCGTTTGCTCAAGGGCACGCCTGTGCTGGTGGCCAAGGAGGACGTGTACACCAACCACATTCATGCCAACGATCTGGCGCGAGCCTGCGCTGCGGCCCTGTGGCGCGGCAAGCCACAGCGCGTGGTCAATGTGACCGACGACACCGATCTGAAAATGGGCGACTATTTCGACTTGGCTGCTGGCTTGTATGGTTTGTCTAAACCGCCACGCATTTCGCGCAGCGATGCCAACACCGCCTTGCCCTTGATGCTGCTGAGCTTCATGAGCGAATCCCGTCGGCTGGACAACACCCGCATGAAAAAAGAATTGAAAGTCCGCTTGCACTACCCGCATGTGCGCGACGGCCTGAGCCCTCAAGGCGCCTTGTTTTCGGTGGCGCGATGACATCCTTGCGCATTGACAAATGGCTGTGGGCGGCCCGTTTTTACAAAACCCGCAGCCTGGCCAGCGATGAGATTGGCAAGAACCGTGTCCAGGTGAACGGCCAAGATGCCAAGCCGTCCAAAGAAGTCAAACCCGGCGACACCGTGTGTCTGCGCCAAGGCGCTGTGGAGCGCACAGTGGTGGTGCAGGGCTTGAGTGGCGTGCGCGGCCCGGCTCCGGTCGCACAGCTGCTGTACACAGAAACCCCGGAAAGCATCGCCGCCCGCCAAAAAGTGGCTGAGCAGCACCGTCTGGCCCGTGAGCCTGCGCTCAGCATTGAGCAAGGCCGCCCCACCAAGCGCGATCGCCGGCAAATCGAAAAGACTTGGGATAACCGGTGGAGTGCGGGGATCGATTGATCTGTAAAAACCAAAAAGAAAAAGCCGCAAGTTACTGGAACTTGCGGCTTTTTGTTTGGTGCCCGGGGCCGGACTCGAACCGGCACGCCTTGCGGCGGGGGATTTTGAGTCCCCTGAGTCTACCAATTTCACCACCCGGGCAGGTATTCGTGAAGACATGAATTATGGCACATTATTGGCATGATTTATCCAACTATTGAAGATGCAATCGGCAAAACACCTTTGGTGGCTTTGCAGCGTATGGGTGCAACCGACAGGGCAGCCCGAAACAATGTGATTTTGGGCAAGCTGGAGGGCAACAATCCTGCGGGGTCCGTCAAAGACCGGCCGGCTTTGTCGATGATTCGCCGGGCCGAGGAGCGGGGTGAGATCAAGCCTGGCGACACCCTGATCGAGGCGACATCTGGCAACACCGGCATTGCGCTGGCCATGGCCGCCGCCATCAAGGGCTACCGCATGATTTTGATCATGCCCGAGGACCTGTCGATCGAGCGCGCCCAGACCATGAAGGCTTTTGGGGCCGAGCTGATCCTCACGCCCAAGAGTGGCGGCATGGAATACGCCCGAGACTTGGCTGACAACATGGCCGCGCAGGGCAAGGGCCGCATCCTCGACCAGTTTGCGAATGCCGATAACCCACGTATCCACTATGAGACGACGGGCCCTGAGATTTGGCAGCAGACGGGCGGCAAGATCACCCACTTTGTCAGTGCCATGGGCACCACCGGCACCATCACGGGGGTGGCACGTTATTTGAAAGAAAAGAACCCGGCCATCCGCATCATTGGCGCTCAGCCCAGCGAAGGCTCCCGGATTCCGGGCATTCGCAAGTGGCCGCAAGAGTACCTGCCCAAGATTTACGACGCGAGCCTGGTCGACGAGCTGGTTTATGTGAGCCAGAGCGATGCCGAGGAAACCTGTCGCCAAATGGCCCGCAGCGAGGGCATTTTTGCGGGGATTTCGGCCGCAGGCGCTTGTTGGGTCGCGCAGGAGATTGCGAAAACGGTGCAAAACGCCACCATCGTGTTCATTGTGTGCGATCGCGGTGATCGCTACTTGTCCACAGGCGTGTTCCCCGCCTGAACCCAGGATGCCCCATGGCTGAATTTCGTTTTTGCCCGCAATGCGCCACACCCTTGGCTTGGCAGACCCAGTTGGAAGACGGCGGCGAAGTCATGCGCCTGCGCTGCACCGCCTGCGACTTCACCCACTGGAACAACCCCACGCCCGTGTTGGCGGGCATTGTGCAGGTGGGTGATCAAATTTTGTTGGCCCGCAATGCCGCATGGCCGGGCCGGCGGTTTGCGCTGATCACCGGCTTCATGGAGGCGGGCGAAACACCCGAAGAAGGCATCACCCGCGAGATTGCCGAAGAAACCAATCTGAAGGTGTCCGCCCTCAAGCTGATTGGCGTCTACGACTTTCAGCGCATGAACCAAGTGATCATTGCCTACCATGCGGTAGCCGAAGGCGAGGTGCGTTTGTCGCCCGAGCTAGCCGAGTACAAGATGTTCGATTTCAAGGACCTGATTTGCTGGCCTGCGGGCACTGGCTACGCCTTGGGCGACTGGTTGCGCACCATCGGCATCGAGCCCAAATTCATGTCGTGGGAAGAGCGTGCCGCGCAAAGCCAAGAATCAAATCAGGACACATGATGCACATTGACAAAGAAATAGACACCAGCGGCCTGAACTGCCCTTTGCCCATTTTGAAAGCCAAGAAGGCTTTGAACGAGATGAGCAGCGGACAGGTGCTCAAGGTCATCGCCACCGATCCGGGCGCTTGGCGGGATTTTGAAGCGTTTGCACGCCAGACCGGCAATGATTTGGTTTTGCAGGAAAAGACCGAAACCAGTTTTGTCTTTGGCCTCAAGCGACGCTGATCAGAGGCTCAGGCCCTTGAGGTATTCACGGAACGAAGCTCCCACTTGAGGGTGTTGCAGGGCCAGCTCGACCGTGGCTTCCAAGAAGCCTTCCTTGCTGCCGCAATCGTAGCGTTTGCCTTCGTACTGGAAGGCGTAGACCGCTTCACGCTGCATCAGTCGAGCAATCGCGTCGGTCAGTTGAATTTCGCCGCCCACGCCAGTGGGCTGGTTGCGGATCTCGTCAAAAATGCCTGGCGTCAGGATGTAGCGACCTGCCACCCCCATGCGCGAAGGCGCTTTGTCGGGGCTGGGTTTCTCGACGATTTGTTCGACGCGGATCAATTGGCGGCCTGCGGGCTCACCGGCCACGATACCGTAGCGCTTGACTTGGTCGAGTGGCACCTCTTGCACCGCCAGCACTGAGCGGCCTTGCTTGGTGTATGCCTCGACCATCTGGGACAGGATGGAAGGGCCCGAGTTGACCATCAGGTCATCGGCCAACAGCACGGCAAATGGCTCGTTGCCCACCAAAGGCTCGGCGCACAGCACCGCGTGGCCCAAGCCCAGCATGCGGTTTTGGCGCACATAAGCGCACACCATGTCA
>JAGNVG010000139.1:3931-5486 GCA_017986605.1 Limnohabitans sp.
GTTGACCATCAGGTCATCGGCCAACAGCACGGCAAATGGCTCGTTGCCCACCAAAGGCTCGGCGCACAGCACCGCGTGGCCCAAGCCCAGCATGCGGTTTTGGCGCACATAAGCGCACACCATGTCATCGGGTTGGACCGAGCGCACCAATGCGAGCAACTCATCCTTGTGTGCTGCCTCGAGTTCGGTTTCAAGCTCGTAAGCGGTGTCGAAATGGTCTTCGATGGCCCGCTTGCTGCGGCCCGTCACAAAGATCATGTGGCGCACACCCGCCGCATAAGCCTCTTCCACCGCGTACTGAATCAGCGGTTTGTCCACTATGGGCAGCATTTCTTTGGGCGCGGCTTTGGTGGCCGGCAAAAAACGAGTGCCCAAACCCGCCACCGGGAAGACGGCTTTGCGAATGACGTTGTGGCTCATGGTGTCTCCGATGTCCAGGACTGCATCAGCCCAAGCGTTGAAGTTGTTGGCGAATTTTGTCGAGCGTGGCTGTGAAGTCGGCCACGCGTTTTCTGGTTTCGTCGAGCACCGCGGGCGGGGCTTTTGCCACAAAGGCCTCGTTGCCAAGTTTGGCGTTGGCCTTGGTGATTTCGCCTTCCAAGCGAGCGGCTTCCTTGGTCAGGCGAACTTTTTCTGCGGCTGCATCGACTTCAATGAACAGGCACAAACGCGCTTCACCCACCACGGCCACGGGGGCCGCTTGTGCGGCTGCGATCCATTCGGCTTCGGTGTCAAACACCTTGACTTCGCTCAGCTTGGCCAGTGACTGCAAAACCGGCGCCACGCTTTGCATGAAGGCGGTGTCGCCCAGCACATACATGGGCATGCGGGTGGCAGGCGAGACATTCATTTCCCCGCGCAGGTTGCGGCAGGCGTCCACCAGGGTTTTGAGTTTGGCCACATGGGCTTCGGCATCCAAGTCGATGCGTTCGGGCTGGCTCACGGGGTAGGCCGCGATGCTGACCGACTCGCCCGGACGGCCTGCGACCACCGACACTTTTTGCCAAAGCTCTTCGGTGATGAAGGGGATGATCGGGTGCGCCAAGCGCATGATGGTTTCGAGCGTGCGGATCAGGGTGCGGCGGGTGGCGCGTTTTTGCGCGTCGTCGCCGGTGTTGATTTGCACCTTGGCGATTTCGAGGTACCAGTCGCAGAACTCGTTCCAGACGAAGTCATAGATCGTGTTGGCCACGTTGTCCAAGCGGTACTCGGCAAAGCCTTTGGCCACCTCGGCTTCGACACGTTGCAGGTGCGAGCTGATCCAGCGGTCGGCTTGGCTGAAGGCCAGGTAGCCATGCACCGGGCCGCCCACGGCGCATTCTTCTTTGGTGTGTTCCTTCAGGCCGCAGTCTTGGCCTTCGCAGTTCATCAACACAAAGCGGGTGGCGTTCCACAGCTTGTTGCAGAAGTTGCGGTAACCCTCGCAGCGCTTGGAGTCAAAGTTGATGCTGCGGCCCAAGCTTGCGAGTGCGGCGAACGTGAAGCGCAACGCGTCTGCGCCATAGGCCGGGATGCCTTCTGGGAATTCTTTTTCGGTTTGCTTGCGCACCTTGGG
>JAGNVG010000140.1 GCA_017986605.1 Limnohabitans sp.
GGTTTTGTCATGCCCGGTGAGGCCGGGAATCCCTGCTCTTATTTGGCGACGCGTTCAGCCGCTTCAAGGGTATTGACCAGCAGCATGGTGATGGTCATGGGGCCCACGCCGCCGGGCACGGGGGTGATGTGGCTGGCGACTTCTTTCACGCCTTCAAAGTCCACATCGCCACACAGCTTGCCTTCGTCGTTGCGGTTCATGCCCACATCCAGCACCACTGCGCCGGGCTTGACCATGTCGGCGGTCAGCACATTGCGTTTGCCCACGGCCGCCACGATCACGTCGGCTTGCAGGGTCAAGGCCTTGAGGTTTTGGGTGCGCGAGTGCGCCACCGTCACCGTGGCGTCTTTTTGCAGCAGCATCAGCGCCATGGGTTTGCCCACAATGTTGCTGCGGCCAATGACCACGGCGTGTTTGCCGCGCAGGTCATAGCCGATGCTGTCCAGCATCTTCATGCAGCCATAGGGCGTGCAAGGCCAAAAGCCGGGCATGCCGGTCATCAGGGCCCCGGCGCTGGCGATGTGAAAGCCGTCCACGTCCTTGGCCGGGCTGATGGCTTCGATCACCTTTTGCGCGTCGATGTGTGCGGGCAAGGGCAATTGCACCAGGATGCCGTGGATCGCTGGGTCGTTGTTCAGTGCTTCGACTCTGGCCAACAGATCGGCCTCGGTCATGGTGGCTTCGTATTTTTCGAGCACAGAGTGCAGGCCGCTGTCTTCGCAGGCTTTGACCTTGTTGCGCACATAGACCTGGCTGGCCGCGTTGTCGCCCACCAGCACCACGGCCAGCCCTGGCGTCACCCCCTTGGCCTTGAGCGCTTGAGCTCGTGCGGCCACCTCGGTGCGCAGTTGTTTGGAGAGTTGGTTGCCGTCAATGAGTTGTGCGGTCATGGGTGTGAACTCGAAAAGTCAGTGAAAAAATGCAAAACGCCCGACAGGTGCGGGCGTTTGAGATGTGAGGCCTCGAATCAGGCCTTGGGCGCGTTTTGCCCCAGAGCGATCTTGAGCAGGTCGGCCACCGTGTTGGCGTTGAGTTTTTCCATGATGTTGGCGCGGTGCGCCTCCACCGTCTTGATGCTGATGCCCAAATCGTCGGCGATTTGCTTGTTCAGGCGACCGGCCACGATGCGCTCCAGTACCTGCGCTTCGCGGCCCGTCAGCTTGGACAGCAGCGCGTCGCGGCTGGCGGCTTGCTGATAGCCTGCAAATGCTTCACGGGCTTCGTCCAGCATGCGCTCGACCAGACTCAACAATTCTTCTTCCTTGAAGGGCTTTTGGATGAAATCCATCGCGCCTTTTTTCATGGTGTTCACCGCCATGGGCACGTCGCCGTGACCGGTGATGAACACGATCGGCAGGGGTGATTTGCGCTCGATCAGGCGGTCTTGCAATTCAAGGCCAGTCATGCCGCCCATGCGGATGTCAGCGATCAAACAGGCCACTTCGCGGGGATCGTAGCGGCTGATGAAAGATTCGGCGCTGTCATAGCAGCGCACTCTGTAGTCTTTGCCTTCAAGCAACCACTGCAGGGAGTCGCGCACCGCTTCGTCATCGTCAACAACGTAAACAGTGCCTTTTTTCGGAATCAAACTCATTCATTTACCCCAGTGGGTTGTTGTGTGGTCAAAGTGTTTTCAACCGGAATCCAGAAGGAGAACCGGCAACCGGTCACCTCGCCGGCATTGTAGAGGTTCTCGGCAGCGATCCTGCCTTGGTGCGACTCGATGATGCTGCGGCACAAATTCAGGCCAATGCCCATGCCCTCGACCTTGGTCGAGAAAAAAGCTTCATACACGCGCTCAATGTCTTCGGGGGGCAGGCCGCGCCCCGTATCCGTGACGGAAAACTCGACCACCGACTGATTGTCAATTTGCTTGGGCACGATGCGCAACTCGACCTGGCGCTGCTCTGGCGAACGGTTGGCGTTGTCAATGGACTCGGCGGCGTTTTTCATCAGGTTGATCAACACCTGCTCGATCAGGATCGGGTCCACCATCAATTGCGGCAAACGCGCTGCGATGTGGTGCGTCAAGCGCACATGGCGTCTGCGCATCTCGATCTCGGCCAACTCCAAGGACTCACTGACCATGGCCGACACATCGGACAGGGTGCGGTTGGGTTCACTGCGCTTGACGAAACTTCGGATGCGCAAAATGATTTGTCCAGCCCGCTGCGCTTGGTGGGCTGTTTTCTCCAATGCCCACAGCAGGTCTTCTTCTTTGACTTGCTGGTTTTTGATGCGCGAGACCATGCCGCTGCAATAGTTGCTGATGGCCGTGAGTGGCTGGTTCAGCTCATGCGCCACGCTGGAGGCCATTTCGCCCATGGTGATCAGTCGACTCGCGGTCTGTGCGCGCTCGGCTTGCTGAGCCGCCAACTCTTCGGCTTGACGGCGCGGGGTGATGTCACTGGCAATCACCATTTGCGCCAAACGGCCATCGGCCCAGTTGATGTAACGCGAACGCACTTCGAGCCACTTGCCCAATTCGGAGACAAAAATCTCTGCGTTTTCTGACGAGGCCACGGTCAGGCTGTCGATGGGTAAACCCGCTAAATCATCGACATCGTCGGAGGCTTTTTCGCCGCTGTAGGCACCCGCTTGTTGCACCAAACGCAAATGTCCCTCGGTGTTTTGACCAAACCACAGACGGTAAAGCTTGTTGGCAAACAGCAGCTCTTGACTGCCCAAGGGGGCCACCGACACAGAGGCATCCAGCGCTTCAAGCACGATGGTGAAGCGCTCGTGCGAGCTGGCCAACTGCTCCCGGATGCGATTGGGCTCCGTGATGTCGGTCATCGACGTCATCCAGCCCGTTTGCTTGCCAGTGGCATCGATCAAGGGCGAAACGTACATTCGGGCATCAAACAACTTGCCGCTTTTGCGTTTGACCCGCACCTGAAAGCCTGCGGACGAGTGTTGCCCGCTGATTTCCTCTTCCAGCCGCTTCATCAGCAGTTCCCTATCTTGGTCTGGCCAATAAGGGAAGGGTGCTTCGGCACCGACCAAATCTGACTCGCTCCAGCCGGTCATTTGGCAAAAAGCCGGGTTCACATAGGTGATGCGTCCGCGCAAATCCAAAGCACGCATGCCTGTGACCATGGAGTTTTCCATCGCACGCCGAAAATTGGTTTCCGCCACGAGCGCTTTTTGGGCCTGAATCCGCCTGCGGGTGTGACGCCAGTTACCGATCAGCATCCAGGCGGTCATCAGGCTCAACACACTGACCAACCAAAAAAGCCCGCTGCCCACCAGGCCTTGCGAGGTGCGCCAGGCCTGTGCACGCAAGATCAGATCGTTGCCCACCGGCGAAACAGGCACTTCGTAATCGTTGTTGGGTTTGTCGCTGCCGGGCAGCAAACGCCAAAGCGCGATGCGCCCCGGTATGGTTTGGCCGGCCAGCAGATGCCCTTTGCCGTCTTGCAAAGCCACCGCATATTTGGCCAGCACCTCGGTGGGGATGCCATAACGCAGCAACCCCTCCATGCTGTATTCGGCCAGGATCACGCCACTGAAGCGCCCTTGGTCGTTGCTCAAAGGGGAGTGCAGCTGCAGCACTGCCGTTTGAGCGTCCCTGTCAGCATCGGCATCGACCTGGCCATAAATGGGCTGCATCAGATCTCGGGCCAAACTGAAGTGGCTCTCTGTTTCACCGATTTTGAGCACCGCGCCAGAGCGCAATCGCTGACTTGGCGAAATGCTGGAGATGCTTTGGTTGGCAACGATGCGCCTGCGCTCATCAATCCAGGTCAATGACATGAATTCTGGGTACTGTTGCACCAAGGCTTCGGCCCGCAACAAAAACTGGTCTGCCCTGATTTCTTTGTTGGAGATATCGCGTGCCAAGCGCATGACCTGTTCTTGGCGCTCCAGCAAGCGCAAGCGCAAGCGCTGCTGGGCATATTCCACATCACGCTTGATGGCTTCTTGCTCGCGCTCAATTTCCTCGACACGCAAATACCAAAAAGCACTGGCAATGGCGGCCAGAAAAAGCACCACCGCCGCCACAGGGGCCAAGTTGGCAAACCGATCTTGTTTGTTCGGAGATTGGCGATGCCACCAAGTGCGCCACCACGCCCATGGCCCGACCTTTTTAACGACCGATGCTGCTCTGTTCAATTCCATCCTGTTGAGTTTAGGGGAGAACCCTTGCGTATTTGCCCTGTAGGGCTGATTCAATGAGCCTTAAAACATCCCAATATTTCACTATACAAAACGTATCGGCATAATTTGAAATGAAAAGAAAAATATGTGAGAATTCGGGCATCATTTACCAACAACAGCAACAGGAGACACGCATGACAGCGGCAACACCTCAACAGCCGGCTCTGGATATGGACAGCCAAGAGACCCGTGAATGGATGGACGCCCTGTCCGCCGTGATTGAAAAAGAAGGCGGCGAACGCGCCCACTTTTTGCTGGAGCAATTGCTCGAACATGCTCGCCAGCACAGCATTGACAAACCTTTCTCAGCCACCACCGGCTACGTCAACACCATCGAACCCGCAGAAGAAGAGCGTGCGCCTGGCAACCTTGAAATCGAAGAGCGCCTGCGCGCCTACATGCGCTGGAACGCCATGGCCATGGTCGTCAAGGCCAATCGCCACAACCCCGAAGACGGCGGCGATCTGGGTGGTCACATCGGCTCATTCGCATCGTTGGCCAGCCTGTTTGGTGCGGGTTTCAACCATTTCTGGCACGCCGAGAGCGAAAACCACGGCGGCGACTGCTTGTTTATCCAGGGTCACGTGTCGCCGGGCGTGTATGCCCGCGCCTACCTTGAAGGCCGCCTGACCGAAGAGCAGCTGCTCAACTTCCGCCAGGAAGTAGACGGCAAAGGCCTGTCCAGCTACCCACACCCCAAACTGATGCCCGAGTTCTGGCAGTTCCCCACGGTGTCGATGGGCCTGGGCCCACTGATGGCGATCTACCAAGCCCGCTTTTTGAAGTACCTGCATGCCCGCGGCATTGCCAACACCGAAAACCGCAAGGTCTGGGTGTTCTGCGGTGACGGCGAGATGGACGAGGTCGAATCCTTGGGCGCCATTGGCTTGGCTGCCCGCGAGAACCTGGACAACCTGGTCTTCGTGGTCAACTGCAACTTGCAGCGACTGGACGGCCCGGTGCGTGGCAACGGCAAGATCGTGCAAGAGCTCGAAGGCGAATTCCGTGGCTCCGGCTGGAACGTCATCAAGCTGCTGTGGGGCTCCGGCTGGGACCCACTGTTGGCCCGCGACAAAGAAGGCGCGCTCAGAAAAATCATGATGGAGACGCTGGACGGCGACTACCAAGCCATGAAAGCCAACGACGGCGCTTATGTGCGCAAGCATTTCTTCGGTCGCGACCCGCGCACTCTGGAGATGGTGTCCAAGATGTCCGACGAAGAGATCTTTGACCTGCGCCGCGGTGGCCACGACTCCAAAAAGGTCTATGCCGCTTTCCACAAAGCGGTCAACCACAAAGGCC
>JAGNVG010000141.1 GCA_017986605.1 Limnohabitans sp.
CGCCGCCTGGGCTTTAACCCCACCTTCATCGGCTCGAGCGCCGCTTACACCGATCTGATCCACAAACTGGGTGGCCCCGCCATGAACGGCTTTTATGCCACCATGACCGTGCAGCATCCTTACTTGGACGAGGCCGCACAAAACATCCGTTTCTGGGCCAACAAGTACAAGACCAAGTTCAACGAAGATCCAACCGTGTTCTCGGTCTATGGCTACAACGCCCTGGATGCCTATTTGCGTGCAGTGGAAAAAGCCGGTGCCAATTTGACCACCGAGACCTTCATCAAGGCCATGGACACCATGAAGATCCCGACCGACATGTTCGGCAGCCCTGAAATGACCTTCAGCCCGACCAAGCGTTTGGGTAGCAACATTTCTCGCTTGTCGCAAATCCAGGATGGCCGTTGGAAAGTGGTTGCCGATTATCCGAAAGCCAAGTGATCCGCTCACTGATGTCTGTTTAAGCTGCCGCCATCCTGGGTCAAGGGATGGCGGCAGTTTCATTTGATCGGTTCGTGGTCGGGCTTAGGCGTTCCTTTGTTGGATTGATGGCGTCTGAAAATCATTCTCAGACGCCAGCCCATTTTCACAATCACATAAGACAGCGTGCTACCGGCCACGCCAAAAATGCCCATACCCAGCAGCACAGGGCCTCCTATGTCTTGCAAGCGGTGTAACCAGTCTGTGTCCGACCAGGTTTGTGCATCCACAGGTAGACCCAAAGCCCAACTGCCCAAGGGGTACGCGAGCCAAAGCCAGAAACCGAAAGTCAACGGGTTGGTCAGCATGGTCATGAAAGCCGCGGCCGGAATGTTGCCCCGCCACCAGATGCAGTGCGCAGCGGCCACCAGCGTTTGACCTAAGGGAATCACAAAAGCCCAAAAAGTACCGATGGCTACGCCCCTGGCCACCGATTCGTTTTGAAGTCGCCACAGCTGTGGATTGAGCAAGTGATCTGCGACAGGTCTGAGCCAAGCATGTTGCACCAGTGACTGGCGTGTGGGCAAGAACCTTTGTAGTGATGACCGCATGGTCTTGAACGCTGACATGACGCTTCCTGAGAGTAGATGTTGGCATGTTGCCGAAATAGAGCGTCCTGAAACAGCCATATATTTCGATGAAACATTCTTGTTTTTTAGGAGTAAATTTAACTTTTAATCTGTAAAAATAAGCGCATGTAAGTTGATCGATTTGTTGAAGTCATGGAGATCATGGACTGCAGCAGAGAGACCGATCGGCTTTTGGTGTGTGTTTTACAAAGAGGTATCAGATGGAAACCATTGCTCCCCTGTGGCTTTGGGCCACATTCGTGGCCATTGTGTTGGTGTCGTTGTTCGTGGATTTTGTGGTCCTCAAAAAGCAGGGTTCCCACGACATCGGTGTCAAAGAGGCACTCAATTGGTCGCTGATCTGGATTGCGTTGAGCTTTCTGTTCAATGGCCTGTTCTGGTGGGCCATCAAAGACACCACGGGCTCAGTCGAACTGGCCAATACCAAATCGCTGGAGTTCCTGACAGGCTACCTGATTGAAAAATCATTGGCGGTGGACAACATCTTTGTCTTCCTGATGATCTTCACCTATTTCGCTGTACCGACCCATTTTCAAAAGCGTGTGCTCATGATCGGCATCATCGGTGCCATCGTCTTACGTACCGTGATGATTTTGGTGGGAGGCTGGTTGCTGGCCGAATTCCATTGGGTTCTCTATGTGTTCGGCGCCTTCCTGATCCTCACCGGTGTCAAGATGTGGTGGGCTGCTGGCAAAGAGCCTGACCTCGAAGACAACCCAGCGCTCAAGCTGCTGCGCAAGGTCTTGCCTGTGAGCAAGCACTACGACGGCGAAAATTTCTGGACGATCGAAAACGGTAAAAAGATCGCCACCCCGCTGTTCATGGTGATCTGTTTGATCGCCCTGACGGACGTGATTTTCGCGGTGGATTCGATCCCGGCGATTTTTGCGATCACCTCAGACCCCTTCATCGTGCTGACCAGCAACGTGTTCGCGATCCTGGGTCTGCGCGCCATGTACTTCTTGTTGGCTGCTGTGGCCAACAAGTTTCACTTGCTCAACTACGGTTTGGCCGTGATCCTGGTGTTCATTGGCACCAAGATGTGCCTGATCGATGTGCTGAAGATTCCAGTGGGCATTTCACTGGGGGTGGTGGTCGGTATTCTGGCCGCAACCATGTTGTTGAGCGTGCGTTCGGCCAAAGCCTGATGCACTGAATCACCGCCAAAGCCCCTGGGTGCTTCAAGCCTAGGGGCTTTTTGTATTTCAGACAGAGGGGTTATTCGACTGCAAGAGACGCTGCACCAGGGGGTGTTGGACTTTCTTTTCGGTGCCAATCGCGAAGAAGTTTTCTTTCACACCTTCGCAAGGACCCAGGCGTTGCACGTCGTAGTGCGCTAACAACTCATCGTGCACCCATTCGGCAGCTGGGAAGACGCCCATGCCACTTTCGCCAAAAGTTTTGAGCAGGGCGCTGTCTTCAAATTCACCCACAATGCGCGGCGTGATGGCGTGGTGTTCAAACCAGTGGTCTAAACGGGTACGCACGGCCGTGTGGCCAGTGGGCAGCAATACGGGCACATCAGCCAAGCTGGCCGGAAACTTCTTTTTGGCCGCCTTGACCAGCGTGGCACTGCCGTACCAGGATACGGCCGAAGACCCCAGAGCGTGGTTGTACAGCTTGATGTTGGCGTTGCTCGGGGCAGGTCGGTCTGACAACACCACATCCAACCGATGCAAGGCCAAGTCACCCAGAAGGTCGTCAAATTCACCTTCATGGCAGAGCAAGCGCAGATTCTGCTCACCCATCACTGGCTGCATCAGCCGACGCACCACCAATTTGGGCAGGCCATCTGAAATGCCAGCGGCCAGTCGCACGGTGGGTGAGCTCACCGCGTCGCGCACCTTGCTTGGCAGGCTTTCTCCGAGTTGGAAAATCTGATCGGCTTGCTGCATGGCCGCCATGCCCGCATCAGTGAGCACCAGACCACGCCCTGCGGGTTTGAGGAGGGCATAACCCAATGAGCGTTCCAGTTCACGCACTTGGGCGCTGACGGTTTGCACCGCCATGTCGAGCTTTTCAGCAGCCCGGGTAATGCCCCCTTCCTTGGCCACCACCCAAAAGTAATACAAGTGCTTGTAGTTGAAGTTGGTTCGCATTCTGCGTTTTTGCGGGAGTTTGAATCAGAAATTATCTGCTTTTTCTGTGTGTCTTGTTTGGGTAAATTCGCACTGAATTTCCTCAGCAATGCACTGGACCGAAACGAGTCCTCGTCAGATAACGATGCTTCGTTTGTCCAAATTCAAAGGAGTCACCATGAAATGTCCCGCTTGTGCAGATGCACCGCTGGTCATGTCCGAACGACAAGGTGTTGAGATCGACTACTGCCCTGCTTGCCGGGGTATATGGCTGGACCGCGGCGAGCTTGACAAGCTGCTCGATCGGGCTGTTGCGACCGCGCATGCATCTGCAGCGACGCAAACACCGGCCATGCCCCAGCATCAACCATACGGCGATGGGCGATATGGGCATGGTGATCGAGACGGCTACAAACGCAAAAAATCCTGGCTACACGACATTTTTGATTGAGTGCTGCGACGATGATGAGCAACTTCACCGATCCCGCCATTTTGTTCTTTGTGTTTGGCATTTTGGCCGGATCGCTGAAGTCCAATCTGGAAATACCCCAGCCCATTTCGCGCTTCCTGTCTTTGTACCTGCTCATGGCCTTGGGCCTGAAGGGCGGCTTTGCATTGGCTCAAACGGGCTTGACTCCCGACGTACTCATCAGTTTGGGCGCAGCGCTGACTATGGCCTTGGTGGTGCCTTTGATCGGCTACGCCGTGTTGCGCCATTTTTTGTCCGGCTTTGATGCGGCGGCCATTGCCGCCACCTATGGCTCGGTCAGTGCCGTCACCTTCATCACCGCCTCTCAGTACTTGGACAACCAAGGTGTGGGCTTCGGTGCGCACATGGCCGCAGCTATGGCACTCATGGAGTCGCCCGCGATAGTGTTTGCTGTCGTCATGGCCAACCATGTGCGTAGCCGCATGCGCAGCCAAGCGGTCTTGGGCCAAGGAGTTGCTGCAAGGCAGAGGGCCGACAACGCCCCCTTGGGAAAAATCTTGCGCGAAGCGCTGACCGACGGTGCGCAACTGCTCTTGCTCGGAGCTATGCTGATTGGCTGGATGACCGGCGAGGCAGGTCAGTCGGTCATGAAACCGTTTTCGGTGGATTTGTTCAAAGGCATGTTGGCCTTCTTTTTGCTGGACATGGGTTTGCTGGCGGCGCGCAACATGGGGCAGCTCAAAGGGCAATCGCCTTGGCTGGTGGTGTATGCCCTGCTGGGCCCCTGTGTGCATGCCAGCTTGGCCTTGTGCCTGGCTTGGGCCTTGGGCATGTCAGTGGGCAATGGGGCTTTGTTGATGGTGCTGTCGGCCAGTGCGTCTTACATCGCTGTGCCTGCAGTCATCCGCCATGCCATCCCTGAAGCCAGCCCCTCGCTGTACTTTGGCATGTCTTTGGGGCTGACCTTTCCCTTCAATATTTTGTTGGGCATTCCGCTGTACCTGCTTGCTGCCCAACAGGTATTGGGCTGAAGGGTCAAACACCCAATTGTTTCGCCGCCAGCTCTTTCATGATCTCTTCGGCCCCGCCGCCGATCATCATCACCTTGACCTCGCGGTAAACCCGCTCGCTCACGGTGCCGCGCATGAAGCCCATGCCGCCCAGCATTTGCACGGCGGCATCGGCGCAAAACTGCATGGTTTGGGTGGCGTGGTTTTTGAGCAGGCACACCTGCGCCACCCACTCGGCACCGGTTTGGCTCGCATCGGCTTGCTGCGTCACCGCATCCACCCAGGCTTGGGTCGACAAGATGCGCATCTGCATGTCCATGAGTTTGTGGCGAATCACCTGCCGCTCGATCAGGGCCGCACCAAAGGTCTGGCGTTGGCGGCTCCAGGCCAGCGCTTCGTCAAAGCAAGCCTGCGCAAAGCCCAGCGCCATGGCCGACATGGCCAGGCGCTCGCCATTGAAGTTGCCCATGATCATCTTGAAGCCCGCGCCTTCATCGCCCAGCCGATACCGCTGGGGCACCCGCACACCATCAAAGTGCAGCTGCGCCGTGTCGGAGCTGTGCCAGCCCATTTTGTGCAGCCGTGTGCGCGTGATGCCCGGTGTGTCGCCCGGCACCACCACCATCGAGATGCCACTGGCCCCTTTGCTGGCGGGGTTGGTGCGAACCGCCAACGTGATCCAGTCGGCACGCAGGCCGGAGGTGATGAAGGTCTTTTCACCGTCGATCACATAGTCGGCTCCGTCGGCACGGGCCGTGGTCCGCAGGCTGGCCACGTCCGAGCCACCGCCGGGCTCGGTGATAGCCAGCGCCGCGATGCGCTCACCGCGCAACACCGGCGGCACCACTTCGGCCTGCAGTTCGGC
>JAGNVG010000032.1:0-5381 GCA_017986605.1 Limnohabitans sp.
AGGGCTTCCATGATGATGCAGCCAATGAAGCCTGCACCCATTTGCAACACACGGGCACCGGGCTTGGCCAGTGCCTGGATGGCACGGGCGTCTTCCAAAGTCCAGCAGGGGTGCACGCCGGGCAGGTCCATGCCTGCAATCGGCGGGCGCACAGGGTGTGAGCCGGTCGCGATCAACAACTTGTCAAAAGCCATCGACTGGCCGTTGTCCAGATGCACGGTTTTGCCTGCTGC
Source organism: Limnohabitans sp. (assembly GCA_017986605.1). Taxonomy (GTDB): domain Bacteria; phylum Pseudomonadota; class Gammaproteobacteria; order Burkholderiales; family Burkholderiaceae_C; genus Limnohabitans_A. The sequence goes on from JAGNVG010000032.1 coordinate 234, forward strand.
GTCCACGCGCGTCGCTTTGGCCTTGACTTGCGTGATGCGCAAATCGTCAAAGTGCGTCGCGGTTTTGCGGAGGTAGGTGCCCTGCTCTTCGATGTTGCCGATCAACAGATAAGGGATGGCCATGCGCGAGTAAGGCGCATCGGGCTCATCTCCGACCAGGGTGATGGTGTCGTGGGGAGCGTGTTTGCGGATGGTTTCAGCGGCAATGACGCCTGCAGGGCCAGCGCCCAAAATGACATGGTGGGTCATGAATCAGATTCCAGAAACAGGCAGCGGCCCGCAGGCCGCTTGGATTCCTGTAGAAGCGCACCTCTACGGCGAAAGCTTCGCGAGCAGAGGCCCGCTCCTACAGGGGCAAGGTCACAGACCCAGACGTTCCTTGGTGGCCGATGTGGGGCGGCCTTCGCCATCCCAGCCGCGTGCGTCGTAGTACTTGGGCAACATTTCTGTCAACTTGCTGACCATGCCTTTGCCGGGGCCGGTTTTGGCGGCTTCGGTCATCAGGCGTTTGGGCAGGTTGTCGTCGGCTTTGGTAAAGCCTGCAGCGTTGTTGAACTCGCGCTCCATGTTCCAGATGCGCTCACCGATGTGGGCCAGGTGCTCCATGGTGAACTCTTCGCCGCAAGCGGCTTGCACCTGAGGGGCCACGTCGGCCAGTGTCCAGGCGAAGCTGGTGAAGATGCAGATGCCAGCCGAGTCAAACGCCGCTGTGGCGTCCTGGAAGGCTTTGACCAGTTCTGGCTTGCCTTCGTGCTCGGTGGGCTCGGTCTTGACCGGAATGCCCAGTACTTCAGACGCGATGGTGTAGCCACGCAGGTGGCAGGCACCACGGTTGGAGGTGGCGTACGCCAGGCCAATACCTTGGATGACACGACCGTCATAGGCGGGGAATTCCTGGCCTTTGACGCTCATCGACAGGTCGGGGTGGCCGTACTTGGCGGTCAGGCGCTTGGAGCCCATGCCAATTTCCTTGCCAAAACCGACGCCCTTGGCGGTCATGTCGACAAACTCGCACAGCGCTTCGGCCGAGCCGAACGGTGCTTCCACACCGATTTGCTCTTTGGTCAGCACGCCCATTTCATAGAGCTCCATGACCGCGCCAATGGTGGCGCCGAAGCTGATGGGGTCAAAGCCTTCTTCGTTGCAAATCATGTTGGCGTATTGCAAGGCTTCGAGGTCCTTCACGCCGTTGGCTGCACCCAGGGCCCAAGCGGCTTCGTATTCGAGGCCGCCCGATGCACCCCAGTACTCGGGCTTGTTTTTGACCGAGAAGTGGCCCTCGTCCATCTTGCTGATGCGACCGCAGGCGATGGTGCAACCAAAACACGCTTGGTTGGTCACCAAGTGCTTTTTGCCATCGGTTTCACGCGGGGTGATCATGGCTTCGGCAGAAATGTCTTTGGCGCTTTCGAACTGCACATCGCGGTGGTTGCGGGTAGGCAAGCCGCCGATTTCGTTGATCACGTTCATCAGCACCTGAGTGCCATAAGCGGGCAGGCCCTGACCGGTCACAGCGTTGTCGGCCAGCACTTTTTTGGCCGCTTTGGCAGCAGCCATGAAGGCCTTGGGGTTTTGCACATTGCCCACGCCCTTGGTGCCGCGCACAGCGATGGCCTTGAGGTTTTTGCTGCCCATGACAGTGCCCACGCCCGAGCGACCTGCCGCACGGTGCAGGTCGTTCACCACAGCGGCATAAAGCACGCCGTTTTCACCGGCCTTGCCGATGCTCGAGACGCGCAGCAATGGGTCTTGCAGACTGGACTTGAGGATTTCCTCGGTCTTCCAGACGCTTTGGCCCCACAGGTGACCGGCATCACGCAGCTCGGCCACATCGTCGTTGATGTAGAGGTAGACCGGCTTGGCCGATGCACCTTCAAAGATGATCATGTCCCAACCGGCCATCTTCAACTCGGCACCCCAATAGCCGCCCGAGTTGGAGCAGGCGATGGCACCCGTCAACGGGCCTTTGGTGATGACGGTGTAGCGGCCACCGGTGGAGGCCATGGTGCCGGTCAGCGGGCCCGTGGCCCAGATGATTTTGTTGTCGGCCGACAGCGGATCGACTTTGGGGTCGACCTCGTCGATCAGGTATTTGCTGCCCAGTCCGCGAGAACCCAGATAGGCCTTAGCCCATTCCATGTTCAGCGGTTCAGATTTGACGGTGCCCGCTGTCAGGTTGACGCGGAGAATTTTTCCAGCCCAAGACATGTTGATGCTCCTTATGGGTGGGGGGGGATTAACCGGCAGTGGGCTGATTGCCCAGCTTGTCGGCCCACTGTTTCATTTTGTCGATGCCGGTCCAGTTGGCATCGACGAAGGTGATGGCACCGGTCGGGCAGGCGTCGGCACAGGCCGGGTCGCCGCCGCACAGGTCGCACTTTTGCACCTTGCCGGTCTCTTGCACATAGTTGATCGTGCCAAACGGGCAGGCGATGGTGCAGACCTTGCAGCCCACACAAGTGGACTCGTTGACGACTTTGGCGCCAGTGGCTTTGTCCACCGTGATCGCTTCCACAGGGCAGGCATGCAGACACCAAGCCTCGTCACACTGCGTGCAGGTGTAAGGCACTTTTTTACCGGTGTGGTGGAAGTCAAACACCTTGATGCGCGACTTGGAGGTGGCGTATGTGCCGTAGTTCTCGAAAGAACAGGCCATTTCGCACTGCAAGCAGCCGGTACATTTGTCCGGATTGATGTGCAGGACTTTCTGCATGTGGATCTCCTGGTGGTGTGGCAGCCTTTTCAAAGCTGCACTTATGAATCAGAATGCATAGCCATTGTTGACGTGCTTGCCCACAGGTCTTTTGGGTAGAAACCCTAGTTCGAGCAGGGTCAGCATCAAGAATTCTCAAGTTGATACACACCCTGACATGCCACTGACCTCATCTGCCAACGACCGCCTTCAGCGCATTGAGCAAGCGCGTGAAGTGGTTTTAAACGGGCAAAACGCTTCATCGGCTACAGACGTACCCGGCTGGATCACGCAGTCTTGGCAACGCTGCCTGTCGATGGGATTGCAACCCGAGCGCCAAGTGGCCTTTGATGCGATTTCGGTCCAGCACATGCGCCGCGTACAAGAAACCAGTCAACCGCTGGTACAGGCCGCACAACCCGTCCTGGCCGAGTTGGCCAGGGCCATCGCCGACATCCGCTACTTTGCCATCCTGACCAATGCCGAAGGCATTGTGGTGGATGTGCATGGTCCGGTGGACCGCCACGATCGACGGGCCGATGTGATCACCCGCATCGGCGTAGACCTGTCCGAAAAAGCAGTGGGCACCACCGCCATCAGTGCAGCACTGAGCCAATTGCAACCGGTATGGCTGCACCGAGGTGAACACTTCTTCAAGGACACGGGAGCCTACAGCTGTGCAGGTGCCCCTGTTTTTGGGCCCGACGGTGTGTGCGCGGGCATGCTCGATTTGACCGGCGTTGAAACCATGGAGCGCCCCGCCCTGAAACACTTGGTGCGTCGATCTGCTCGCAGCATCGAAAACAGCTGGTTGATGTCGACGGCACACGCTTTGGTACTCCGCCTGAATTGGCCTGGCAACCAGCCAGGTGATGACAGCGATGGTCTGCTGACTATGGACCCAGATGGGCTCATCCTCGGTGCCAACCCCACCGCCAGGCAAATGCTGTCGCTGTTGCCCGAGACGCCTGGCCAAAGCTTGCATGCGAGCGATGTGTTTGCCACGCCATGGGAAGGCTTGTTTGACTCCGCAGGCCGACAAGACCAGCCTCTAGAGTTGCCGCTGTGGTCTGGCTTGCGCTTGCAGACGCAAGCCTTTAGACCGGGCACGCCTGCACCTGTTGCGCTCATGAATAAGCAAACGGCGAACGGCAAGCACCTCAAGGACATTCAAACCGACATGATCCGGGAGGCCGTGAACCGGACCCATGGGAACGTGGCCGAAGCAGCGCGCCATCTGGGCATCAGCCGGGCCACGGTTTACCGCAAATTGGGCCAGCTCAAGGCCCGCTGACGCGTTTACTTGGCGGCGTTAGGAAAGAACAACTGCTCGCCACCGATTTTGTAATCCGCGATGGTGGCTTGGCCTGCGGCTGAAGTCACCCAATCTACAAACTTTTGCGCATCCGCTTGCTTGACGTGTGGGTGCTTGGCAGGGTTGACCACCATCACACCGTATTGGTTGAACAAGCGCTGATCACCCTCCACCCAAATGGCCAAATCGGCGCGGTTTTTGAAGTTCAACCAAGTGGCGCGGTCGGCCAACACATAGGCACCTGAAGATGCGGCGATGTTCAAAGCAGGACCCATGCCGCAGCCACACTCTTTGTAGCCACTGCCTTTTTGATCGGTCAAGTTGGCCATTTTCCAAAAACGCAGTTCGGCCGCGTGCGTGCCACTCTTGTCACCGCGCGAGACAAAGGCTGCGTTGCCTGCCGACAATTTGGCCAAGGCCGCCACAATGTCTTTGCCTTTGGTGGCTGCCGGGTCAGCCTTGGGGCCGATCAGCACAAAGTCGTTGTACATCACAGGCAAGCGCTTGATGCCAAAGCCATCGGCGACAAATTTTTCTTCGGCCACCTGGTCGTGCACAAACACCACATCGGCGTCACCGCGACGGGCCATGTCCAGCGCCTGGCCCGTGCCCAAGGCCACCACCTTCACATCCAAACCACTGGCTTTTTTGAAGGCGGGCAAGAGGTGGGCAAACAAGCCCGACTGCTCGGTGGAGGTGGTGGACGACATCACGATGGACTGGGCTTGCGCCCACACCGAGGAGGTGGCCAAAACCGCACACACCAGAGCGCGACGGGTCATAGAAGATGGAAAGGTCATGAAAGTTCTCCTTGAACAAAAGCATGGGCTGCTGGGCTGCATTGAGCCAGCACGGCGGGGTTGAAAAAATCGGCCACAGGCAAGTCGGCCATGACTTGACCAAACTCCAGATAAATGACGCGGGTGGCCAGGCGCTTGACTTGGCCCAGGTTGTGGCTGGCCCAGACCAGAGTCAGCGGGCGCTCTTGGCTGCAAGCGAAGTCAGCCATCAGGGCTTCCACCTCGCGTTTGGCATGCGGGTCCAGGCTGGCCGTGGGTTCATCCAGCAGCAGCACATCGGGCTGGCGTGCCCAAGCGCGGGCCAAGGCCAAGCGCTGCTGCTGCCCGCCCGACAACTGGCG
>JAGNVG010000032.1:5481-20238 GCA_017986605.1 Limnohabitans sp.
GGCACCACCAAAATGAACTGGGCCAGCACCATGGCCTTGAAGCTGAACATCCAGCCCAAAAAGCCCAAAGGCCCGGTGCGCGACAGCAGCAAATACACCACCAAGCCCACCACCACCGATGGCAGCGCCAGCAAAGTGTTCAAACCCACCAGCACGGCACCCCGGCCGTGAAAACGCGACACCGCCAGCCAAGCACCCAAGGCCACCCCCACGCCATAAGCCAGTAGGCAAGCCGTGGCACTGACGGCCAAGGACCGGGTGACGACCACCCACAAGGCTGGATCGAAAGAAGTGACGAGGCTCAGCGCCGCCAAGACGCTGTCGGAAAAGGTGTTCATACGGTGCCATGGATGCTAACGGACGAAAACAGCCGGGCCGCTAAGGGATGTCCGTTATGAAATTCATTGCATAGGTTGCGCGCTCATCGCCCTTCAGACCCTTCCCGGAATCAGGCACACTCGTGGCCGTGCAACACATCAACCTCTCTTACAGCTGGACACCCCACCAAGCGCAAACCGAGCAGCGTGACCAGACCAGCCCCTTGCGCAACCCCTTGATGGACATGCTGCAAGCCGTGCGGGCAACCGGCTCCATTGCAGGCGCAGCCCGCGTTTTGCAGTTGTCCTATCGCCATGTCTGGGGCGAACTCAAGCGCTGGGAACAAGTGCTCGGCCAGCCTTTGATCGTGTGGGAAAAAGGTCAAGCCGCTCGCCTGACGGAATTTGCCGACAAACTGCTGTGGGCCGAACGCCAAGCGCAAGCCCGACTGGCCCCTCAGATCAGCGCTTTGCACGCTGAACTGGAAAAGACCTTTGCCGTGGCCTTTGACCCTGGCAGCCATTTGTTGACGGTTTACGCGAGCCATGACGATGCGCTGGTCAAACTCAGGGAACACAGTGCCCGCCAATCCCTGCACTTGGACATGCGCTTTTGTGGCAGCGTGGACGCGATTCGCGCCTTGAATGAAGGACGATGCACCGTCGCGGGGTTTCATGCCCCCCTGCAACCCGATGCCAGCACCTTGACCGCCCGTACTTACAAGCCTTTGCTGAAAACCGGGCAACACAAACTGATCGGATTTGCCACCCGCGAGCAAGGCTGGATGGTGGCCCCGGGCAACCCCAAGAACATCACGGGCTGGCACGACCTCACCCGAACAGACCTGCGGCTGGTCAACCGGACGTTGGGCACGGGCACGCGATTGCTGCTGGACCAGTGGCTGCAAACCCACAAGCCAGAAGGCCTGCCCACGGGCTACGAACACGAGGAGCCCTCACATTCCGCCGTGGCCACACGCATCGCATCGGGCCAAGCTGATTTGGGGCTGGGCATTGCATCGGCAGCGCACGCCCAACAACTCGATTTTGTGCCGCTGACCCAAGAGCACTATTGGCTTGTATGCCTGAAATCGGCCTTGGACAACCCGGCCGTGATCGCTTTGCGGCAAATCTTGCAAAGTCCGCAATGGCAACAACTGCTGAGCCAACAAACAGGCTATTGCTTGCATGAAGAAGCCGGGCAAATTCAATCCCTCAAACAGTGCCTGCCTTGGTGGGCCCATCGATGAGGCTGAAGGCTTAGATCACCTTGAATGCAAAAAACCGCGCCAAGGCGCGGTTTTTTGTGCTCAAAAGGAAAGGTGCCTTACTTTTTCGGCTCAGTGGCCATCAAAGCTTTAAGGGCATCGTCATCCGATTTTTGGCTGTTTTCATCCTCAGCAGATGCGTTGGCCTTGAGCGCATCGTCGGCAGCTGGATCACCTGCATTGGAAGAGCTTTCCAATTGCTGCATCACCTCGTTGGCGTCGAGCTTGGTGCCCTCTTCCATGCCCCCTGTGACCAAGCCGGGATACACGATCACCGCAGCCACCATGATCAACTGCAGGCCAATGAAAGCGATCGAGCCCTTGTAGATTTCAGTGGTTTTAACCGATGGAATCAAAGCCCCAGTGACGCGGTCTTTGTAATCGTTCTTGGGCGCCACACTGCGCAAATAGAACAGCGCAAAGCCAAATGGCGGCGTCAAAAAGGACGTTTGCAAGTTCATGGCAATGATCACGCCAAACCAGATCATGGCTTGGTCAGGGGTCATGCCAGGCACCATGCCGGGCAAAATCTTTTCAGCTACTGGGGCCAACAATGGAATCACGATGAAGGCGATTTCAAAGAAGTCGATGAAACAACCCAAGATGAAGATCAAGAGGTTGACCACAATCAGAAAGCCAATCGCGCCACCAGGCATGTCCTTGAACAAATGCTCCACCCAAATGTGACCATCGGCTGCATTGAAGGTGAAACTGAACACCGTCGAGCCAATCAGGATGAACAGGACAAACGAAGCCAGTTTGGCGGTGCTGTCCAAGGCCTGACGTGTCAAGTCCATGGAAAACTTGCGCTTAACCAAGGCCAGCACCACGGCACCCAAGGCCCCCATGGCACCACCTTCGGTTGGCGTTGCCACCCCCAGGAAAATGGTTCCCAAGACCAGGAAGATCAGGATCAGCGGAGGCATCAGCACAAACGTGACCTGCTCTGCCAGTTTGGAGAGCAACCCCATTTTGGTGACACGGTTGACGATCGACAGAGCCAAGCCAGTCAAAGAAGCCACCGTCATCGACATGATGATGATTTCATCACCTGCTGCAGGCTGCGTGCGGCCCGTCATGCCACCGATGATTTGGTCGTGGATCTGAGCCCAGCCGTAGCCAATCAAGGCACACAGAGCCAACAAAATCAGCAAGGAGCGGTGACCCGAGGCGCCATTGTCTTCGCGGTAAATACGCGCTTCGGGTGGCAAAGCCGGCACCATGTCAGGCTTGACGAGCGCCACCACCACAATGAAGAGAATGTACAAACCGACCAGCAACAAACCGGGAATCAAGGCGCCGGCATACATATCGCCCACCGAGCGACCCAACTGGTCAGCCAACACAATCAGCACCAAAGACGGGGGGATGGCTTGCGCCAAAGTACCCGAGGCCGTGATGGTGCCCGTCGCAATGGTCCGGCTGTAACCGTAACGCAGCATGATGGGCAAGGAGATCAAGCCCATCGAAATGACGGCAGCAGCCACGACACCCGTGGTGGCGGCCAACAAGGCGCCCACCAAAATCACCGCGATGGCCACACCACCGCGCACAGGACCAAAGACTTGACCGACGGTTTCGAGCAGGTCTTCAGCCATGCCCGAGCGCTCAAGAATGATGCCCATGAAGGTGAAAAACGGAATCGCCAACAGCGTGTCGTTTTGCATGATCCCGAAGATCCGCAAAGGCAAAGCCTGAAACATGGACGCGGGAAACAAACCGGCTTCCATGCCGATGAAACCAAAGCCCAAGCCGCAAGCGGCCAAAGCAAACGCCACGGGAAAACCCGTCAGCAAAAGAATGAAGAGGCCCACGAACATGAGCGGCACAAATTGTTGTGCGAGGAACGAGGCTTCCATCAACGGTCTCCCTGTGCTTGGGTCAGTTTTTCGAGTTCAGCAGCGCGTTTTTGATCATCCGAGAGCGCCTCCTCTGTGGACAACACATCGGGGCCCTGTCCTTGCAAGAAAGCCCAACGCTTGACCATCTCCGACAGGCCTTGCAACTGCAACAAGAAAAAGCCCAGTGGAATCAAAGCGTACGCTGGCCAACGGATCAAGCCCCCCGCGTTTTGAGACATCTCGCCGCTGACCAAAGCCTGAACAAACAAGGGCCAAGACAAGTAAATTGAGATCAAGCAAAAAGGCGTCAACACCAAAGCGAAGCCCCAAAAGTCAATCCAATTGCGGGCACGGTCGGTCAGTCGACTTGAAATGAAGTCAATGCGCACATGCGAATTGCGCAGCAAGCCGTAACCGGCCCCCAGCAAAAACACACCCGCAAACAGATACCACTGAACTTCCAGCAAGGAGTTCGAACTGGTGTCAAAAATCTTACGAACAATCGCATTACCCGCGCTGATGGCTGTGGTGATCAAAATCAACCAGCCGGTGAATTTGCCCACTTTCAGATTGAGCGCGTCAATCCAGTGAGAACACTGTTGTAGGAAGCCCATTGGCATCTCCGTTGTTTGAATCAGGCGCGATTGTAAGTCGCGGTCGTGGTGAATGCACCCGCTACGCAAGGCGTATCGACTTGAAATTTAGCCCAGTGACTTGAAGGCATTTCAAAAACAAAAAACCCCATCCTTTTCACAGGGTGGGGTTGGTCACATCGAGAGGCACAGTGCGAGACTGTGCCACCGTCGTTGATTACAGCTTGGCGCCTTGCATGTAGCTGTCAAAACGCGCTTCTGTGAAGCGGAACCACAGGTTGGACTCAGCGCGGAACTTGGTGTAGTCGCTGTAGACCTTCTTCCAGTTTGGATTCTTGGCCGACAACTCTTCGTACAAAGCCATCGATTCTTTGAAGGCCGCATCCATCACGGGTTTAGGGAAAGCCACCAGTTTCGTCTTGTTAGCCACCAACTGCTTCAAAGCAGCAGGGTTGCGGGCGTCGTACTTGGCTTGCATTTCGGTGTGTGCGTAAGCAGCAGCGCACTCCACAATGGCTTTGTACTCAGGCGACAGGCTGTCATAAGCCTTTTGGTTGATGTACAAGTCCAGCTGAGGACCACCTTCCCACCAGCCTGGGTAGTGGTAGAAAGGCGCCACTTTGAAGAAGCCCAGCTTCTGGTCATCGTAAGGACCCACCCACTCGGCGGCATCGATCGTGCCTTTTTCCAGGGCTTGGTAAATCTCGCCACCAGGAATGTTTTGGGGCACACCGCCCAGACGCTCAATCACTTTGCCAGCGAAACCGCCAACGCGGAATTTCAAGCCTTTGTAATCGTTGACCGTCTTGATTTCCTTGCGGAACCAGCCGCCCATTTGGGCACCTGTGTTGCCCATGGGGAAGCTCATGATGTCGTACTGTTTGTAGAACTCACGCATCAGCTTCAAGCCGTTGCCGTCGTACATCCAAGCAGACATTTGGCGGCTGTTCAGACCAAAAGGAATGGCGCAACCCAGCGCAAACGTTTCGTCTTTGCCGAAATAGTAATAAGGGGCTGTGTGGCCCATTTCGACCGTACCGTTTTTCACAGCATCCACGAGGCCGGCTGTAGGAACCAGTTCGCCTGCAGCGTGCACAGAAATTTCAAACTTGCCGCCGGAGAGTTCTTTGACTTTCTTGGCGAAAGTTTCAGCAGCACCGTAAATGGTGTCCAGTGCCTTAGGGAAGGCAGACGTGAGACGCCAACGGAGGTTGGCTTGAGCATGCACCAAAGCAGGTGCAGTACCTGCAGCCAGAACGCTAGCCAAGCCAGCGTTTTTAATGACGGAACGACGATCCATGAATGGACTCCTGTTGAAAATTAAAGACACACCCGAGACAGCCGGGCGTTGACTCATCAGTCGGTGTGTATTGTAGGAAGCTGAGAACACCAAAAATGCGGGGGTTTACCCTTTTATGTGGATCGAAATTCAACAAAGTTAACGCAACAGCCAAATATTGAAAAAATTTCAATACAACCTTGCTGTCGAGTCAGTCAGGCCAGCGGCGCAAAATGGCAGCCTCGATGCCCGGCGCATCCAGCCCCTGCAAAGCCAAGAGCTGGGCAGGATCACCATGTTCGATGAAAGCATCGGGCAAGCCCAGATGCAAGACGGGGCGAGTGATCGAGCATGCTTGCAAGGCCTCGGCCACTGCGCTGCCCGCACCGCCCATCACACAACTGTCTTCCACGGTCACCAAGTGCTCATGACTTTGGGCAATCTGGGCCAGCAATTCAACATCCAAGGGCTTGACCCACCGCATGTTGACCACAGTGGCATTGAGCTTGTCGGCGACCTGCAAGGCCGGTGCCAACAAAGCACCGAAAACCAAGATGGCCAATTTTTCACCCTCACGGCGCACTTCGCCCTTGCCAAACGGCACAGGGTTCAAGTCGGCATCGGGTTTCGTGCCCACCCCAGCACCCCTCGGGTAACGAACGGCCACGGGGTGGTTTTGCGCATACGCGGTGCTGAGCAATTGACGGCATTCGCGCTCATCGGCCGGGCAGGCCAGGCTCATGTTGGGGATGCAACGCAGGAAAGCGATGTCGTAAGCCCCGGCGTGGGTTGCGCCATCGGCGCCGACCAAACCTGCTCGGTCAATGGCAAACACCACCGGCAGGTTTTGCAGCGCCACGTCATGGATGAGCTGGTCATAGGCACGCTGCAGGAAGGTGGAGTAAATCGCCACCACCGGCTTGAGCCCTTCACAAGCCATACCGGCCGCAAAAGTCACCGCATGTTGCTCGGCAATGCCCACGTCGTAATAACGCTCGGGAAACCGTTTGTGAAACTCGAGCATGCCAGAGCCCTCACGCATGGCGGGCGTGATGCCGACCAAGCGGGGGTCCTGTTCAGCCATGTCACACAACCATTGGCCAAACACTTGCGTGAAAGTGGTTTTGGCAGGCGTGGTGGAGGGCAGCAGGCCGACGCTAGGATCAAACTTGCCCGGCCCGTGGTAGGCCACCGGGTCAGCTTCGGCCAGTTTATAGCCCTGCCCTTTTTTGGTGACCACATGCAAAAACTGCGGGCCGTCGAGGTGCTTGATGTTCTCCAGCGTCGGGATCAGCGACTCCAGGTCGTGGCCATCAATGGGTCCGATGTAGTTGAAACCGAATTTTTCAAACAAGGTGGCAGGCACCACCATGCCTTTGGCATGCTCTTCCAGACGCTTGGCCAACTCGAACAAGGGCGGCGCGTTTTTGAGCACGTTTTTGCCCACGGTTTTGGCAGCGGAATAAAACCGCCCGCTCATCAACTGCGCCAAATAGCGGTTCAAAGCCCCAACCGGCGGGCTGATCGACATGTCGTTGTCGTTCAGGATCACCAGCAGCTTGCACTCTTCGACGCCCGCGTTGTTGAGCGCCTCAAAAGCCATGCCCGCCGTCATCGCCCCATCACCGATCACGGCGATCGAGTGGCGCGACTCGCCCTTTTGGCGCGCAGCCAGTGCCATGCCCAGCGCCGCCGAAATGCTGGTGGACGAGTGGCCCACCCCAAAAGTGTCGTACTCGCTCTCGTCGCGGCGCGGAAAGCCCGACAAGCCATTGAGCTGGCGCAGCGTGGGCATGCGCTCGCGGCGGCCCGTCAAGATTTTGTGCGGATAAGTCTGGTGCCCCACGTCCCAGACGATGCGGTCTTCGGGCGTGTTGAACACGTAATGCAAGGCCACCGTCAACTCGACCGTGCCCAAATTGGAACTCAGGTGCCCCCCTGTTTTGGAGACGTTGTCGAGCACACATTGGCGCAACTCATCGGCCAACCCCGGCAAATCGGCGCGGGGTAAACGGCGCAAATCTGCAGGCGAGGCGATGGTTTGAAGTAAAGCGGTCATAAATCAGTTGTTTCTTTGTACCACCATGGCGGTCAAGGCGCGCAAGGCGGCCAAACGACCTTCATCCAGCTCGGTATCCGTCAAAGCTTGCATGGCCTCAGCAGCCAAGGCATCGGCATAGGCCTTGGCAGGCTCCAGCCCCATCAAGGCCACATAGGTGGGCTTGTCGGCTGCCACATCTTTGCCGGCGGTTTTGCCCAGTGTGGCCGAATCTGCGGTCACATCCAGCACATCGTCCACCACCTGAAAAGCCAAGCCCAAGGCTTCCCCAAAGCGGGTCAAAGCCATTCGCACACCCTCGGCCACGTCTGGCACGCAAGCCACGCCCATTTGCACGCTGCATAACAGCAAGGCACCTGTCTTGAGGCGATGCATTTTTCGCAACTGATCTTCGCTCAACTGCAGGCCCACGCTGGCCAGGTCAATCGCCTGCCCGCCAGCCATGCCTTGGTATCCCGAGGCACGGGCCAACAAAGCGACGCAGGCCGCTTGCGCAGTGGCGGGCACGCTGGCGTCTGGGGGTGTCAACATTTCAAAGGCCAAGGTTTGCAAAGCGTCACCTGCCAGCAAGGCTTGCGCCTCACCGAATTGCACATGCACTGTGGGCTTGCCGCGACGCAACACATCGTTGTCCATGCAAGGCATGTCGTCGTGCACCAGTGAATAGGCATGGATCAGCTCGATCGCACAGGCCGCATTCAGGGCCGCCGCACTTTGGGGCACGTCGCCCACCGCCTCGGCCGTGGCCAGCACCAGCAAAGGACGCAGTCGTTTGCCGCCATCCAGGACGGCATAACGCATGGCCTCACCTAAAAGGGCAGGGGAATCGGCTTGAATCCTGGCAGACAACGCAGCCTCAACCCGCTCCAGATGTGGCCGCATCCAGGCTTTCAAGTCCACGCCCCTCATGCACCGCCCCAGGGCTTGAGTTGCCCGCCGTCCAGCACCTGAATTTGATCTTCCACCGCCTTGAGTTTGTCTCGGCAATAGGCCAACAAAGCCGCACCACGTTGGTAGCCGCTGAGCAGCTGGTCCAAAGGCATCTGTCCCGATTCCAACTGGCCGACCAACAGCTCCAACTCCGACAAGGCCGCTTCGTAAGTGGCAGGCAGAGGACTCACAGGGGCATCAGAAAGCTCGGTTTTGGCGACCTTGGGCATGAAGTGTTCCGGAAAAAGTCTAATTTTAGGCGTTAAGCCTTAGCTCAACTGACAAAAGAGCTTGTATTCCCCATCCGGGAATTCGGGATGGACAGACTTTCGCCGGACAAGGGAACCCTGCCGAACCATGGTCTGCCGCTCACAGGGTAGAATCAAGGCTCATCGGCAGGAATTTTCCTGTCATTTTTTTGCGCCGTTTTCCTTGAATTCAGCGCTTTGTCCCTGCCCCTTCATAGGGGGAGTCTCTAGGTCAGGTCACCCATGTCTGATTTAAGTCTTCAACTGCAGCAGGCCGCAAGCCAACTACCAGTTTCCACTTATTTCGATGAAGCGCTCTTCCAGCGCGAATTGAAAACGCTCTTCCAGCAAGGCCCGCGCTATGTGGGTCACCAACTGGCCGTGCCCAACCCGGGCGACTACTACGCCCTCCCCCACGAGGGCGAAGGCCGCGCCTTGGTGCGCAACGCCCAAGGCGGGGTTGAACTCGTCTCCAACGTCTGCCGCCACCGCCAGGCGGTCATGCTGGGCGGCCGAGGCAACCTCAGCACGCAACAAAAAGGCAGCGCTGGCGGCAACATCGTCTGCCCGCTGCACCGCTGGACGTATTCGCCCAAAGGGGAGTTGCTGGGCGCGCCGCATTTTGCGCACGACCCGTGCCTGAACCTGAACAACTACAAACTCCAGGAGTGGAATGGCCTGCTGTTTGAAGACAATGGCCGTGACATCGCCGCCGATCTGGCCGGTATGGGCCCGCGCAGCCAGCTGGATTTTTCTGGCTACGCCCTGGACCGCGTTGAGCTGCACGAATGCAACTACAACTGGAAAACCTTCATCGAGGTCTACCTCGAGGACTACCACGTCGGCCCCTTCCACCCGGGCTTGGGCCAGTTCGTCACCTGCGACGACCTGAGCTGGGAGTTCAAGGAACACTATTCCGTACAAACCGTGGGCGTGTCCGGCGGCTTTGGCAAGCCCGGCTCGGACACCTATCAAAAGTGGCACGACGTGCTGCTGAAATACCGCAACGGCCAACTGCCCGAGCGCGGTGCGATCTGGCTGACCTACTACCCGCACATCATGGTCGAGTGGTACCCGCATGTGCTCACCGTCTCAACTTTGCACCCGATCAGCCCCAACAAGACGCTGAACATGGTGGAGTTTTACTACCCTGAAGAAATCGTGGCCTTCGAGCGCGAATTCGTCGAAGCCCAGCAAGCGGCTTACATGGAAACATGCATCGAGGACGACGAGATCGCCGAGCGCATGGACGCAGGCCGCAAAGCCCTGCTGGCCCGTGGCGACAACGAAGTCGGCCCCTACCAAAGCCCGATGGAAGACGGCATGCAACACTTCCACGAGTGGTACCGCAGCCAAATGAAGGCCCTCTGAGCCAAGAAAACCGATGCAAGCCTCCTGGATGATTCTTGCGTCGCTTTTTTTTGCAACCATGAGCGTCTGCATCAAATTTGCGGCGACGCACTTCGACACTTTTGAGCTGGTTTTTTATCGGGGCTTGATTGGCATGGCCTTCATGGCCTCGTTGTGCAAGATGCAAAACGTGTCACTGCGCACCGCCATCCCCATGATGCATGTCTGGCGCTCCATCATTGGGGTGGCCTCGTTGTCTGCTTGGTTTTATGCCATCGCCCATTTGCCACTGGCCACTGCCATGACGCTCAACTACATGAGCGGCGTGTGGGTGGCGGCCTTTTTGATTGGCGGCACCTTGGTCATGGGCCGCTTGCAAGACGCCACCAAACAAGGCCCCATTGTTCTGACCGTGATTGCGGGCTTCAGCGGTGTGGTCATGATCTTGCGCCCCACCATCGAACAAAACCAGCTGTTTGCAGGCGTCATTGGCTTGCTTTCGGGCTTGGGCGCAGCTCTGGCCTATATGCAAGTGGCGGCATTGGGGCGTTTGGGAGAGCCCGAATCACGCACCGTTTTTTACTTCTCGATCGGCACCACCGTTGTCGGGGGAATCGCGATCTTTTTCACAGGCGCAAGTGCCTGGGCCTGGCCTGAAGCCTTTTGGCTGCTGCCCATTGGCGTGTTGGCCGCATTGGGTCAGCTGTGCATGACCAAGGCTTACAGCAGAGGCTCCACCATGGTGGTGGCCAACTTGCAATATTCAGGCATCGTGTTTGCTGCGCTTTATGGCCTTTTCTTGTTTGGCGACCAAATTCCGCTGATGGGCTGGGCAGGCATGGCGCTCATCATCGCCAGCGGCATCGCCTCTACCGTGCTGCGCAACCGTGCCCTGCCACAAGCCCCAGCAGAAGAACACTGACCGAGGAAAACCATGAACCCCACATTCGTCACTTCGTCGACTTCACTGCCCCCCGAGGGGGCTGAGCCCTCCTTGCAGCAGTCCGGCGCAGAGCAAGCCATGTACAACTTGCTCATCACGTCCACCCAGTTACAGGAACTTCAGCGCCAAGGCACCCCTTGCGCAGTGCTGGACTGCAGTTTTGACCTGATGAAGCCTGAGCTGGCCGATGGCTTGTTTGCGGCCGAACACATCTTGGGCGCCAGGCATGCCCATCTGGACCGGCACTTGAGCACGCACAACGCAGACGAAGCGGTCAATGGTGGCCGCCACCCTTTGCCGCGAAGAGAGATCGTGGCGCAATGGCTGGGCAGTCTGGGCATCCACAACGGCATGCAAATCGTGGTGTATGACCGCAACAAAGGTCATTACTGCGGCCGCTTGTGGTGGATGCTCAAATGGCTGGGGCACGAAGCCGTGGCCGTGCTGGACGGTGGCCTGCAGGCTTGGAAAGATGCTGGTGGCGCGATGGCCTCTGGGCCTGAGGCGTCGACCGCGCCCGCACTCTTTGCGTTGAACGAGCCACTGCGCCAACTGGTGCTGACCGAAGCCGTCGTGGCCGATTTGGGACGCCCACATCAAACCATCATCGACGCTCGAGCCGGTGCGCGCTACCGGGGTGAAATGGAACCACTCGATCCGGTGGCAGGCCACATACCCGGGGCATTGAACCGCCCCTTCACCGACAACTTCACCGAAGACGGACGCTTCAAAAGCCCGGAACAGCTCAGAGCCGAATGGAGCCGCGTGCTCGCAGACCGCCCAGCCAGCAGCGTGGTGCACCACTGCGGCAGTGGCGTGACAGCCACCCCCAATGTGTTGGCGATGGAGTTGGCCGGCTTCGGACCCACCGCTTTGTATGCCGGCAGCTGGAGCGAATGGAGCCGCACGCCCGAATTGCCATGCGCCCAAGGCTGAGTCATTTCAGGGTCAGTGCTGATGCCCCCCCAGGGCGCTGACCAACACCACCATGCCAATGCCCACACTCAACCAGATGATCTGGGCCGCAGTCTCACGCGCAGACAGGCGCTTTTGCAATTGAGGGATCAGATCGGCCAAGGCCACATACACAAAGCTGCTGCTGGCCACGACAAGAAAATACGGCAGCCAGTCGTGCAAAGCGTCGACCAGCACATAACCCACCGCGCCACCCAACGCGGTGATGGCCCCAGCCATGGACACCTTGAGGATGGCCGCCTTACGGCTGCTGCTGCCCTGGCGTAAAACCGCCAGATCGCCCATGTGGTGAGGGATTTCGTGGGCCAACACGGCCAGCGCAGCAATCACACCCAAGCGCATGTCGGCCATGAAGGCCGACGCAATCAGGATACCGTCACCAAAACAATGCACGCTGTCGCCCGCCAACACGGCCCACTGCCCCCGGGGTGGTTCGGCGTCCGTGTGGGGGCCGTGCGCATGCGCGTGTTCATGAACGGCGGGGTGCGCATGCCCATGGTCGTGGCCATGGCCATGGCCATGGCCATCATCGTGTCCATGTCCATGTTCATGCCCGTGGTGCCAGAGTTCAGCCTTGTCGAGCAAAAAGAAAAACAGCAAGCCCACCAACAAAGTCAGGAACAGCTCGTGCGCACCGGCCTCGCTCTCGAAGGCCTCAGGCAAAAGGTGCAAGAACGAGGTCGCCATCAAAGCACCCGCAGCCAGGCTCAGCATGTGCTGGGTGTAGCGGCTCAAAACGCCAAAACTCAGCCAAGCCGCCACCCAGACGCTGCCAATGCCCGCCACCAACGTACCCACCAAAATCGCCAATAAAGTCATCATGTTTCCCGGAGTGCTTGGCACCCCAACACAAACCGCCCCGAAGGGCGGTTTTCAAGAGCTCACGCCCAAAGGGCGCTCACGCTGTCAAAAAATCAGGCCACGCCGTTGCGCTTGAGCCAAGCCAGCAAGCGCTGCCAACCGTCGTCTGCCGCCGCCTTGCGGTAGCTGGGCCGGTAGTCGGCATGGAACGCGTGCGGAGCCTCAGGATAAACCACAAACTCGCTGGCTTTGGCCGCTGCTGGCCCTTGAGCCAGTTCAGCCTTCATCTTATCAACCGTGTCAAGGGGGATGCCCGTGTCTGCCGCCCCATACAAGCCCAGCACAGGGGCCTTGAGGCTGCCCACCAAAGCCAAGGGATGCGAAGGATTTTGCGGCGTGGTGTTGCCCACCAAGCGGCCATACCAAGCCACGCCCGCCTTGAGCTTGGGCTGGTGAGCCGCATACAACCAAGTGATGCGACCACCCCAGCAAAAACCGGTGATGGCCAGTTTGTCGGCGTTGCCGCCATTGGCCGCCGCCCAGGCCACGGTGGCATCCAAATCACCCATCACTTGCGCATCAGGAACCTTGGAGATGACTTCAGCCTGCAATTTGGCAATTTCGCCATAGGCACTGGCATCGCCCTGGCGCACGAACAACTCGGGGGCAATGGCCAGATAACCCGCTTGAGCCAAACGGCGCGTGACGTCGGCGATGTATTCGTGCACACCAAAAATCTCGGAGATCACCAGCACCACGGGCAAACCCGTTTTGCCAGCTGGGGCGCTGCGGTAGGCGGGCATTTTGAAACCATTGACGTCAATGGTCACCTCGCCCGAGACCAAACCCGTGACAGGGGTTTTGATGGCTGTTTGCGCCATGATCGGCATGGCGGAGGCGGCATAGCCGACCCCCAAAGCCGCTTTCAAAGCCGTGCGGCGTGTGGCCACAGCGTCACCCGCGCGTCCGCCCAGCAGGGCTTGCGTGTCTTCAATCAGATCGTGGTTCAAGGGAGGTCTCCTCAGTCAAGCCATAAAAAGGGCTTCATCTTGGCACAGTCGCTTCAGGCTTGCACAGGGGCGGCGAATTAAACTGCCGCCATGTCCGACACCGCCCTGCCTGTCCTGTACTCATTTCGCCGTTGCCCCTATGCCATGCGGGCGCGGCTGGCTTTGCACGTCAGCGGGTTGGCGTATGAGCACCGGGAAGTGGTTCTGAAGCACAAACCGGCCCATATGTTGGCCCTATCGCCCAAAGGCACAGTACCGGTTTTGTGGCTGCGCAGCGCAGCTGGCGAGCAGGTGCTGGAGCAAAGTGTGGACATCATGCTGTGGGCACTGCGCCAGCACGACCCACTGGGCTGGCTGCCAGGCTCGGATGCGGGCATGGATGAAGCCATGGTCTTGATCACACACAACGACGGCCCTTTCAAGCGACACCTGGACCGCTACAAATACCCCAACCGTTCAGGCCTAGGCAGCGGCCAAGCCGACCGCGATGCGGCGGCTGACTGGTTGTTCTCGCTCAATGCCCGACTGGCGTCACAGGCTTATCTGGCAGGCGGGCAATGGGGCCTGACCGATGCCGCCATCGCCCCTTTTGTGCGGCAATACGCCCACACCGACCCCAGCTGGTTTGCCGCGCAGCCCTGGGACTCTTTGGCGCGGTGGCTCGCCGCGTTTGAAGGCTCTGCGTTATTTGAAGCCATCATGCACAAGCATGCCCCCTGGCAAGAGGGCACTTGAAGCTCAGTGCGCCTGTTCCCAGTTCGGGCCAAAGCCCACTTCAGCCAAGAGCGGTACCTTCAAATCGGCCACACCCGCCATGATGCGCGGCACCTCGGTCCGCACCCACTCGACTTCTGACTCTGGCACCTCAAACACCAGTTCGTCGTGCACCTGCATGATGACCTTGGTGGCCTTGCCTTGTTCGTCGAGTGCTTTTTGCACCGCGACCATGCTCAGCTTGATCAGGTCGGCGGCTGTGCCCTGCATGGGGGCGTTGATGGCGGCACGCTCGGCCCCGGCGCGGCGCGGGCCGTTGGGGCTGTTGATCTCGGGCAGCATCAGGCGGCGGCCAAACACGGTCTCGACATAGCCCAACGCCTTGGCCTGTTCGCGGGTGGCGTCCATGTAGTGTTTGACACCCGCAAA
>JAGNVG010000033.1 GCA_017986605.1 Limnohabitans sp.
ACCCCCACCACCAGCAAGGCCCACCAAGCCGAGGCGCTGGGCCCGTGATCAGGACTAAACCACAAGGCAGGCAAGGCCAATGCCAAGGTGGCACCTATTTGGCTGCCCGTGGCGGTGACCAAAGGGGGCAGGCTGGGGATGTGTTTTTTGGTGAAGCTGGCCGCCAGCGCATAGCAGGTGGTCGCGGCTAAACAAGCCAAGACGGCCCAAGCGGGTGCGATACCTGAGGCATTGGGTTTGAAGCTGGCTTGCCCGCCGGCCAGCAGCAGCACGCCACCAAAGCCGACGGCCAGGCCCACGGTGCGCGACACGCTGGGCTTGTCGCCCAGCCAGAGCCAGGCGACCAGTGCGCCAAACAAAGGCACTGTGGCGTTCAGGATGGATGAAAAACCGGTGGTGATGTGCATCACCGCAAAAGAATACAAAGCAAACGGGATGCCGCTGTTGAGGACACCCACAAACAGCACCGGTTTCCAATACCGACGCAACTCAGCCCAATGGCCTTTGGCCAGCATGATGGGCAGCAAGAAGACAGAAGCAATCGCAACCCGAATGGCGGCGGTGGGCAGTGCGCCCAGCTCGATGGAGGCGACGCGCATGAACAAAAAAGAAGAGCCCCAAATGGCGGCCAGAATCAAGAAGTCGGGCAGCCAGCCTTTGGCGTGAGGAGAGGTCATTTGCAGTGGGTTTTAAGAAAGCGGGTGGCCTTCGAGTTGCAGCAGTGCACGTTTGCGCTCTAGGCCTCCGGCGTATCCGGTGAGCTGACCTGTGCTGCCCAGCACCCGATGGCAAGGCACGATGATACTCACAGGATTGCGCCCCACCGCTGCGCCCACAGCTCGAACGGCCTGAGGGTTGTTCAAGCGCGAGGCCAGCTGGCCGTAGCTTTGGTGACTGCCTGCCTCAATGGCCAGCAGCGCTTGCCAAACGGCTTGCTGAAAGGCCGTACCGTGAGACAGGTCCAGCGGCAGATCGAACACGGTCCTGCGCCCAGCAAAGTAATCCTGCAACTGCGCCGCGGTGGCTTGCAGCAGCGGGTGGTCTGGCGCGGGCTGCCAGGTTTGCATGACCTGCGTTTGCGGGCCGTGGCGTTGCCCCTCAAACCAGACGCCACACATGCCCCGGTCGCTGCAGGCGAGGATGAGTTCACCCAAAGGGCTGGTGGTGTGGGTGGTGAATGTGCTCATGGCTTCTCCAGCGTGGTGTGGGATGGGGCGGACAAGGCCCAGGCGGCCAACAGGGCGTAACTGCGAAAAGGTTGCCAGGCCTGGCCCATGTGTTCCAGCGCTTGGGTGGGCCGGGCTTCGTCACGCACCCCCAGGGCGTTTTGCAGCGCCACGTCCTGCACTGGCCAGGCGTCTTCCCAGTGCAGGGTGCGCATGGCCAGGTAGTGGGCTGTCCAGGGTCCGATGCCGGGCAAGGCTTGCAGGGCATTCAAGGTGGCGGCGACCTCGCTGACCGCTGTCAGCTGCAATTGACCGCTGTCGACGGCCTGCGCCAGGGCTTGGATGGCGCGCTGGCGTTGGCGCACGATGCCCAGGCTGCCCATGAGGGCGGCGTTTTCCTCACGGGCCAGGGTCGCCGCATCGGGGAAATGCCGATTCAGGCCAGGCCAGGGCGTTTGACAGGGCAATCCCAAGGCCTGCACCAGGCGTTCGCCCAGCGTGCGGGCAGCTTTGACGGTGATCTGTTGCCCCAGCACGGCGCGCACGGCCAGCTCAAAGCTGTCCAGCCCACCCGGGATGCGGATGCCATGGGCCTGCGCAAAGTGCTGCCCGAGCACTGCATACACGGCGGCCGGATCGGCGTCCAGATCCAGCCATTGGCGCACCTGGGCCACCAACTCGGGCAGCACCGGCAAAAGGCTGGCGCTCGCTTGCAGCTGCACATGGGGTGAGTCAGGCACCCAACCGACCACGATCCAGCCCGTGAGTGGCGCTTGATGCGATGCCCAGGGATGCCAGCGCACCGTTCGGTGCAGCTGGGCCTGCATGCCTTCGCCTGTCCAGAGTTCAACACCTGGCAGCGAGCGGCTTTGCAAAAAGCCCCAGAGGTGTTCGCGCTGCAAGGGCGGGCGGTAGGCCAGCCGCAGTGTCACAGGTGCCCCGGGGTCGCGTGCCTGGGGACGCAGCTGGCGGGGCGTCAACTGGTAATGCTGGGCAAAGCTGGCATTCATGCGCCGTGTCGAGCCGAAGCCGCTGAGGTGGGCGATCTCGGACGTGGGCAAGGGGCTGTCGTGCAGCCACTGTTTGGCGTGCAGCAGCCGCTGGGTTTGCAAATACTGCAAAGGTGAAACTTGCCAGTGCGTTTTAAACACGCGGCGCAGGTGCCGGTCGCTCACGCCCAATTGGGCGGCCAGTGTGGTCATGGCTGGCGCTTTGCCGCCTTGACGCAAAGCCTGGTCGAGCAGTCGGGCAGCCGCATGTGCCAGGATGGCGCTGGCGTCCGTGGTCGACCACCAGCGCTGGGCCGGGGCCAGTTCGGGGCGGCACTTGAGGCAAGGCCGGAAACCCGCCGCCTCGGCTTGCGTAGACGTTTCAAAGAAACGGCAGTTTTTTGGCAGAGGCAAACGCACCCGGCACACGGGACGGCAGTAAATGCCTGTGGAGCGCACCCCCAGGAAGAACAGGCCGTCAAAGCGGGCATCCTTGTCCTGGAAGGCGCGGTAGCAGCGGCCTTCGTCGACGGGCTGACCGTGCAAGAACAGTTCCTGAGGGGTGTGCATGTGGGGCATGTTAGTCGCAAAAACCGCAGGTCTTAGACATTTTCGGACCTGCGGTTTCGAGGCTGTTTCTGAAGGCGAACTGGGCATTGACACCTACAATCGACGCTCATTCCTTTTGCACAAACGGGTTCCACATGCAAGTCACCGCCTCCATCTTCAAAGCTTATGACATTCGGGGTGTGGTGCCGTCCACGCTCAACGAGTCGGTGGCCGAAGGTCTGGGCAAAGCTTTTGGTACCCAAGCGATGGCCGAAGGGCAGACCCAGGTGGCTGTGGGGCGTGATGGCCGCTTGAGTGGGCCCAGCCTGACGGCGGCACTCATTCGTGGGCTGGTGGCATCAGGTATCCAGGTCATCGACATCGGGATGGCCACCACACCCATGTTGTACTTTGCGGCCAACACCGCTTGCCAAAGTGGCATTCAGGTCACCGGCAGCCACAACCCCAAGGACTACAACGGCTTCAAGATGGTTTTGGCCGGTCGTGCCATTTACGGCGACGAGATTCAAGCATTGCGCCAGATGATGGAGACCGAAAGCTGGAAGCTGTGTGACGGCGGCGGCGTCAAATCGCTGGATGTCTTGCCCGACTACACACAACGCATCGTGGGTGATATCCGCTTGGCGCGTCCCATGAAAATCGTGGTGGATTCGGGTAATGGCATCGCGGGTGCTTCGGCCCCCGCCATCTTTCGCGCGCTGGGCTGCGATGTGGTCGAGTTGTTCAGCGAAGTCGATGGTCACTTTCCCAACCACCACCCTGACCCAAGCAAGCCCGAGAACCTGCAAGACCTGATCGAAGCTCTGAAGACGACGGGCGCTGAGTTGGGTCTGGCTTTTGATGGCGACGGTGACCGTTTGGGCATCGTGACCCAAGACGGCAACAATATTTACCCAGACCGGCAGATGCAGCTGTTTGCCCAAGACGTGCTCAGCCGTGTGCCCGGTGGCACGATCTTGTTTGATGTGAAATGCTCGCAGCGCCTCGCCCCGGCCATCGAAGCTGCAGGCGGCAAAGCCTTGATGTACAAAACCGGTCACTCGCTCATCAAAGCCAAGATGAAAGCCATCGAGGCCGAGGGTGGCCAAGCCCCGTTGGGTGGCGAGATGAGTGGGCACATCTTCTTCAAGGAGCGTTGGTACGGTTTTGACGACGGCACCTATGCGGGATGCCGATTGCTGGAGATCGTGAGCCAAGCGCCCGATGCCAATGCAGTGCTGAACGCTTTGCCCACCAGTTTCAGCACGCCTGAGCTGAACGTGGCTTGCGCCGAAGGTGAACCGCATACGGTGACGAAAGCCTTGCAAGCGCAAGCTGCCAGCGTCTTCAGTGCCCCAGCCCATGTTTCTGATATTGACGGTCTGCGGGTGGACTGGCCAGATGGTTTCGGTTTGATTCGTGCCTCCAACACCACGCCGGTGCTGGTGTTGCGTTTTGAGGGACAAACCGAAGCAGCCTTGCACCGCATCGAGTCCGACATGCTCGCCTTGTTACGTTCGGTCAAACCCGATGCGCAGGTGGGTGCTTCGGCGCATTGAATTGGGCTGTCAAAAAGATCATTCATGAATACCTCTGACTCTTTGTTGAGCGCTGATCCTGAAGTCATCGTGTTCAACCTCAAACAACGCTACACCGGCGTGTCTGCCACCATCAATGCGCTCGTGCCTTTTCAAGCCAGGCACTGGCGCTTAGGGTTTTGTGGCACGCGCATGTCCAATGGCATCGATGGCATGACGCTGGGTCAGGCGATCGCCCTGTCGCGCAAACCGCCAGTAGGTCGGAGTTTTCGCATCTGGCATGTGCGGCGTGACCCGGAAATGATGGCCGCTATTTTTGCCCGTGATGTTTTGCGTCTGCCGATCAAGCTGGTGTTTACCTCGGCCGCTCAGCATTTGCATGGCCGCTTTCCGCGCTGGCTGATTTCCAAAATGGACGCTGTCATTTCGACCACGCCCTTGGCTGCCAGCTTTGTGCCCAACACCACTGCAGTCGTGCCACATGGCATTGATCTGTCTCGTTTCAGCCCACCGCCAGACAAACTCAATGCTTGGGCCGACTCGGGCTTGCCCGGTCAGTACGGTATTGGTGTTTTTGGCCGGGTTCGCCCCGACAAAGGCACTGATGTGTTTGTGCAGGCCATGATCCAGGCCTTGCCCCAGCTGCCGGGGGCGACGGCTGTCATCGCGGGCTTGGCACAACCCCAGCACCAGGCCTATCAACAAGACCTGCAGCGGCAGATCGATGCAGCCGGCCTGCACGATCGCATCGTCTTTCTGGGCGAAGTGCCTGCAGGCGAAGTGCACCGTTGGTACCAGCGCTGCTTGCTTTGCGTGGCTTGCCCGCGCTACGAACCGTTTGGCCTGACGCCATTTGAGGCGGCGGCAACGGGTTGTGCGCTGGTCTGCTCACGCACAGGGGCTTTTGACCAATTGGCCATACCCGGTGAGACCGGTGAAATGGTGGACACCGGCGACGTGCAAGGACTGGCCCAGGCGGTGTTGTCCGTGCTGCGCGATCCACAGCATGCAGTCCAAATGGGTGAGGCTGCTCGTGTCCGGGTGACCGAGCATTTTTCGCTGGCCCGAGAGGCCGAGGGCATTGGCCGCGTGTACAACGGACTCTTCGATAAGGCATCCGTTTGATGGCGGAGACTTCGTCCGGGTTGAGTTGGGTCGAGCGTTTGGTGTTGGCTGCCTACGATGTGCTGATGCGGGGCTTGCAACCTTTGCTTCGACGCAAGCTGAACCGCCGTGCGCAGCACGAGCCTGAATACGGGCTGAACGTGGCGCAACGCTTTGGGCAATATGGAGGAGGCTCTTCTGAAGGCGGCTTTGTCTGGCTGCATGCGGTGTCTTTGGGTGAAACCCGTGCTGCAGCCTTGCTTTTGCCGGCTTTGCGCAATGCCTTTCCGGGCATGCGCCTTTTGCTGACACACGGCACCGCCACCGGCTTGGTGCAGGGCAGGGCGATGCTGCAAGCGGGCGACGTGCAGGGTTGGTTGCCTTGGGATACAGCCCAGGCTACGCGCCAATTTTTGATGCACTTCAAGCCTCGCATGGGCTTGCTGATGGAAACCGAAGTCTGGCCCAACCTGGTGCAGGCGTGTCGCCATGCAGGGGTGCCATTGTGTTTGCTCAATGCCCGCATGAGTGAAAAATCCTCGCATCAGGCCCTGCGCTGGACAACGCTTTCCGGCCCCGCTTACCGTGGGTTGAGCCTGGTGCTGGCCCAATCTGCATCAGATGCGCACCGCCTGCAGCGTTTGGGTTGTCAGGATGTGCGTGTCGTGGGGAATCTTAAATTTGACGTCACGGTTTCCGAACAGGCCCGAATTCAGGCGTCATTGTGGCAAGGCAGTCTTTCTGCCAGGCCTGTCGTGATGCTGGCAAGTACACGGGAGGGCGAGGAAGCTTTGTGGTTGCAGGCATTGCAGTCCGATCCTGCTCGTCTGAAACAACTCAAATCGCTGGGTGTTTTATGGCTTTTGGTACCACGTCATCCCCAGCGCTTTGACGAGGTTCATGCTTTAGTAAAGCAAGCCGGTTGGCTTTGTGAACGCAGAAGCGGATGGGGCGGCCATGAGCCCGATGCCGCACGCATGGCCGATGCTGATGTGGTGCTGGGAGACAGTCTGGGCGAAATGCAGACCTACTACCAGGTCAGCCGCATGGCACTGCTGGGCGGCAGTTTTGCACCCTTGGGTGGGCAAAACCTCATCGAGGCCGCTGCTTGTGCCTGCCCGGTGGTCATGGGACCGCACACTTTCAATTTTTCAGATGCAGCCGCTTTGGCTGTCGAGCAGTGTGCTGCCTTGCAGGTCCAGGACATGCAGGCTGCATTGGACCATGTGGCCTTTGCATTGGCCCATCCGGAATGGCTTGCGCAGGCTCAAGCTGCGACCGTTCAGCTTTTGGACAAGGGGCGGGGTGCGGTGGCTAGCCATATCAAAGCCTTGCAGTCCATGGTGCCGCTTAGCATGGAAGAGGGGGTTGCATGAACCATGAGGCTTTTTCACAGGTCACCATTGTGGTGGTGACCTACAGCAGTGCGCATTGTTTGCCGATGCTTGCACCCCTGTTGTCTGTTTGCCCGAATGTGGTGATCTCTGACAACGGGAGCGATGACGACACTGCGGTCAAGGCGCAGATGCTCTGGCCGCAGGCCAAGGTGTTGGCGCATGGCCGAAATCTTGGGTTCGGAGCCGCCAACAACAGGGCGCTTGCCCAAGTCAAGACGCCTTTTGCATTGCTTCTCAACCCGGATTGCGAAATGACGCCGCAAGCTTTGCAAGCATTGCTGGCAGCCGCCAATGATTTCAATGACGTGGCGGTTCTTGCGCCTCAACTCATGGCATCAGAAGACAGGGCAGAGGTCAATTACCGTTGGCCTTCGGCTTATTGGACCAGTCGTGGTCCGGCTGCAGAAGGCCCCTTGTGCGTTGGTTTTGTGTGTGGTGCTGTTATGTTGTTGCGCATGGAGCGCATGGCCATGACCGGGTTCTTCGATGAACGCTTCTTTTTGTATTACGAAGACGATGATCTGTGCCTGAGGCTTTTTCAGGCCAGATTGCCCATGGTGCTTTGTCCGGAAGTGAAGGTGCTGCATCGTTCGCGAGGCTCGGTTCGTGGTCGGTCGCCTTGGCGCAGCGAATACCTGCGCGGCTACCACCATGCACAATCGAAACTGATTTTTTTGAACAAGCACGAGTCTTTGCAAGCGGCCAAACGTTTGCAAAGACAATTGATCTGGACGACCACTCTGGCGCTGCCGTTGCGGGTTGTCCTGTTTTCACCCAAGTTGGTGGCCCGCATGTGGGGGCGTTGGCGCGGGTTGTTGGAATGGAACGCATCATGAAGTCTGTAGATCGACCCACCCTGTGCATTGGCATTTTGACGATGAATGAGGAACGTCGAATTGCCCAATGCATTCAAAGCGCCAAGTTTGCAGACCAGATTGTGGTCGTGGACAGTGGCAGCACAGATCGCACGCTGGATATCGCCAAGGAAATGGGCGCTGAAATTCATCGCCATGATGATTGGCAAGGTTTTGCTGTTCAACGGACACGGTTGTTGCAACATGTCAAAGCGGACTATATTTTCTTCCTCGACGCGGATGAGGTGATTGGTGATGCACTGGCCGAAGAAATCCGTGCCGCAGTGGCCAGCCAGCGCGATGCCATTTGGGAAGTTTTATGGAACCAGGTGGCTTACGGTCGCCCGCTCACGCTGATGAAATCAACGGCGGGGGTCCAGCGATTATTCAAAACGGCCTCTGTAGAAAAATTTGAAGGCGTGGTTCACGAGGGAGCCGTGATGCACAACGGATCACGCCCGGTGATCAAGTTTCGCGAACGCTTGTTGCACTACTCGCGGGAAACGGTGCATGGCAGTTTGCTCAAGCTGGCTCAATATGTGCAGCACGGGGCGGCTAAACGCGCGCAAGTCGGTAAAACCGGTGGCGTGTTGCGCGGGTTTGCATCGGCATTTGCCATCTTCCTTAAGCTCTACGTTTTTCGTCGAGGGTTTCTTTGTGGTGCAGAAGGTTTCTTGTTCTGCTTTTTTATCGCACTCGAGTGCTTTTTCCGCTACGCCGCTCTGAAATATGACTTTAAGCAACTGGGTGTTGCGTTGTCAAAGCGGTGATGACTCTCTTATTGATATGAAAATATTGCTTGTTCATCAAGGTCTTAGTGTGCCTGTGCACTCATATGGCGGTACCGAGCGTGTCATCTGGGATTTGGCAAAAGGACTGGTTGCTCTTGGTCACGAAGTCACCTTTTTGGTGCCGGAAGGCTCTGTCTGTGATTTTGCCAAAGTCATCAGCATCAATCCTCAGAAGGGTATCTTGGATCAAATTCCACGCTATGCGTTTGATCTCGTTCACTTACAGTTTCGTGTTGGGTGTGAACCAGACTTCCCCTATTTAGTGACCGAACATGGGAACACTAAGTCTCCTTCGCCTTTGAATTTGAACACGGTGTTCATTTCAAAGAACCATGCAGACCGCTATGGCTCCAAGGAGTTTGTGTATAACGGATTAGATTGGTCTGTTTATGGTGCCGTTGATTGGGCAATGCCACGCCGCCATCATCATTTTTTGGGCAAAGGCTCATGGCCAGTCAAGAACCTGAAAGGCGCTATTCAGGTGGCACGCCAAGCGGGCGTGGATTTGGCCGTGTTAGGTGGGACAAGGCTGAATTTGTCACGCACTTTCCGATTTACCCCGTGGCGTTCCATCCATTTTCACGGCATGGTGGGTGGCGCCTTGAAGTTTCGATTGCTTAACGAATCCAGAGGGATGATTTTTCCTGTCCGCTGGAATGAGCCTTTTGGCTTGGCCGTGATTGAGAGTCTGTATTTCGGTAACCCGGTGTTTTCAACCCCTTATGGGGCATTGCCGGAGCTTGTATTGCCTGAACACGGTTTTTTGTCCAACTCCATTACCGCGCTTGCGCAGGCTGTACAGGGTATGAAATTTGACCCTCGTGAATGCCATGAATGGGCAGTTTCAAAATTCAACCATGTCGCGATGGCCCGAGGGTATCTGGAAAAGTACCAACGTATTCTGGATGGTGAGCGCATGAATGCATCACAACCGGTCTTGAAAGAGAACGGGCATCAATTGTTGCCTTGGAATGCTTGATGTGTCTTCGTTGATTCAGAAAACGATTCTGATACATCAACAGATCTTGCAACCGCAGCATCCATAAAAAATGCCAGCCCAATTTGGGCTGGCATTTTTTATTTCAGACTTTCAGATTGGCAGTGCTACATCACTGCCAAAAGGCACTTCAGCATAGATTCATTGCCCGAAAAGTCTGTTTAATGCTTGCACATCTTCAACCTTCAACACTCCCGCAGCCTGTCGCAACTTCAACTGCCCCAGCAGCACGTCGTAACGCGCTTTGGCCAGATCGCGCTTGGTCTGGAAAAGTTGGCTTTGGCTGTTGAGGACATCGATGTTGATGCGAACACCGACTTGGTAACCCAGCTTGTTGGCATCGAGTGCACTTTGGCTCGAGGCTTCAGCCGCTTCGAGTGCCTTGACTTGGCCGAGACCGGATTGAACGCCAAAGAAGGCGGTGCGCGTGGCTTGGGTCACTGTGCGCTGTGCGGCGTCTAGGTCGTTGCGGGCCTTTTCCTCCAACGCCACAGTTTCCTGTATGCGATTTTGAGTGGCATGGCCTGCGTACAGCGGTAGGTTAAATGCGAGCCCCACGCTAGCCGTGTTGTTGTCAATTCGGGAGGTCAGGTTGCCATTGCGAAACCGTGTGCCGCCGTAAGAAGCGGTCAGATCCAGTGTGGGCATGTGGCCAGCCTTGGCTTTTTCGGTTTCGAGTTGTGCGACTTCCAGGCCGATGCGGGCTTGCTCAATGCTCGGGTTCTGCTCTGCCGCTTGTTGTGCCCAAGTGTCTGCGTTGCCTGTGACCGATGCGTTGAGATTGGCGCTGGATTTGAGCGCTACAGGTTGTGTATCAGCCTTCCCCACGGATTGATCCAAAGCCAGCTTCTTGACGCGCAGATCATTCTCGGCGGCGATTTCCTGGGCCGTTACCAAGTCGAACCGGGCTTGGGCTTCACGTGTGTCTGTGATGGTGGAGGTGCCGACTTCAAAATTGCGTTTGGCGGCAGCCAACTGCTCCGACACGGCAGTTTTTTGGGCTTTCACAAAGGCCAAGCTTTCTTGGGCCGTGAGAACGTCAAAGTACGCTTGACTGACACGCACGATCAGCTCTTGCTCTGCTGTCTTCAATTGTGCTTGCGCCAAGCCGACTTGCTTCATGCCTTGTTGATAGCCTGCCGAGTTGGCAGGGCGGAACAAGGGTTGGCTCGCACTGAGGGTAGCCGTGCGTGTGCCGTAACGGGCATCCACATTGCCGCTGGTGAGGTTGTTGAAGTCCGTCTCGCTGACCGTTGCTCCGAGGCCTGCCGTAGGGCGCAGCAAGGCTTTGGCTTGCTCTGCTTTGGCCAAGTTGGCTTGGTACTGAGATTGCGCAGCTTTGTATGCCGCGTCATAACTTTTGGCCGCTTCGTAAAGCTGGACAAGACTTTGGGCTTGGGCCGTACCTGTCAGAAAAGCAGCAAGAGCAAGGGTCAAAGGCAAAAGGCGCAATTTCATGGAGAGCTTTCAGAATTCAGTGTGACCAGCCGATTCAATAAACCGGAATGGTGGGGTCGACTTGCACGGACCAGGCATGGATGCCGCCAGATACGTTGGCGACCTGGAAGCCATGTTGGGCCAAAAAAGCCGCTACTTGCATGCTGCGGCCACCGTGGTGGCACAGGCAGGCGATGGGGCGGGATTTGTCCAGCTCATCCAGTCGGGCGGGTATGGTTTGGATGGGCATGTGCACGAGATCCAGTGCCTCCGATTGGGCACTGGCGGTTTGGCATTCCCAGCCTTCGCGCACATCCAGCAGGATGGGGCGCTGCGTTTGTTGCTTGGCCCAATCAGCGACTTGGGCGGGTGAAATTTGTTCCATTGTGCTCAGCCATCAGAACTGGAAGCGTGAATGTTCGGCAAAACCACTCAAGCGAGGGGCATTGCAGTCCCACGGCTCTGTGGTGGTCCAGCTGCTTTCGCTGGTACGGGTGATGACCGTGGCACGCATGATGGGCTCTTGTCCCACGATGGCGGCCAAGCGGCCACCTACGGTCAATTGCTGCAATAAGGCCGCAGGCACTTCGGCCAAAGAGCCGTTGAGCAAGATCACATCAAACGGGCCGTCAGCAGCTGCGCCTTGGCTTCCATCGGCATTGCGTACAGTGACGTTGTGGATACCTGCTTTTTGCAAGTTGGCTTGGGCTTGAGCAGCCAAGCCGGAATCGATCTCTAAACTCAGAACTTGTGCGGCTTGATTGGCCAGCAAAGCGGCCATGAAGCCGGAGCCCGTCCCAATGTCCAGCACTTTGTCAGTTTTTTGCACGGCCAAGTCTTGCAACAGACGAGCTTGCACACGCGGTGCCAGCATGACTTGGTTGGGCGCTGTGCCCAGTGGGATGTCCATGTCCACGAAGGCGAGTGCTTTGTGTGCCATCGGCACAAAATCTTCGCGTCGCACGACCGAGAGCAGTTCCAGCACTTGAGGGTCCAGCACTTCCCATGGGCGGATTTGCTGTTCGATCATGTTGAATCGGGCTTGATTCAGATCCATTGGGGTTCTCCTGAGAGGGTGATCACAAATAGAGGGGATTTTAAGGGGCTGGAACGTCATGGGTCTGACGGGCCGGGGCGAAGCCTGCTTTGCGGCGAATCCATTGAGCCAAGTCGTCCATGTAGCAGTACACCACCGGCACCACCACCAAGGTGAGCAGCGAGGAGGTGATGACGCCTCCGATCACCGCTTGGCCCATGGGTGCGCGTTGTTCTGAACCTTCGGTCATGGCAAAAGCCAGTGGCACCATGCCGAAAATCATGGCCAAGGTGGTCATCAAGATAGGACGCAGTCGCACTCGTGCAGCCATCAAGAGCGCTTCGCTGCGTTCCATGCCGTCTTCACGGGCCCGAATGGCAAAGTCCACCAGCAAAATCGCGTTTTTGGTAACCAAGCCCATCAGCATGATCACGCCAATGATCGAAAACATGGAGAGGGTGGAGCGGAAAGCCATGAGAGCCAACACCACGCCAATCAGCGTCAGTGGCAATGCGGTCATCAAGGCCAGCGGTTGCAAGAAGCTTTTGAATTGGCTGGCCAGGATCATGTAAATGAAGATCACCGCCATGGCCAGTGCTGTCACGGCGTAGCCAAAGGATTCCGCCATGTTCTTGGTGGAGCCGCCAAACTGATAGCGGTAACCTGGCGGCAGGCCAACCCCTTCCATGACTTTGCGGATGTCAGCAGACACCTCGCCCGCAGCGCGGCCATAGGTGTTGGCATTGATCGCGACCTCACGCGTCAGGTCGCGTCGGTTGATCTGGTTGGATCCTGTGGACTCGCTGATTTTGGCCACTTGGCCCAAACGCACCACCCGCGGGTTGCCATCAGGCCCAGGGCTCACGGCAAATGGCAGCCGTTCCAGATCTTGCGGGGCATTGCGGCTTTCAGGCGCTAGGCGCACGTTCACATCGTAAGTCTGATCATCCGGAGCACGCCAATTGCCCACCGTTTGCCCTGCGACCAGGGTACGCAAAGGCCCAGCGATTTGGCCAGTGCCCAGACCCAAGTCCGCAGCCGAGTCGCGCAGCACGTCTACACGGATGGTGGGTTTGTTGGCTTTCACACTGGAATCCAAGTCCACCAGTCCGGGAATATCGCGCACTTTTTCCATCACGCCCAGGGCCAAGCGCTCCAATTCGCGTTGGTCGGGGCCTTGCAGCGAAAACTCCACCTGCTTGTTACCGCCCACGGCATCGAGCAGACCCACGTGCGTTACGGTGATGCCGGGGACTTTTTTCAGTCGATCGCGCAAGATGCCGGACATCTCGTCGACATTGCGCTGTCGATTTTTACGGTCAACCAAACGGATATAAATGCTTGCGTTGTTTTTACCCAGAGCATTGCCTGTGTTGAGTGTGGCCAAGGTGTAGCGCACCTCTGGGAACTCGCGGATGATGGCTTCTACCTGCCGCGATTTGGCCTCTGTGGCCTCCAGTGAGCTGCCCACGGGCGTCTGGAAATTCACCGTGGTTTCAGAAAAATCGGCCTTGGGCACGAACTCGGTGCCCACAAAACGCAGCATGAAAATGCTCAAAACAAAGATGCCCACCGCCAGCAGAACGGTCTTGCGTTTGTGCACCAGCGACCACGCCAGAATTTTTTGATATCCCTCGGCCAAGCGCTCAGTCCCTTGGTCAAACCAAGCGGTCACCCGGCCAATGGTCTTGTCATAAAACGTGATGGGCGCGTGGTGTTGGCCGTGACTTTCAATGCTGGGGTCATGCCAGATGCTCGAGAGCATCGGATCGAGTGTGAAGCTGACAAACATGGAAATCATCACGGCAGCCACGATGGTGATCCCAAATTCGTGGAAGAACTTGCCGATGATGCCCTCCATGAAACCGATGGGCAGGAACACCGCCACGATGGACAAGGTGGTTGCCAGCACGGCCAAGCCAATTTCCTGGGTGCCATCGAGCGAGGCGTTCCAGGCGTTTTTGCCCATTTGAACGTGCCGCACGATGTTTTCACGCACCACGATGGCATCGTCAATCAACAAGCCCACGCACAGTGACAGCGCCATCAGCGTGATCATGTTGATGGTGAAACCAAACATCTGCATGAACATGAAGGTGCCGATCAGGGAGATCGGCAGCGTCAGTCCTGTGATGACGGTGGAGCGCCAAGAATTGAGGAACAAAAAGACAATCAAAACCGTCAGGATGGCCCCTTCGATCAGCGTGCGGCGCACGTTGTCCACGGCAACCCTGATGGGGCGGGAGTTGTCGGTGATGGGTTCCAGTCGGATGCCAGCAGGTGTCTGGCTTTTCATGTCGGCCACAGTTTTGACCAAGCCATCGATCACGTCGATGGTGTTTTCGTCTTGGGCTTTTTGTACGGTGAGCAGCAAAGTCCGTTGGCCGTTGTAGAGCGCCATGGTTTCCAGCTCTTGAGCGCCGTCTTGCACCCGAGCCACCTGCGACAGGCGCACCGACACATTGCCTTTGCGGGCCACGATGATGCGTTCAAAATCTTCAGGGCGCTTCATGCGCGACTCGATCTGCACCATGCGCTCTTGTTCCAGCGAGCGGATCGCACCCACCGGGAGATCCTGGTTTTCACTGCGCACAGCGCTCACCACTTGGTCAGCTGTCACGCCCAGGGCTTCCATGGCGGCCGGCTGCAGGTACAGGTTGATTTCTCGGCGCGTACCGCCCACCAGCGAGACAGAGCCGACGCCGCGCACGTTTTCGAGCCGTTTTTTCAGCACTTGCTCAGACCAATTGGTCATCTCGACAGCCGTGAGGTCTTGGCCTTTGGCACTGCCGGACGAGTGAGGCACCACGGCCAGCGACCAAATGGCGCGTGCTGACGGGTCAAAGCGCAGCACTTTGGGCTCTTTCACTTCGGTGCGCAGACTCGGGCGAATGGCCGCCACTTTTTCGCGCACGTCCTCGGCCGCCTTGCGACCGTTGATGTTGAGTTGAAACTCGATCACCACCACCGACTGGTTTTCGTAGCTGCGTGAGGTGAGGGCACTGATGCCTGCGATCGAGTTGACACCTTCTTCGATCTTTTTGGAAACCTCACTCTCCACGATTTCGGGCGATGCACCCGGGTATTCCGTGCTGACCACGACAACCGGAAAGTCGATGTTAGGGAACTGATCAACCTTGAGTTTTTGATAGGAGAACAGGCCCAGCACCACCAAGGCCAGCATGACCATGGTGGCAAAGACGGGGTTTTTCAGACTGACACGGGTGAACCACATGGATCTATCCCTTTCAGCGTACGCCAGCGGTGAACTTCACCAGCGTGCCTTCGCGCACCGCACCTGCACTGGCTGTGAGCACCTGAGCCCCTTCAGCAAGACCTTGCACCTCGACCCAAGTCAGTGTGATGTTTTTCAACGTCTTCTCGGCACGGGTGCCGGTTTGCACGGTCACGTGACGCACTTGCTCGCCATCGATCACCTGGACATAGGGCTGAGGCTTGTCGGTGCGTACGCTCGACAATGGAACGGCCAAGGCCTGCACGCTGCGGGTGCCCAGAGTGCCTTCTGCAAAGACCCCTTGACGCAGGCCATCTTGGCCCGCGACACCCAGGTAAACCATCACACTTCGGTTGCCTGCTTGGGCTGTTGGGTTGATGCGCAAAACTTTGGCTGCGACCGCCTCGTCCAGACCTTCCACTTTCAGTTGAGCCTTCATGCCATTGCGCACCAGACTCGCATCCGCTGCGGTGAACGCGGCTTCCAGTTCGAGTTGACTGAGGTTGACCACCTCGACGATGCGTGCGTCAATGCCCACCCGTTCACCGGCTTGGGCCAAGCGCTGGGCAATTTGGCCGCTGATGGGCGTGCGCACGATCGCATCGTCCAAAGCCTTGCGTGTCACATCGAGTGCAGCCACGGCCGCCATGTGAGTGGCCTTGGCCCCATTCAGACTGGCGGAAGCATTTTGCAAGGCCGTTTGCGAGATGAAGCCTTGCGCCACCAAAGCCTTGTTGTTGTCAAACTGCTTTTGAGCGATGTCCACTTGGGCCTGTGCTGCATCGGCTTGCTGTTTGGCTTGGCGCTCACGTGCTTGGTACTCGGTGGGGTCGATCCGTGCAATCACTTGGCCTGCTTTGACCAAGTCGCCTTCGCGGACCACCAAATCGAGCAGCTCACCTGCCACACGGGCTTTCACCATGGCGCTTTGACTGGCTTTCAACGTGCCTGAAACAGGCAAGCCTAAGACCATGTCCATTTTTTGAGCTTGAACCACATCGCTGGTGCTCAGCTCAATCGAGTTGGCCGCGGCTGCAGGCTTGGTGACGGCGACCGCCGGCTTGCGCTGGCTGGCCCAGCGTGCACCGCCAGCGAGCACGACAGCAGCAGCCACGCCACAGAGGATCCAAAGGGTAGAACGTTTCATGGGATTCAGCTCAAGAGAGTCCACGCACCAGCAGCTGGGCGTGTTGGGTGATGAATTGTTCGGGTTGGATTTGCTCCGACACCGGACAGCAAGGGCCCATGGAGTGCTTCCACATGACCAAAAAAAGGAGGGGGGCCATGACCGAGTGCAAAGCCAACTCGACATCGACGGGACGAAACTCACCCTGGTCGATGGCCCGTTGCAGCACGGTGCGTACCAAGGCTTGGCCAGGCTCGATCACTTCCTGACGGTAAAAAGCCGCCAGCTCCGGGAAGTTGGTGGCCTCGCTCATGATCAGTTTGGAAATCCCCGAAGCCTTGGTCGCCCCATAGCGGTGCCACCACTGCAGCATCATCCACTCGAGCAATTGACCGGATGTGCCTTTGTAATGCTCAATTTCGGCGGCCCCCTGGGTCACCGGATGCACCACGTTCTCGCGCACCACGGCCTTGAAAAGGTCTTCCTTGCTGGGGAAATACAAAAACAGTGTGCCCTTGGACACTCCAGCCCGTGCGGCCACTTCTTCCACTCGGGTCGCGGCAAAGCCTTTTTCGACAAACAAGTCCAGCGCCGCATCGATCAACTCGCCTGGGCGGTCTTGCTTGCGGCGTTCTCGTTTATGCGCAGTGGCTTGATCGGGGGAGTTCACAATTCTTGTTTAATGACTGACTGGTTAGTAATGTAATGCCTGACCTGCGGTTCGTCAAGGCGCTAACGCACAGTCTGTGACGAAGTTGAACTCAGGAAAAAGGGGCCGAAGCCCCTTTTTATTGCAAATGAGTGCGGCTCAATAAAAAGCCTGCAGGCCCGTTTGTGCGCGTCCCAAAATCAGAGCATGTACATCGTGCGTGCCTTCGTAGGTGTTCACGGTTTCCAGGTTGATCATGTGGCGGATGACGTGGTATTCGTCGTGGATGCCGTTGCCGCCGTGCATGTCGCGCGCCAAGCGGGCGATGTCCAGCGCCTTGCCGCAGCTGTTGCGCTTGATCATGCTGATCATCTCGGGCACGGCTTTTCCATCGTCCATCAGGCGGCCCACGCGCAGGCAAGCCTGCAGGCCCAGCGTGATTTCGGTCTGCATGTCGGCCAGTTTCTTTTGAATCAGCTGGTTTTGTGCGAGTGGGCGACCAAACTGCACGCGGTCCAGGGTGTACTGGCGAGCGCGGTGCCAGCAGTCTTCCGCAGCACCTAACGCACCCCAGGCGATACCGTAGCGGGCTTTGTTCAGGCAGCCGAAGGGGCCTTTGAGCCCGTTCACGTTGGGCATCAGGTTTTCAGATGGCACGAACACATCGTCCATCACGATTTCGCCCGTGATGCTGGCGCGCAGGCTCATCTTGCCTTCGATCTTGGGGGCCGTGAGGCCCTTCATGCCTTTTTCGAGGATGAACCCGTGGATGGCTTCCTGGCCACCGACGGTGCCGTCTTCGTTCTCAAGTTTGGCCCAGACCACGAACACGTCGGCAATCGGCGAGTTGGTGATCCACATCTTGGCGCCCTTCAAAATGAAGCCACCATCGACGGGCTTGGCTCGTGTGAGCATGCTGGCTGGGTCGGAGCCGTGGTTGGGTTCGGTCAACCCAAAGCAGCCGACCCATTCGCCCGTGGCCAGCTTGGGCAGGTACTTTTGGCGCTGGGCTTCGGAGCCGTATTCGTTGATCGGGTGCATAACCAGTGAGCTTTGCACGCTGATGGCACTGCGGTAGCCGCTGTCCACACGCTCGACTTCGCGGGCAATCAGTCCGTACGCCACATAGCTCAGACCGGCGCAGCCGTAGCCTTCGATGGTGGAGCCCAAAAAGCCCATGGCTCCGGCCTCGTTCATGATCTCGCGGTCAAACTTTTCGTGACGGGCGGCTTGCAGCACGCGGGTTTGCAGGCGTTCTTGGCAAAAGGTGTGTGCCGCTTCGACGATGGCACGCTCGTCATCGGAGAGCTGCTCGTTCAACAAGAAGGGGTCGTTCCATTGGAAGGTGGGTTTCATTCGGGGTCTCCGGAGTAAGGCCGTTCAATCAAACAAGTGTGTCATATCCGCGATGGTGGCCGCGCATCACCTGTCATGTTGGCGATTGTTGGTGTTTCATGGATAGTTGTCTAATATCAATTATCGATGCATTGATACATTTTTTAAATACATGGAATTCCGTCATCTGCGCTATTTTTTAATGCTGGCCGAAGAGCTGCATTTTGGCCGCGCCGCACAGCGCCTGTCGATTTCACAGCCGCCTTTGAGTTTGAACATTCAGCAACTTGAGGCCTCGGTGGGGGCGTCATTGTTCAACCGCAACAGCCGGGGTGTGCAACTGACGGCTGCTGGCTTGGCCTTTGTGCCTGCCGCCCGAGCCTTGCTGGCCCAAGCCAGCGCCGCTGCCCGTGAGGCACGAGATGTGGCCGAAGGCCAGTCGGGTCAGTTGCATATCGGCTTTGCCGGCACCATGTTGTATTGCGGTTTACCGCAGATCATGAGCCGTTTTCAGGCCAGTCACCCCCGCTTGCGCTTGGTTTTACGAGAGTTGAGTTCGACGGAACAGCTGTCCGAGTTGTTGCGTGACCGTCTGGATGTCGGCTTTGTCCACACGCCCCGGGTGCCCCCGGGTTTTGAACAAATTCTGGTGGCCAGTCAGCCATTGGTGGCCTGTTTGCCGGTGGGGCATGCCTTGGCCGATGAGGCCAGTTTGAGCTTGGCGCAGTTGCGTGGGCAGGACTTGGTGGTGGTGTCGCGCACCGTATCGCCCGACTACCATGAGCGCATTCTGATGCTGTGTGAGCAAGCGGGCTGGATGCCGCAGGTGGTGCATGAGCTGCGGCATTGGTTGAGCGTGGTGTCCTTGGTGTCTCAAGGGCTGGGCGTGGCCTTGGTGCCTCAGGCCTTGCAGCAATCGGCCCTGGCCGGGGCCGTCTTTATTCCTTTGCAAGCGGTGGATGTACGTTACGACACGCGTTGCCTCTGGCGCAGCGACCGAGACCAGACAGCACTCAAGGACTTTGTGCTGGCGGTCCAAGCCGATGCAGCGGGCGTCTGATAATCAAGAGGCGCTGGGTTTGGCCAAGCAGCGATTGCAGACAAGGGAAATGACATGACAGAAACATTGGTGTTGGGTGGAGGGTGCTTTTGGTGCACCGAGGCGGTGTATGTCAAAGTGCGCGGCGTGACCGATGTGGAATCGGGTTACTGCAATGGTCAGACAGTCAATCCCACTTACGAAGAGGTGTGCACCGGCCGCACCGGACACAACGAAGTCGTCAAGCTCGAATATGACCCTTCGCAGATCAGCATCCGCGAACTGCTCGAAATTTTCTTTGTCATCCACGACCCGACCACGCTCAACCGTCAGGGCAACGATGCTGGTACGCAGTACCGAAGCGGCATTTACTTCACGACGGCCGAGCAAGCCCAAGTGGCGCAGGCGCTGATCGCCGAGCTGACCGTGGCCGATGCCTTTGGCCAGCCTATCGTGACTGAGGTGCTGGCTTTGGCCAATTACAGTGGGGCGGAGGCATACCACCAGGACTTTTTTGAACGCAACCCCTATCAAGGTTATTGCATGGCGGTGGCAGCGCCCAAAGTGAGCAAGTTCAAAAAGACGTTTGCACGCTTGGTGCGTGAGTGACCAAAGACCGAGTATTCTTGTCTTGTGCCCAGTTCAAAGGGTATGGTCAAGCTCCTTGACCCCATCGCCAAAAACCAGACCATGAACAAAATTGTTTTTTGCTTAGTCACTTTGACCTTGTCCTTCGGGGCTGCAGCCCAGCACAGCACCAAGGAAGTCCAGGAAGACATTGCCCGTCACCGTGCCATGGCCGAGGCCCACGAGGCGGCGGCCAAATGCCTAGAGTCCGGCAAGAAGCCCGATCAATGCACCAAGGCGTTGCAAACAGCCTGCAAGGGCTTGGCCTTGGGCAAGTATTGCGGCATGAAGCACGCGCATTGATCCACC
>JAGNVG010000142.1 GCA_017986605.1 Limnohabitans sp.
GAATTACCCGTTCGCCTTAAGTCGTTAAATTTGGAGCACTTTCTGAACAAAGGCTGAATTTATTGGGAGTCAGGGTCAACCGTGCTGTGCCGGAGTTTGAGGCGATGGGTTGCCGGGTGACGCCGTACCCGGTGGATTTCAGAACCGGCGCCGACACGCCTTGGACCGAGTATTCGTTGGCACGCAGTTTGGTGCTGTGGCAAACGGCTTTGCACGAGTGGTTGGGGTGGGCGGTTTATGGGGCGACGCGGTGAGGCTTGCAGAGAGGGCCTAGGTTTCTTCTGGGAGGGCATAGGTTTTTTGTGGGAGCGAGCCCCTGCTCGCGAATGATGTCCAGTTCCACTGCAGGCATTCGGCCGCAGGGGCGGCCTCCCACAGGGTGCAAGGTATCTTGTTGTGGGAGCAAGTCCCAAGAGGAGCAGCTCACCATGCTCAAGAAATCAAACCAGAAGTTCACCCATTTCCACCCATTCTTAAATTCGGCTCCTCTTAAATGGGTGTTAATGGGTGTACTATTGGTTTCATGTTGCGTTCCGATACCCTCCAGATCACACCCGAGATCCTGAGCCTGATTGCTCGGATCGATGAATTTAAAGGTGCGTGGCGTGCCCTTGGCAAGCTAGCGCCCGAGCGTCTTTCGGCGTTACGGCGGGTTGCGACCATTGAGAGCATCGGCTCGTCCACCCGCATTGAGGGCAGCAAGCTGACTGACCGTGAGGTGGAGCGTCTGCTCTCCAACCTGGCCATCAAGTCCTTCGATACGCGTGACGAACAGGAAGTGGCCGGTTACGCTGAACTCATGGATATGGTGTTCAGCTCATGGCAGGACATCCCATTCAACGAGAACCACATCAAGCAACTGCATCAGGTTTTGCTGACCCACAGCGAAAAGGATGCACGCCACCGGGGGCAGTACAAAACCCATTCGAACAGCGTTGCCGCGTTTGATGAAAACGGGACGCAGATCGGGATCGTCTTCGAGACCGCCACGCCATTTGACACGCCACGGCTGATGACTGAATTGGTGTCGTGGGTGAATGGCGAGCGTGAGAAGGCACACCTTCATCCCTTGTTGATCATTGCGATTTTCGTCGTGGTGTTTCTGGAAATTCACCCCTTTCAGGATGGCAACGGACGTTTGAGCCGGGTGCTGACGACCCTGCTGCTGATTCAGGCCGGATACGCTTATGTGCCCTACAGCTCGCTAGAGAGCGTGATCGAGTTGAACAAGGAAGCCTATTACCTGGCCCTGCGCCAGACACAGGGAACCATCCGCATGGAGGCCCCCAACTGGCAGCCTTGGCTGGTGTTCTTCGTGCGGTCTTTGGCTGAGCAGGTTCGGCGCCTAGAGAAGAAGGTCGAACGCGAAAAAATCGTGCTGGCCGCGCTGCCCGAGCTGTCATTGCAGATTGTGGAATTCGCCCGTGAGCACGGGCGCGTTACGATGATGGATGCCATCAAATTGACAGGAGCCAGCCGCAACACCCTCAAGCAGCATTTGCGCGACCTGACCGAGCGCAACCATCTGGAGCAGCACGGCGGCGGGCGCGGTGTTTGGTACGGGTTGAAATAGTCGTCCCTGCAAAACCTCTGCAACCCGCATGAATGCTGATGATCGGGGTGAATCCGGATGGCCAAAACTCTCAAATAGATATTCAATGGAGCCTGTTTTCTGGGCGTTTCTGAAAGTAAATGGGGGTTAAATTGGGGTCAGATCCCAATTGTTCT
Source organism: Limnohabitans sp. (assembly GCA_017986605.1). Lineage (GTDB taxonomy): Bacteria > Pseudomonadota > Gammaproteobacteria > Burkholderiales > Burkholderiaceae_C > Limnohabitans_A. Next base: position 1,729 of record JAGNVG010000142.1, read on the forward strand.
AGGCATTCAGTCGCAGGGGCGGCCTCCCAAAGAGACTGCCTTCCGCAAGGAAAGTGGCACTTGTAGACGTGTCGACCGTCAATAAACCAGATTGGTCTAGTGATTTCAATAGCGGCGTCTAGTAAAATGTAAATCACCATGCCTGAAATCTACCAACGCCCATTCGTCGCCACTTTGGCCCAACGATTTGCGGCTGACCAACCACTCATCCAAGTTTTGGCCGGGCCGCGTCAGGTGGGCAAGACCACGGGTGTGCGGCAGTTGATGGCGCAAGGTGCTTGGCCGCACCATTACGCCAATGCCGACGATGTGCTGGTGAGCGACCGCAATTGGTTGTTGGCGCAATGGCAGCAAGCCTTGTTGTTGGGCGATGGCGCGCTGTTGGTGATCGACGAGATTCAAAAGGTGGCCAATTGGCCCGAAACCATCAAGGCGTTGTGGGATGCCAAGCCCGGGCGTTTGCGTTTGTTGCTGTTGGGCTCTAGTGCTTTACAAATTCAGGCGGGTGTCACAGAAAGTCTGGCAGGGCGCTTTGAGCTGCTGCGTGTGCATCACTGGACGTTTGCCGAACTGCAGGCCGCATTTGACTATGACTTGCCGCGCTATTTGGCGTTTGGCGGTTATCCGGGTGCGGTGGCATTTGAGCAAGACCCTGACCGTTGGTATGCCTACATGAAAGACGCGATTGTGGAGGCGGTGATTGGCAAAGACATTTTGCAGAGCCACAAGGTGGCCAACCCTGCGCTGTTTCGCCAAGCGTTTCAGATTTTGTGCGCTTACCCGGCTCAAGAGATCAGTTACACCAAGCTGCTGGGGCAGTTGCAAGACAAGGGCAACACCGACTTGATCAAGCATTACATTGACTTGTATGGCGGCGCTTTTTTGTTGCATGCGTTGCAAAAGTATTCGCCCAAGGCTTGGTTGGCCCGCAGCTCCAGCCCGAAGATGCTGCCTGCTTGCCCCGCGCTTTTCAGCATGGCCGCTGGCGTGAATGTGTTGCAAAACGCTGAGCAACTTGGAAGGGCGTTTGAGTTGGCGGTGGGCGCTGAATTGGTGCAACAACCGGGGCAGGTGTTTTATTGGCGCGAGCGCAATGACGAGGTGGATTTTGTTTACCAGTACCGCGATGCGCTGTATGCGATCGAGGTGAAGTCGGGCCGCAAAAAGTCGGCCAAAGGCTTGGACATGTTTTGCGCACAGTCCCCCCAAGCGTTGCGCGTGATCATCACGCCTGACAACTTTGTGCAGTTTTCAAGCAACCCCCGTGGGTTTTTGCAGCAGGTGGCGGTGTAAAAGTGATGCGCTTCTTGATTCCAAACACATGCATGACAATCACATTTCAAACAAAAAACAATTCCATATGACAAATCGCAAAGGCATCATCTTGGCCGGTGGCTCCGGCACCCGGCTTTACCCAGTGACGCAGGCGGTCAGCAAGCAGCTGATGCCGGTGTACGACAAACCCATGGTCTATTACCCGCTGACGACCTTGATGTTGGCGGGCATTCGGGATGTGTTGTTGATCAGCACGCCGCAAGACACGCCCCGTTTCACCGAACTGTTGGGTGACGGCAGCCAGTGGGGCATGAACATCCAATACGCGGTGCAGCCCAGCCCCGATGGTTTGGCGCAGGCGTTCATCATCGGCAAGGACTTTGTGGGCAACGACCCGAGTGCGCTGGTGCTGGGGGACAACATTTATTACGGGCACGATCTGGTCAAGCTGTTGGCCAGTGCGAACGACCGCCGCAGTGGTGCGAGCGTGTTTGCCTACCATGTGCACGACCCAGAGCGCTATGGCGTGGTGGAGTTTGATGGGGCGTTCAAGGCGCTGAGCATTGAAGAAAAACCCAAGCAGCCTAAGAGCAACTACGCGGTGACGGGTTTGTATTTTTACGACAGCCAAGTGTGCGACATTGCGGCCGACATCAAGCCATCGCACCGCGGCGAGCTGGAGATCACCGATGTGAACAAGCGGTACTTGGAGCTGGGGCAGCTCAATGTCGAGATCATGGGCCGGGGCTACGCTTGGCTGGATACCGGCACGCACGACAGTTTGCTGGAGGCCGCGGGCTTCATTGCCACGCTGCAAAAGCGCCAGGGCTTGATGGTGGCCTGCCCCGAAGAGATCGCCTTCGCCCAAAAGTGGATCGATGCCGCCGCCGTGCAAAAACTGGCAGCGCCTTTGGCCAAAAATGGCTACGGGCAGTACTTGCTGAACTTGATCAAATAATCGGGGTCAGACCCCCATTCAATATGCCATTCACCGCCACCCCTACCGCCATTGCCGATGTGTTGATTTTGGAGCCCAAGGTCTTTGGCGATGCGCGGGGCTTTTTTTATGAGAGCTTCAACGCCCGCGATTTCGCCCAAGCCACAGGCTTGGAGGTGAGCTTTGTGCAGGACAACCACAGCAAGTCGGCCAAAGGGGTGTTGCGGGGTTTGCATTACCAAATTCAGCACCCACAGGGCAAGCTGGTGAGGGTGGTGCAAGGTGAGGTCTTTGATGTGGTTGTGGACTTGCGCCGCAGCTCGGCCACGTTTGGTCAATGGAGTGGTGCGCACCTGAGCGCTGACAACCACCGCCAGCTGTGGGTGCCGCCGGGCTTTGCGCATGGCTTTGTGGTGTTGAGCGAGAGCGCGGAGTTTTTGTACAAGACGACCGATTATTGGTTTCCGGAGCACGAGCGCAGTTTGCTCTGGAACGACCCGGCGGTGGGCATTGATTGGCCGATTGACTTTGTGCCGCAGTTGGCCGCCAAAGACCTGGCGGGCAAGTTGCTGCGCGAGGCCGAGGTGTTTGAAAGCGTGGGGGCAGCATGATGAAACCTGCCTATTGCTTAGGCGGTGTCTTGTGTGCTGTGGGGTGCATGGGGGCTTGGGCGCAGCCTGCTGCGGCCACTCCCCCAGCGGCGGAGCTTGAAGCTGTTTTGCCGACCACCCCCATGAGTGGGTCTTTGAGCCAGGAGACTTGGCGTTTGCCTGCCAACGAGACCATGGGCATGACGGGCGCCAGCTTGTGGTGGGGCGCATCTGAAGACGTGAAGTTGGGCGTGGCTTCTTATGGGGCGACACGGGGGCAACGTGGCGGGTTCATCACCTTGGGGGTGGCTGGGGAGTTGCAGCACCGATGGAGTCCGAAGTGGCGCAGCACGGTGGGGGTGTTTGTGGGTGCGGGCGGTGGCCGTGGCGGCCAGCCTTTGGCGGGTGGTGGCTTGATGTTGCGCACCGATGTCGGGTTGGGCTACGACTTGGCCAGTGGTGGTCGCGTGGGGGCTGGTGTGAGCCATGTGCGGTTTCCGGATGGCACGATCAGCAGCACGCAGCCTTATGTCCGTTATGACCACAGCTTTCACAGCCTGTGGGTCGGTGGCCGCACGCCCCCAGATTTGAGGCGGGCTGCGGCTGAACCTGCTGGTGCGGCTTCATTGGCTTTGGGGTCGCAGGAGTTTGCTTTGGTGGCCCGCGATGTGCGCGTGGCTGCGCCGGCGGGTGCGTCTGCTGACACCCGTATGCAATTGCTGGGCGTGGAGTGG
>JAGNVG010000034.1:0-1635 GCA_017986605.1 Limnohabitans sp.
GATTCGATCTCTTGCGTGATTTGCGCCATGCCGCGCTGGATGTCGGCCAGGTCGCTGGCGCCAATGATTTTTTGCGTGGCCAGCATCTCGGCGTGGGCCAGCGAGCCTTGAATGTCGGCTTGCCACAGGCGCTTGTCAAAGAACACGCTGGCGGTGTAGCGCTTGACCAACTCGCTCATGGGTTCAGAAAAGAGCGCGGACCAGGCTTGGGATTTTTTGTCGAGTTGGTTTGTCATAAGCCCGCAATTTTATCGGGCTTCGACTCGGTTTGACTTTCCGGCCCTCAGCCCAGCAAAGCCAGCGCCAAGGCATGGTAAGCGGGCAGGGTGTGCGGGTCGTTGGCGATGTTGGCCGCCACAGGGTGGGAGGCGTAGCGGGCGATCACCATCTCGGCCTTGGGGTCGATGTAGATGTTTTGCCCGTGCACGCCCCGCGCCATGATGGCGCCGTGGGCGTTGTGCGACACCCACCACATGTTGCGGTAGCTCCAGCCCGCCAGCGTCGCCGGGCCATTGGCCGCAAAACGGGCCGGGTCGGCGCCCGCAAAGGTGTCGGCCACCGCCGTGGCGGGCAAGAGCTGGGTATGACCCACGCGGCCATGTTGGCGCACCAATTCTCCAAACCGGGCCAGGTCGCGCAGGCCTGTGTTGAGGCCGCCGCCCGCAAAGGCGGTGCCAATCGGGTCCACCGTGTAGCAGGCGTCCAGCTCGGCGCCCATGGGCTGCCAGATGCGCTCGGACAGCATTTGCTCTGTGTTTTGACCACTCACGCGGCGCACGATCCAGCCCAGCACATCGGTGTTGGCCGTGCGGTAGGTGAACTTTTCGCCATGCTCACCGAGTTTTCGCACCGTCTGGAGGTAGTCGTAAAAGTGGGTGGGGCCGCTGTAGCCAGGAGGGCGGGGCATGACGCCACCCGCACGCATGTGGTTCCAGATTTCGGCCTGCGGGTCGGCATAGTTTTCGGAGTAGTCAATGCCGGTGGTCATGTCCATGACTTGGCGCACAGTCGCATCGGCAAAGCCGCTGCCTGCGAGTTCAGGGACGTAATGGTCGACGCGCTGGGCCTCGTCCAGAACACCCTCGGCCACCAAAGCTGCGGCCAGCAAGCCCATGAATGATTTGCTGACCGACATGGCGATGTGCGCGTGCAAAGGGGTCATCACCCCGCCGAAGTGCTCAAAAACCACCTGCCCCTTGTGCAAGACCAGCAAGGCATCGGTGTAGGTGGCCTCCATCATGTCGGCCCAGCTGCACTCTGCGCTGTCACCTATGGGGCTGTAACGTATTTGGGGCAGTGAGCGGCTGGCTTGGGGCAGGGGCGTGGACGGTGCCAAGCCCTTGGGCACTGTGGCGGTGGGCACCAGTTGGCGGTAGTGCGCAAAACTCCAGCGCAGTTGCGGGAAACGGTAGCCGCTGCCGTCATGGGCTTGGATGATTTTGTCCGCAGAAGGTGGGGAGCCTTGCATCCACCCCAGTTGCAATGGATCGCAGTCGCTGGCAGCGGGAAAGATCGGCAAATCAGAGGGTTGGGACATGCATGGCTTTCATCAAAGCGTCGGACATGCCCCGGCGGCAGGCCTCGTGCCCATTATGGGTGTCGAGAACCTGCACCGTCATGCGAAAAAACCCGCAG
>JAGNVG010000034.1:1735-19643 GCA_017986605.1 Limnohabitans sp.
TTGCGCGATGCGGGGCGAGAGCCAATGTTGAGTTGCGCCAATTCTTTGAGCGGTGTCGCGCCGAAAAAATAGTCGGTGAAACCGGGGGTGTCGTACACCAAGCCTCGGTAGGCGGCCATGCTGGCTTCGGACAGTTCGGCCGCAGCGTCCAGAAAGGCCCGGGTAGCGGGCTTGGTGGGTTGCAGCAAGGTGGCCTCTAGCGTGGCGGCGACCAAGGTTTCCAAGTTGCGGCGGCCAATTTCGGGGTTGGCGTATTTGGAGCCGATGACTTCGCCTTGCTCGGTCAGACGGATCTGCCCGCGCACAGTGCCCGGTGGTTGCGCCAGGATGGCTTGGTAGCTGGGGCCACCGCCTCGGCCCACGGTACCACCCCGGCCGTGGAACATGCGCAAGGTGATGCCGTGGCTACTTTGCAGTTGGTCAAACAATGCCACCAAGGCAATTTCGGCGCGGTACAGCTCCCAGTTGCTGGTGAAGATGCCGCCGTCCTTGTTGCTGTCCGAGTAGCCCAACATGATGTCCTGCTCACCGCCCGAGCCTTTGACCAGTGCCGTCACGCCGGGTAAGGCATAAAAGTCACGCATGATGGGCGCAGCGTTGCGCAGGTCTTCGATGGTCTCGAACAAGGGCACCACGATCAGATCGTTGTGCGCCTGCGTGTCCAGCGTGCCTCGCATCAGCCCCACTTCTTTTTGCAGCAGCAACACCTCGAGCAAGTCGCTCACGGTTTCGGTGTGGCTGATGATGTAGTGGCGAATGGCCTGTTTGCCAAAGCTGTTCAGCATGCGGCGTGCCATTTCAAAGATGGCCAATTCGGACAAGGCATGGGCGCTGTAGTCGGCACCCTGCACGCGCAAGGGGCGTGCATCGTTGAGCAGGCCCAGTAGCAGGGCTTGCTTGGCGTGTTCATCGAGCTGACTGTAATTTTTTTCGACGCGTGCGGTGGTCAGCAGCTCCGCCACGACTTCTTCGTGTTTGTCCGAGCTTTGGCGCAAGTCCACCGTGGCCAGATGGAAGCCAAACACTTCCACCGCCCGGATCAGCGGGTGCAGGCGCTGCGCAGCCACAGCTTCGGCGTGGTGGCTGCACAGCGAGGCTTCGATCACGCGCAGATCGGTCAGAAAGTCTTCAGCGCAGGTGTAGGGGTTTTGCGGGGCCACTGCGTGACGTGCGGCATCCCCTCCCGTGAGTTCCTTCAGGGTCGCGGCCAGTCGTGCATAAATGCCTGTGAGGGCGCGGCGGTAGGGCTCGTCTTGACGGTGTTCGCTGGTATCGGGTGAGCGTTCGGCCAAGGCCAGCATCTCGGCGTCAAAGGGCACCAGCATGGCCGACAGCGACAGCTCGCTGCCCAAAAAGTGCACTTCTGTCAGGTAGTGGCGCAGGGCCACATCGCTTTGGCGGGTCAGGGCGTGTTCCAGCGTTTGCGCTGTCACATTGGGGTTGCCGTCGCGGTCCCCGCCAATCCACTGGCCCATGCGCAAAAAGCTGGCAATGGGCTGGCCGGGCAGGGCTTCTTCCAGCTCGGCATAAAGCTTGGGGATTTCGCGCAAAAAAGTCGCTTCGTAATAGCTCAGCGCGTTCTCGATCTCGTCGGCCACCGTGAGTTTGGTGAAGCGCAGCAGGCGGGTTTGCCACAACTGCATCACTCGCGCACGGATTTGTTGCTCATTGGCCGCCAGTTCTTTGGGCGTCAGGGCGTCTTTAGCGGCATTGACGGCGGCAGCGCGTGCCTTGATGGCATCGCGCTCGGTCAGCAGGTGGGCGATGTCACGCTCAGCGTCCAAAATGCTTTTGCGCTGCACCTCGGTGGGGTGCGCGGTGAGCACTGGGGCCACGTAGCTGGTGGCCAACATGTCCGAGATGCTTTTGGGCGTGATGCCTGCCCAGCGCAGCCGTTGCAGCGCCACATCGATGCTGCCCTCTTGCGTGTGGCCAGCCCGCTCGTGGATGGCGCGGCGGCGGATGTGGTGGCGGTCTTCGGCCAAGTTGGCCAAGTGGCTGAAATAAGTAAAGGCACGGATCACGCTCACGGCGCGGTCACCAGGCAGGCTTTTGAGCAGTTTCTTCAGGGCTTTGTCGGCCTCTTGGTCGGCGTCGCGCCTGAAAGCCACCGAGAGCTTGCGAATTTGCTCAACCAGTTCATAAGCCTCTGGGCCCTCTTGCGTGCGGATCACATCGCCCAAAATTCGACCGAGCAGCCGGATGTCTTCGACCAGCGGACGTTCACTGTCGCGTTTGTCGTTGCGGGATTTGGCGGGGCTGACATGCAAAGGGGCAGCGGTGGGTTTGGAGACCTGTTTCATCGGAGGGTGTGCGGTGAAGGGGTGTGGCGTGAGCGCGTGCGGGGCTTTTGGCCCGGTACCTCATGCTAGCATCGGCAAGACCCTGAAAATTACCAATGTGTTTCATCCTGTGATGAAACCTTTTCACAGAGAAATCCACCGTGTCTTTGTCTTCATCTCCCCAAATTGTGATCGCCACCCGAGAAAGCCGTTTGGCTCTGTGGCAGGCCGAACATGTCAAAGCCTTACTGGAAGGATTGGGGTGCCGTGTCACTTTGCTGGGCATGACCACCCAGGGTGACCAAATTCTCGACCGCAGCTTGTCCAAGGTCGGCGGCAAGGGCTTGTTCGTCAAGGAGTTAGAGGTCGCGCTGCACGAAGGCCGGGCGGATATCGCCGTGCATTCCCTCAAGGATGTGCCAATGGACATGCCCGAAGGCTTTGAGCTGGCCTGCGTCATGGAGCGTGAAGATCCGCGCGACGCTTGGGTGTCTGCGCAGTACGCACGCCTGGAAGACTTGCCCCAAGGGGCCGTGGTCGGCACGTCCAGTTTGCGCCGCACGGTCTTGTTGCGGGCCTTGCGCCCCGATCTGAAAATCGAGCCGCTGCGAGGCAACCTCGATACACGTTTGCGCAAGCTGGATGAAGGTCAATATGCCGGCATTGTGCTGGCAGCTGCAGGCCTCAAGCGCTTGGGTTTGACCAGCCGCATTCGCCACATTTTTGAAACGGAGCAGATGCTGCCCGCAGCAGGGCAAGGCGCATTGGGGATCGAAATCCGCAGCGATCGGGATGATTTGCGTGCCTTGCTGGCGCCGTTGGCCGATGCCCCATCTTGGCGTCGGGTGGCGGCCGAACGGGCGGTCAGCCGTGCCATGGGGGGCAGTTGCTCCATGCCTTTGGCCGCGCACGCCGTCATTGAAGAAGGTGTATTGCAGCTGCGTGCGGCTTGGGGAGACCCGGAGGGCGCCGCTCAATTGGTGACGGCGCAGGCCCATGTTGCGGCTACCGACTTGCAAGCGGCAGAAGCTTTGGGTTTGAGCGTGGCGCAGTCTCTGCGTCAAGCGGGCGCGCATTGATGGTTGCGGCTTGGCATGGCTGAAGCCCAAGCTTCGGTGGTGATCGTCACCCGGCCAGAGCGCGAGGCCGAGTCTTGGGCGGTGGGTTTGCAAGGTCATGGCGTTCGCACCGAGATGCTGCCCTTGATCCAAATTGCCGCGTTGCCCGATGCCTCTGCCTTGCAGACGGTATGGCTGCAGGTGCCCCAGCAGTCAGCGGTGATGTTTGTCAGCGCCAATGCGGTGCGATTTTTCATGGCTGCCAAGCCCGATGGCGTGGATGTGCAGGCTTGCCGTGCTTGGTCCACCGGCCCTGGCACCCAAGCGGCCTTGTTGGCTTGCGGTTGGCCAGCCGAACAAATTGACTCGCCCGATGCCGATTCGGGGTCATTTGATTCAGAGGCTTTGTGGGGCTTGGTGTCGGCGCGTGTGGCGTCGTGGGTTCATGCCTCGGTGTTGATCGTTCGCGGCGCAGACGCACAAGGCCAAATGGCCGGCCGTGATTGGTTGGCAAACCAATTGTCTGAAGCGGGTGTTCAGGTGACGCAAGTCGTGGCCTATGTGCGGCAAACACCCCTGTTGTCGGTCAGCCAAAGGCAAAGAGCGACGCAAGCCATGACCGATGGCAGTTGGTGGTTGTTCAGCAGTTCCGAGGCGGCCCAGCATCTCTTGCTGGCTTGTCCTGACCTGGATGTCACGCAAGCCCAAGCGATGGCCACGCACCCGCGCATCGCCCAGCGCTTGAGCCTGTCCGGCTGGGGGCGAGTCGAGACGGTGCCCGCAGAACTGGCAGCGCAAGCGGTGTCTATAAAATCGCTCTCATGATCTCCAAGCCCGAAACACCCTCATCCTCTGATGCGAACCGTCAACCTGTGCGTCGACGTGTCTGGAGCCTTTGGGTGCCCTTGGCTGTGGCGAGTCTGGCCTTGTTGGTATCGGTCTTGTTGTGGCAAAAGCTCTCCCGCATCCAAGAGCAGTTGGCACGGCAAAGTGCCGATGCTGGGCAACAATCCTTGGAGGCCAAAGCCTGGGCCAAGCAAGCGCAGGAAACGGTCAAAGACAGCACAGCGCGCCTGACTTTGATGGAAGCCCGCTTGGGTGAGGTGGCCTTGCAGCGTGGGCAGTTGGAAGAATTGATCCAAAGTTTGTCGCGCTCACGCGATGAAAACTTGGTGGTCGACATTGAAGCCGCTTTGCGCATGGCGCAGCAACAGGCGCAGTTGACCGGCAGCATGGAGCCTTTGTTGGCTGCACTCAAGTCGGCACAGGTTCGTGTGAAGCGTGCGGCGCAGCCACGGTTGGCCCCCGTTCTGCGGGCCATCGAAAAAGACCTGGACCGACTCAACACCTTGCAAGCCTTCGATTTGCCAGGCTTGCTGATCAAACTCGACGAAGGCGTGGCTTTGGTCGATGGTTTGGTCCTCGCGAACCAAGACTTACCTTCGTCCGCCATGAACAGGTCAATGACCGAGGCGGGCGCTGAGTCGGCCCCACCATCGTGGTGGATGGCTGGAATGATGCAGTTTGCCAACCAACTCAAGGGCTTGGTGCGCGTGAGCCGCATTGAGTCGCCAGAGGCGGCTTTGCTGTCTCCGGAACAGGGTTTTTTCTTGCGTGAAAACCTCAAGCTCAAATTGCTCAATGCCCGCTTGGGTTTGCTGGCGCGGCAAAAAGACGCGGCGCGTGCTGACTTGGTGTCCGCCTCGGTGATCGTTCGCCGCTATGCCGATGCGTCTTCGCGCAAGACCATCCAATTGCTTCAACTGTTGGAGCAATCTGGTGTGCAGTTGAAAGCCAGTGAGTCCCCCCGTCTGGATGGTTCTTTGTCTGCTTTGTCCACTGCAGCGGCAGGAAGGTAAGACCTCATGCGCGCAGCTCTTTGGCTCATCAGTTTGTTTGCCTTGGCCGTGGCAGCGGCCTGGTTGGCGTGGAACAACAACGGAACGGTGGCATTTTTCCTGATGCCCTATCGGATTGATATCTCACTCAACTTGATGCTGTTGATGCTGGGTTTGGTGGTGTTGGTGGTGGTATTGGCCCAGCAGGCTTTATCGGCTTTGCTGTCTTTGCCCAAGCAGGCGCAGCGTTGGCGTCTGCAGCAAAAAGAACGAGCTGCCCATGCGGCTTTGCTCGAATCCATCAGCAATTTCATGGCGGGACGTTTTTTGCGTGCCCGCAAAGCAGCGCAGTCCGCATTGGATAAAGAAGTCCGGCTCAAGGATGCGGGCCTTCAACTTGATCATGCCGTGGCTTTGCGCACGGTAGCGCACATCATGGTTGCCGAATCGGCGCATGCGCTGCAAGATCGAGATCTGAGGCAAACCCACTTGCAAGAAGCGATCGAGGCCGCCAAGCGAGGCCAGTCTTCCGAGCGCCAGGCCCTGACCGAGGGGGCCCAATTGCGCGCTGCGCGCTGGTTGTTGGATGACCGTGACGCGGCAGGGAGTCTGAGCTTGTTGCAGTCCATGCCTGCAGCCTTGGGGCGTCGCATGGTGGCCATGCGCATGCAGCTCAAGGCAGCGCGATTGGCGGGGCAACCCGCTCAGGCGCTGGATACAGCCGTTTTGTTGGCCAAGCACAGGGCTTTTTCTCCCGCCACAGCGGACAGCTTGGTGCGTGGATTGATTTTGGAGTGGTTGTCTCACACGCACGATGCTGATTCTGTTCAGCGTTTGTGGCTCCAATTGAACGCTGCGCAGCGCGCTATGCCTGACTTGGCTGCGGAGCTTGCCTTGCGCTTTGTGGCTTTGGGCGGTACGGGGGCCATGGCCAAGCCCTGGCTACAGGTGGTTTGGAGCCCTTTGCAAGCTCCCCAGTCGAATTGGTCGTCAGACCAGTTGGCACGCATGGTGCAAGCGATGGAGGCTTGCCTGCTCGATGCGCAGGCACCTGATGCGCGGCAATGGCTGTCCCAGATTGAGTCTGCGCAACTGGCAAATCCCCAGGATGCCTGCTTGCAATATTTGGCAGGCATGTTGTGTTTGCGTCATCAACTGTGGGGTAAAGCGCAAAGCCTGCTGACCCAAGCGGTCAGAGGTTTGCAGGCCCCAGACTTGAAACGCAAGGCCTGGTGCGCCTTGGCGCAATTGGCTGAGCAGCGCCAGGATCCCGCTGCCGCAGCCGCCGCGTGGAAGCAAGCGGCACTGGTTGCCACACGCTGAAGCTTGCTGATTGGTTGCTGGGGATGCCCGCGCCCCTGCGCCCCTGCGCCCTCTGCGTGGCTGCGCGGCGCGTTGTGAGCCCCGGTGCGGGGCTGTCTATGGGCACTTCTGATGTTGTTTGAACTGTTTTGTGGCGAAAAAAAACCGGGCGAGTGGCCCGGTTTTTTTCGAAGCGCCACAGGCGCTTGAGCTTGAAGGTCAGAACGGCACGTTGAGCTGCTTCAGGTCTTTGCGTGTTTCCACCAAAACCAGTGGGCCTTCATCCAGCACGACAGCTGGCGGACGCTCGCGCGGCACGCGGACCGGTTTGGGCTCAGCCGCGATAGCCGCCTGGACGGCTGCCACCTTGTCGGCATCCGAATTCACCCAGACCAAGCCAGAGCTTTGTGCCACTTGGTGCAGGTTGTCGATTTGCAAGGTGTAGCTGGCCACAGAAGGCAAGCCTGCGCGTGCAGCAGCAGGCGCGGCCGTCGGCGCAGCAGCAGGTACTGGGGCCACCGGGGCCGGAGCAGGAGCCACCGGTGCCACGGGGCTTGCGACCACTGGGGCTTCTGCCACCACGGCAGGTGCCGACATCGCTTCCGTTGCCACGGCGGCAGGTGCCTCGGCAGCAGGGGCAGCTGATGCTTGCTGCGCACGCTCAAAGTAAGAGCGTGGTGCAGGGCGGTCTTCACCGTTGGTTTCGGCTGCAGCAGAGGCGGGTGCAGCATTCACATCCGCTGGGGTTTCATCGTTGGGGTGGTCTTGGCGTGGTTCACCTGCGCGTTCACGGCGGTCACGGCCGTAGCGGTCACGTGAGCGGCGCTCACGGCGTTCACCGTTGTTCTCGGACGGTGCGCCACCTTCTTGCGTGGCTTGGGCTTCTTGTCCTTGGGCGACGATCACCTCGGCTTCAGGGGCGTTGTTTTCGCTGGTGGCGCTGTGGTCACCCTGACGGCGTTCACCGCCACGTTCGCCGCGCTCGCGACGGCCTTCACCGCCGCGTTCGCCCCGTTCGCGACGACCATCGCCACGGGGTGCACGTTCGTTGCGCATTTCAGTGCCGTCGGCGTTCAACTCGGGCGCAGCATCGCTGCGTCCTTCGCTTCGGCCTTCATTGCGGTTCTCGCCACGACCATCGCGGCGGCCTTCACGGGGAGGGCGATCACCGGCAGGGCGATCTGAGCGCTCACCACGCTCTGCGCGTTCGCCGCGTGCAGGGCGTGCTTCGCCTTCACGCAATTCGTTGCGACCTTCGCTACGGCCTTCGCCACGACGACCGCCTTCGCGTGGTGCGCGGATTTCACCTTGGGCACCTTCGTTGCGTTCGCCACGGCGGCCATCGCGGCCACCACGGCGACCGTCACGGCGCTCGCCATCGCGGCCGCCTTCACGTCCCTCGGTGCGGCGTTCGCCGTTGCGGCCTTCGCGTGTTTTTTCATCTTTCTTGCCAACAGCTGCTGGGGCTGCCTCGGAGGCGCTGCCACCGAACAGGTTTTTCAGCCAACCAAAGAAACCACCTGTGGCGGCCGGAGCGGCCACAGGCGCTGCTGCGGCCTTGCGGGCAGGCTTGGCAGCGGCAACGGGTGCTTCTGGCTTGACCGGTGCAATCGGCGCGGGTGCGTCGGGCAGCACGCCCTTGATGACCGGTGTTTGCTTGTTGGTGGGCTCTTGCGAGCGGCGTGTCACGGTGGTCGCGTCTTCGATCTCTTCGGCCATCTTGTAGCTGGCTTCGATGCGGTCCAGGCGCGGGTCGTCGTGCTTCAAGCGCTCGAGCTTGTAATGCGGTGTTTCCAGCGACTTGTTGGGCACGAGCAGCACGTTGATGCGTTGCTGCAGCTCGATCTTGGCGATCTCGGACCGCTTTTCGTTGAGCAGGAAAGACGCGACTTCGACGGGCACTTGGGCGTGCACGGCGGCGCTGTTGTCCTTCATGGACTCTTCCTGGATGATGCGCAAAATTTGCAGTGCCGAGCTTTCGGTGTCACGGATGTGGCCAGCGCCGCCGCAACGTGGGCAGGGGATGGACGCACCTTCGGACAAGGCTGGCTTCAGGCGCTGGCGGCTCATCTCCAACAAGCCGAACTTGCTGATCGAGCCGAACTGCACACGGGCGCGGTCTTGGCGCAGCGCGTCGCGCAGGCGGTTTTCCACTTCACGGCGGTTTTTCGACTCTTCCATGTCGATGAAGTCGATCACGATCAGGCCGCCCAAGTCGCGCAAACGCATCTGGCGGGCCACTTCGTCAGCGGCTTCCAGGTTGGTGCGGGTGGCGGTCTCTTCGATGTCGCCGCCCTTGATGGCGCGGGCCGAGTTGACGTCGACCGACACCAAGGCTTCGGTGTGGTCGATCACGATGGCACCGCCCGATGGCAGTTGCACGGTACGGGCGTAGGCCGATTCGATCTGGTGCTCGATCTGGAAGCGGCTGAACAGCGGTGCGTCGTCGCGGTAACGCTTCACTCGTGGCGCGAACTCGGGCATCACGTGGCTCATGAATTGCTGAGCTTGTTCGTAGATGTCGTCGGTGTCGATCAGGATGTCGCCGATGTCGTTGTTGAAGTAATCGCGGATAGCGCGAATCACCAAGCTCGATTCCTGATAAATCAGGAAAGCGCCTTTGCCCTGGGCGGCGCCGTCAATCGCGGTCCAGAGTTTGAGCAAGTAGTTCAGGTCCCACTGCAACTCGGGCGCGGAGCGGCCAATGCCTGCGGTACGCGCAATGATGGACATGCCCTTGGGGTATTCCAACTGGTCCATGGCTTCTTTGAGCTCGGCCCGGTCATCGCCCTCGATGCGGCGGCTGACGCCGCCACCACGGGGGTTGTTGGGCATGAGCACCACATAGCGGCCAGCCAAGCTGACGAAGGTGGTCAGGGCGGCGCCTTTGTTGCCGCGCTCTTCCTTCTCAACTTGCACCAAGAGGGACTGGCCTTCCTTGATGACGTCTTGAATGCGTGCTTGGCTGACGGACACGCCTTCAGCAAAGTATTGGCGTGAGATTTCCTTGAATGGCAAGAAACCATGACGGTCTTCGCCGTAGTCCACAAAGCAGGCTTCGAGCGAGGGCTCGACGCGGGTCACCACCGCTTGGTAGATGTTGCCCTTGCGCTGTTCGCGGCCTTCTATTTCGATTTCGTAGTCGAGGAGTTTTTGTCCATCGACGATGGCCAGGCGGCGCTCTTCAGCTTGCGTGGCATTGATCAGCATCCGTTTCATGATGCGTTCCTTCTCTTGTCAGCGTTGGCCCCAGTGCAGAAAAATGTCTGCTGTCTGGAACCTGTTTACACAACTGGCCTTGGATTTTTTTGAAAATCTCAAAGCCTCCGTTGCCGGAGCTGACGCCTGAAACGAAGGGAATTGCCGAAGGTGATCGCCATTCAGCTGCGCGTGAGCACAGGAATGGGGATCGTGGCGCGTGGATGGGGCGAGGCAAAAGGCATGCAAAGATTCGTCCACTGCCGGGGGCTTCCCCCGGTGTCCAAGACAAACTGCCGGGCACAAGGCGTGACTGTGGAGCATGGCTTCGTGAGCCACTCCAACCACATCAGCAAAGTTCCGAACAACACAACCATCTCGCTTTGATCCGTCCAACAGCCTGTCAGGCTATTGAACTTGGGGTATTCCGTATCTGGGTTTCTGGGCGTCGGCCCAACCTCCGGGGCGATTGGCCACTGTTGGCGTTGGCCTTCAGTCTGCAAATCGTGCCGAGGGTGGCATCGACCATCTGGTTTGGCGCGGTGGTGGTGGACTAAACTCCTGTCTTCAGGAATTCATTTCCATTTGAATCAACCACTTACAGCCAATTGCCAGTGAATCACATTATAGGGGCCAAGTCCGCCACTGCAACGCCTGCCGTCAAATGGTTGTTGGTGGACGAAGAGTCGGCCGGTCAGCGTTTGGACAACTTTTTGATGCGTCACCTCAAAGGGGTGCCTAAAACCCACGTGTACCGCATCATCCGCAGCGGTGAAGTGCGCATCAACAAGGGGCGCGCCTCTGCCGAGACCCGCGTTGCTGTGGGTGACGAGGTGCGTTTGCCGCCTGTCCGGGTTTCTGAAAAAGTCGCCGAAAAGGCCGCACATCCTGCACCGGGTCGTGAATTCCCGCTCTTGCTCGAAGATGACAGTCTGATGGCGATCAACAAACCGGCGGGTGTGGCGGTGCACGGCGGCTCAGGGGTCAGCTTTGGCGTGATTGAGCAATTGCGCCAAGCGCGGCCTCAGGCCAAGCTGTTGGAGTTGGTGCATCGGCTGGATCGCGACACCAGCGGGATTTTGCTGGTGGCTAAAAAGCGCAGCGCTCTTAAACACCTGCAAGACCAGTTTCGCGAGCGTGAAACCGGCAAGACCTATTTGGCACTGGTCAAGGGCGACTGGCCGGCCAAACTCAAGGTGATTGACCAGCCTTTGCACAAGTTTTTGCTGCCCGATGGTGAGCGGCGGGTGCGCGTGACCACGCCGGAAGATCCGGATGGCATGCGCTCGATCACGCTGGTCAAGGTCGCGCAGCGCTTGTCGGGAGCTTCTTTGCTGGAGGTGACCATCAAGACCGGACGCACCCACCAGATCCGCGTGCATCTGGCTTCGCAGGGCCATCCGATTGCTGGGGACGACAAATACGGCGATTTCGACTGGAATCGCCAGTTGCAAAAACCCGGAGCCAACCCAGGCCTCAAACGCATGTTTTTGCACGCCTGGCGCTTGCAGTTCAATCATCCGGTGACCGCCGAACGCGTGGCGCTCCAAGCCGATTTACCCCCCGAATTGAAAGCGTATGTAGACCATGCCCAACTCAAGACCCCGTCAGTTTGACCTGATCGCTTTCGACTGGGATGGCACCTTGTTCGATTCCACCGCCATCATCACCCGTTGCATCCAACGGGCCGTGGTGGATGTGGGCGGGCAGGAGCCCACGCGAGAAGCCGCCTCTTATGTGATCGGCATGGCCCTGATGCCTGCTTTGGCCCATGCCGCGCCGGATGTGCCGAAAGACAAGTACCCGGCTTTGGGCGAGCGCTACCGCCACCATTACATCCAGCACCAAAACGACATCAGCCTGTTCGAGGGTGTGCTGCCTATGTTGGATGATTTGAAGGCCCGACACCATTGGGTCACGGTCGCGACCGGCAAAAGCCGTCAGGGGTTGAACGAGGCTTTGCAGGCGGTTGAGCTGCGGCAGCGCTTTGACGGCTCTCGCACGGCCGATGAAACCGCAGGCAAGCCCCATCCGCTGATGCTGTATGAACTGATGCGCGAGTTTGGCGTAGACCCCGAGCGCACTTTGATGATCGGTGACACCACGCACGATTTGCAAATGGCCGTGAATGCGGGTTGCGCCAGTGTGGGGGTGAGTTATGGCGCACATGAGCCCGAGGCATTTCATGCCTTGAATCCGCGCCATGTGGCGCACAGCGTGCGTGATTTGCACGACTGGCTGCTGCAACACGCTTGAAACAAGGAGCGCTCATGGAGCCGATGGTCCCTTTGTGCAACAGTGCCGACCTGGTCAATGGCGGTCGTGCTGTGCCTTTTGACATTGTTTACGCTGGCCAGACTTGCCGCGCATTCGCCATCCGTTACCAAGGCCAGGTGCACGCCTATCTGAACCGTTGCACCCATGTGGCGATGGAGATGGATTACCAGCCCGACCGTTTTTTTGACAACACCGGGCGCTGGTTGATGTGTGCCACGCATGGCGCCACTTACCAGCCCGATACCGGCGCTTGCTCGGGCGGCCCTTGCCGTGGAGGCCTTGTGAAAATAGACCTTTCAGAGCGGGACGGTGTGGTTCACTGGCATACTGCCTACAACTTGAAACCCCTTGAATTTTGACCATGCAAGACCCACAGGACCACACGTCCGCCCAGGCTTCCTCTTCATCTCCTGTGCCCGCTCAACCGGGTTGGGAGCGTCAGGCGTTGGAGCAACTGGCATTTGCCTCTCTGCGTGAGCAGCAAACCGCCCGCCGCTGGAAAAATGGTTTGCGTGTTGCTTGGTTTGTGTTTCTTGCGGTCCTGTTGTGGCAGGCATTCAGCCTTAATACACCCGCCAACAACCCCAGTTTGCCGCACACCGCCATGGTGTCGATTCGGGGTGAGATCGGGTCTGAAGGCGAAGGCAGTGCCGAGAATGTCATGTCGGCCATGCGCAGTGCGCTGGAAGACTCCGGCTCGCAGGCCTTGGTGCTCCTGATCAACTCGCCCGGCGGCAGCCCGGTGCAAGCAGGCATCATCAACGATGAAATTCGCCGCCTCAAGGCTTTGCACAACAAGCCGATTTATGCGGTGGTTGAAGAGTCGTGTGCTTCGGCTGCCTACTATATTGCGGCTGCAGCTGACAAGATTTACGTGGACAAGGCCAGCATCGTGGGCAGCATCGGCGTGCTGATGGACGGTTTTGGCTTTACAGGCTTGATGGACAAACTGGGCATTGAGCGTCGCCTGATGACGGCGGGTGCCAACAAAGGGTTTCTTGACCCGTTCAGCCCACAGACTGAGGCTCAGCGCAAACACGCCCAAGCCATGCTGGACCAAATCCACGCCCAGTTCATTGAGGTGGTGAAAAAAGGACGGGGTGACCGTTTGAAAGAAACCCCTGAGATGTTCAGTGGCTTGTTCTGGAGCGGTCAGCAGGCGGTGGACATGGGCTTGGCCGATGCACTGGGCAGCTTGGACGGCGTCGCCCGAGATGTCGTCAAGTCACCCGATGTGGTGGACTACACCCAGCGTGAAAACGTCGCCGAGCGCTTGGCCAAGCGTTTTGGTGCGGCTGTGGGCGAGGGGGCTGTGCACGCCTTGCGTATGGGAGCGAGCCTGCGCTGAGGTTTTTCTGTGCCAATCAAGGGGCCTGAACAGGCCCCTTGGCTTTTCAGGGTCCGATGGCGTAGACCGCTGGCGTGTGACCATCCGGGCCCTTTTTGCCTTTTTTCCATTGCGCCACTGTGTGGCTTTGAATTTGAGCAGACGGCAGTGTCAGTCCGCTGGCAATTGCCAAGCGTGTATTGGCCTGCAGGCTTTGGAGCAGGCCGCTGAGCATGGCGGCATTGCGGTAGGGGGTTTCGATCCACAGCTGGGTCTGGCCTGTTTTGAGTGCCAGTGATTCCAGCTGTTTCAGGCGTGTTGCGCGCTCGGCTGCGTCTTGCGGCAGGTAGCCCACAAACGCGAAGTTCTGGCCGTTGAGTCCACTGGCGGCTAAGGCCAGCAACAAGGACACCGGGCCAACCAAGGGCACCACGGGCAAACCCAGATCGTGTGCTGCTCGCACCACCGAGCTGCCGGGGTCGGCCACGGCGGGCATGCCCGCCTCACTGATCAAACCCACATCGCAGCCTTGTACAGCAGCTGCCAATAAGGGTTTACCGTCAAAGCCTGACTGGTGATCGCCTTTTTTGTGCACATGGCGCGGCAGTTCGGTGATGGTTTGTTCTGCCAAGGGCGCGATCAGCGGGTGGGTTTCGCTCACGCGTTTGAGAAAAGCGCGGGTGGTTTTGGCGTTCTCGCAAACCCAATGACGGATGGTTGCGGCCGTGGCCAAAGTGGCTTCTGGCAACACTTGGGTGATGGGGGCTTGTTCGCTGCAGCCAAAGTCCAGCGGTGTGGGCACCAAAAACAGGCGGCCTTGAGAGACAGGGGAATTCACAGCAATGGGACTCCAGCTTGGCGCAGCAGACGTGCTGTGCGGATGAGGGGCAGGCCAACCAAGGCGGTCGGATCGTCGTTGTCGATGGATTCCAACAGCGCGATGCCCAAGCCCTCACTTTTGGCACTGCCGGCGCAGTCGTAGGGCTTTTCAGCTTGCAGATAGTTTTCAATTTCCTCGTCGCTCAGGTCCCGAAACACCACCTTCACTTCGGCCAGATCGACTTGTTCAAAGCCCGTGGCCTGGCAAACCACAGCCAGTGCAGTCTGAAAAATCACGGTTTGCCCCCGCATTTGGCGCAGTTGCTGCACAGCGCGGGCGTGTTCGCCGGGTTTGCCTAAGGGCTGGCCTGCCAGATCGGCAACTTGGTCCGAGCCGATGACCACCGCCTCGGGGTGCCGGGCAGCCACGGCCCGTGCTTTGGCCAAGGCCAGGCGCAGAGCGAGTTCACGCGGAGACTCGCCTGGGGCAGGCGTTTCATCCACATCGGGTGCAGCCACGCTGAATGGGATGCGCAGACGCGTAAGCAACTCGTGGCGGTAACGTGAGGTAGAGCCCAGTACCACCTCGCGGTTGAATGAGGTGGCTGGGGTGATGGGGGGGGAAGTCGATGTCAAAACGCAAACCCAAGGTGAAATTCGGATAGGTGATTCTCTTACACTGCAGCCATGGAAAAAAAATTGGACCCCCAACACCTGGATGTGGTGTCGTTCGCTCGTGATGCCACCAGCCTGAAGGGTGAGGGCCTTCTGGCTGATTGGTTGCGGTTGGCAGAAGAGCAATGGGGCAGCGCCTTGCCGGCGGGCACCGTGGTGTGGGCTTTGCATGGCCGTTTGGTACCTCAATCGGGCGGTGCTGACCAAATCTGGTTAGATTTGAAGGCTTCGGTCGCTTTGCCTATGCAATGCCAGCGCTGCCTCACGGCCGTGTTGGAAACGGTGGAGGCTGAGCGTTCGTTCCGTTTTGTGGCCGATGAGGCCACGGCGGCGGCACTAGACGACGAGGCGGAAGAGGATATTTTGGTGATCAGCCGCGACTTTGATGCTCTGGCGTTGGTCGAAGACGAGTTGATTTTGTCGTTGCCTTTGGTCCCATTGCACGAGGTATGCCCTGAAACCGTACCTATGTCGGTGGCAGATCCCGAGTTTGAAGTTGCTGCCGAGCGCCCCAACCCGTTTGGTGTTTTGGCCGGGCTCAAAAAAGGCCTGAGCAAATAAGCCGGTTATCAAGCCCTTCCAATGGGCGCCCGCTTAGGCTATAATCAATGGCTTCGCCCGGTTTGTCGGGTGACATTCTCATTAACCAGACGCTGCGTTCTTCATTTGCGCGGCCTCCAAGCTTCCAAGGAGCCATCATGGCTGTTCAGCAAAACAAAAAGTCGCCTTCCAAGCGCGGTATGCACCGTTCGCACAATGCCCTGAATGTGCCGGGTATCGCTGTTGAGCCAACGACTGGCGAAACACACCTGCGTCACCACATCAGCCCCAACGGTTTTTACCGTGGCCGCCAAGTGTTGAAAAACAAATCCGAAGCCTGATCGGCGTCAGCCCTCAAGCCTCAAGAGGCCCGGCGCTACTTTTTAAGTAGCTTCGGGCTTTTGTTTTTGTGGCCTTCGCTTTGTATTGCCCGGTTTTGAGCCCAAGGATTTCATGACTTCGCCCACCCCGATCACCCTGGCTGTCGATTGCATGGGCGGCGACCACGGTCCCCGCGTCACGCTGGCGGCTTGCCGCCGTTTCTTGTCAACGCACCCAGATGCCCGACTGCTGCTGGTGGGGCGTACCGAGGCATTGGCGGGTTTTGCTGATCCCCGAGCCGAAGTCGTGGTCGCCACTGAAGTGGTGGAGATGGACGACCCGCTCGAAGTCGCTCTGCGCAAGAAAAAAGACTCGTCCATGCGCGTGGCCATTGAGCAGGTGCGTGATGGCAAGGCCGCCGCCGCCGTCTCGGCGGGCAACACGGGTGCCTTGATGGCCATTGCCCGCTATGTGCTCAAAACCATGGACGGCATTGACCGTCCTGCCATTGCCGGCCAAATGCCCAACTTCAAGGGCGGTGGCACCACCATGCTCGACTTGGGGGCCAATGTCGATTGCACTCCGGAGCATCTGCTGCAGTTCGCCGTGATGGGCTCGGCGCTGGTGTCGGTGTTGCAAAACAAACAAAATCCCACGGTGGGTTTGCTCAACATCGGTGAAGAAGCCATCAAAGGCAATGAAATCATCAAAAAATCAGGCGAATTGCTGCGATCTGCAGCCAATTCCGGTGATTTGAATTTTCATGGCAATGTCGAAGGCAATGATATTTTCAAGGGTACGGTGGACATTGTGGTTTGTGATGGCTTTGTGGGGAATGTGGCCCTGAAAGCCAGCGAGGGCTTGGCCACCATGATTGGCGGTTTTTTGAAAAACGAGTTTTCTCGCAATATTTTCACAAAAATCACCGCCATCTTTGCTTATCCGGTCTTATCTGCCTTTAAAGATCGAGTGGATCACCGCCGTTACAACGGTGCGGCCCTCTTGGGTTTGCGTGGCTTGGTCTTCAAGAGCCACGGCTCTGCCGATGAAATCGCTTTCGAGACGGCGTTGAACCGGGCTTATGATGCAGGCCGAAACCAATTGCTGGATCGCGTTCGTGAACGCATCGCGCATGCAGCCCCCTTGTTGATGGGCGTGCAGGCCGAGCGGGCAGAACCAGCGGTCACAACCGTATGAGAATTTATTCACGCATTCTGGGCACTGGCAGTTATCTGCCAGAAAAACGCCTGACCAATGCCGATCTGGCGGCTGAACTCGCGCAACAAGGCGTCGAAACTTCAGACGATTGGATCGTTGAGCGCACGGGCATTCGCGCCCGCCATTTTGCGTCTGACCAGCAAGGCAGCAGCGATCTGGCGACCGAAGCCGCACGCCAAGCATTGTCGGCAGCCGGCATTTCAGCCGATGATCTCGACTTGATCATTGTGGCTACATCCACCCCCGACATGGTGTTCCCGTCGGTAGCGACCATGGTGCAGCACAAGTTGGGCACCGCAGGCTGCCCGGCGTTTGACGTGCAGGCGGTTTGCAGTGGCTTCATTTATGCCCTGACCATCGCTGATTCAATGATCCAGTCCGGCTCGGCCAAGCGCGCCTTAGTGATCGGCTCGGAAGTGTTCAGCCGCATCCTCGACTTCAAGGACCGCACAACTTGTGTGTTGTTCGGTGACGGCGCAGGCGCTGTCATTTTGGAAGCTTCAGACCAACCCGGCATTTTGGCCACTGATTTGCACGCCGATGGCAAGCACAAGGACATCCTGTGCGTGCCCGGTCACGTCAACCGGGGCGCGATTTTGGGTGACCCAGTGCTCAAGATGGATGGCCAAGCCGTGTTCAAACTGGCTGTGGGGGTGCTCGAAGAAACCGCCCGTGCCAGCTTGGCCAAGGCCAACTTGACCGATGCTGACATCGACTGGCTGATCCCGCACCAAGCCAACATCCGCATCATGCAAAGCACCGCTCGCAAGCTCAAGCTGGGTGCTGACAAGGTGGTCGTGACCGTGGACCAGCATGGCAACACCTCGGCCGCCTCGATCCCGCTGGCGCTGGACACCGCTGTGCGCGACGGGCGCATCCAGCGTGGCCAGACCCTCATGCTCGAAGGCGTGGGCGGCGGCTTCACCTGGGGCTCGGTCCTCTTGCGTTATTGATTCACTGTTGACTTGACAGGCCCGGGTCAGCGATGCACGGCACGCTCACCTGCATTCTTTTCAGATACCCCATTTGCACATGACGACATTTGCTTTTGTA
>JAGNVG010000035.1 GCA_017986605.1 Limnohabitans sp.
CTGAGCTCGCCAGCGTAGCCCAGAACAAAACCACTTTGGTGATTGCACACCGTTTGTCCACGGTGGTCGATGCGCACGAAATTTTGGTGATGGAGTCTGGGCGCATCATTGAGCGCGGCAACCATGCCGCACTTTTGGCTCAGCAGGGGCGTTACGCCAGCATGTGGTCGATGCAACAAAACGCAGAGGTCTCTCACTCATCCGTGGCCACGTCGTCAGCGACATAATTCGGCATGGAAACCAAATGGCTTGAAGATTTTGTGAGCTTGGCTGAAACCCGCAGTTTCAGCCGCTCTGCGCAGTTGCGCCACGTGACGCAGCCTGCGTTTTCTCGTCGAATTCAGTCGCTCGAAGCTTGGGCTGGCGCTGATCTGGTGGATCGCAGTTCTTATCCCACCAAACTCACCGCGGCGGGCGAGACCTTGTACGCCCAGGCTTTGGAGTTGCTTCAATCCTTGCAAAGCACCCGAGCCATGCTGCGTGGGCACAACTCTGCCGGGCAGGACTTCATTGAGTTTGCGGTGCCGCACACTTTGGCATTCACTTTTTTTCCTTCGTGGATTGCCGGGTTGCGGGAAGGTTTTGGTTCGATCAAAAGTCGCTTAATTGCCTTGAATGTGCACGATGCCGCCATGCGTTTGGTCGAGGGGGGCTGCGATGTGTTGATCGCTTACCACCATCCTTCACAGCCGCTGCAGCTCGATCCCGACCGCTATGAAATGGTGGTGTTGGGCCAGGAAGTGTTGGCCCCTTATGCCAAGGCGGGGCCTGATGCGCGTCCTCTTTTCAGCTTTCCAGGCGCGGCCTCCAAGCCCCTTCCCTATTTGGGTTATGCCCCGGGCGCGTATCTGGGCGGCATCACCGATTGGATTCTCAAGCAGTCTAAAACGCCGATTCACTTGGAACGGGTGTACGAGACAGACATGGCGGAAGGCCTGAAGGTCATGGCGATGGAGGGCCATGGCATCGCCTTTTTGCCTCGCAGCGCTGTGAAAAAGGAAGTGCAGACGGGGGCCTTGGTGGAGGTGGGCTTGTCGGCTGGACAGGTGCAAGCGTTGACCATGGAGGTGCGGGCCTACCGAGAGAAACCCAGTGCCAAACACCATGCCAAAGGAGCTGCACAACAGCTGTGGTTGCATCTGACCCAAAGACCTGCATCCGTCCACTCGTCGCGCTGAGGGCATTGATGTATGCATTTTTTGCATGACAATCAAGGGTACGCCCGGAGGATCCGTGCGTGGGAAACAGACTACATTCACGGCACGATTTCGTGCAGGCACATTTTGTGCAGCTGAGGTAGTCGGTCTCCAGCACTGCTTCATTGTGGTGCGGTGTGATGGATCACTTGAGTTGTCTCCAATCCCTAGGGAAGCTCCTAGGCGGTCATGACTCAGTTTTGACATTTAATCAAGGGGTGGCGTTTTGCCGCTCAAAAATCGAAAGAGGATACAAACCATGAAAAAACATGCACGCACCGTGATCGGCGCCGTTTTGGCGACCGCAGGCTTGTTGGCTGGCACTTCTGCCATGGCCGGCAAAACACTGGACCAGATCAAACAGCGCGGACAAATTGTTTGTGGCGTCAACACCGGTTTGGCAGGTTTTTCTGCTGCCGATTCCAGTGGCAACTGGTCCGGCTTGGATGTGGACCACTGCCGTGCTGTGGCCGCCGCCGTGTTGAGCGATGCCAACAAGGTCAAATACGTGCCCTTGACTGCCCAGCAGCGTTTCACCGCACTGCAGTCTGGCGAAGTGGACGTTTTGGCTCGCAACACGACCAACACGCTCAACCGTGACGCTTCTTTGGGTCTGCACTTCATTGGTGCCAACTACTATGACGGCCAAGGCTTCATGGTTCCAAAAGGCAAAATCACCAGCGCCAAGCAACTCAAAGGTGCCACCGTGTGCGTGCAGTCCGGCACCACCACCGAGAAGAACTTGACCGACTTCTCCCGTGCCAACAAGCTGAACCTCAAGCCTGTGGTGTTTGAAAAAGTCGAAGCGGCTACAGGTGCTTATTTCTCTGGCCGTTGCCAGGCATACACCACCGACGCCTCTGGTTTGGCCTCGGTGCGCGCCAAGGAAGCCAAAGATCCTGCAGCACACTTGGTTCTGCCCGACTTGATCTCTAAAGAACCTCTGGGCCCTTTGGTTCGCCGTGGTGACGACGAGTGGTTCGCCATCAACAAATGGGTGCTCAATGGCCTGATCGAAGCAGAAGAGTACGGCATCACCCAAGCCAATGTGGACCAAATGAAGTCGAGCGACAACCCTCAAGTGGGCCGCATGCTGGGCGCGACCGAAGACTTGGGCAAACACCTGGGCTTGGACAAAGAGTGGTTGGCCCGCGCCATCAAGACCACAGGCAACTACGGTGAAATGTTCGAACGCAACGTGGGCCCTAAAACAGCCATCAACTTGCCACGCGGTCTCAACAACCAGTGGAACAAGGGTGGCCTGATGTACGCAGCCCCACTGCGTTGATTTTCAGCCTTCTCTAAAGGCTCTGGATACGCCCCTTCTTGGGGCGTATCTTTTTCACCCGTGGTTTTATTCAGGCCCTGTACATGTCCCATTTTTCAATGATCGAGGCCAGGCCTTTGCCTGGCAAGAAAAACCGATCCATCTCGTGGCGCAGCCGCGAAGGGCGATCGGTCATCTACCAGATCGTCGCGATTTTGTCGGCTTTGGCGCTGGTCGCTTTGTTGGTGCGCAATACGCTCATCAACATGCGTATGCGCGGCATTCAAAGTGGCTATGACTTTTTGCTGCAACCGTTCGGCTTCGACATCAGTGAAACGATGATCGAGTACGCGTCCAACAGCACGTATTTGATGGCGTTCTTCATTGGCATGCTCAACACGCTCAAAGTGGCGGTGATTGGCATTGTGCTGGCCACCTTGTTGGGTGTGCTGGTGGGTGTGGGGCGTTTTTCGACCAACTTCCTGGTTCGCAAGGTTTGCTACGCCTATGTGGAATTTTTTCGCAACGTGCCGGTCTACCTGCAGTTGTTGATTTGGTATTTGGTATTTACCGAAGCCTTGCCCGATTTCGATAAAGCCTGGCAATTGGGCCATTTTTATCTGAGCAAAAACGGTGTGTCATTCCCATGGCCGGTATGGCAACTGGGTCAAACCTTGGCACTCTGCGGGCTCGTGTTGGGCTGTGTTTTTACGGTCATTTATCGCCGGCAGGCCAAGGCCCATTTTGATCAGACGGGCCAGACGCGTTCTGTCTGGGGCGTGTCCACAGGGGTGACTGTGGCGTTGATGCTGCTCGGCTGGTTGGCCGGTGGTGCGCCTGCCGAGTGGAATTTGCCCAAGATCGGCGACTTCCAGATTGAAGACGGGGGTGTGTTCAGCCCGGAATTCATGGCCTTGTTGTGTGGCCTGGTGTTTTACACGGCATCGTTCATCGCAGAAGTGGTGCGGTCGGGCATTGCCTCTGTCTCACTTGGGCAGCACGAGGCCGCCGCTTCCTTGGGTCTGAACAAAGGCCAATCAATGCGTCTGGTGGTGTTGCCGCAGGCCTTGCGCGTGATCATTCCGCCACTGACCAGCCAGTACCTGAACCTGACCAAAAATTCATCCTTGGCGGTGGCCATCGGCTACCCCGAATTGGTTTCGATTGCCAACACCACCCTCAACCAGACGGGCCGTGCCATCGAGGCGTTGTCCATCGTGATGCTGGTGTACCTGACCTTGTCTCTCATCACGTCGGCTCTCATGAACTGGTTCAACGCCAGTGCCGCTATCCAGGAGCGCTGACATGAATATTGTTTTCAAATCAATCGATGCACGGCCCATGCCGGGTCGCAGCGCTGGGCCTCTGGCTTGGTTGCGC
This sequence comes from Limnohabitans sp., assembly GCA_017986605.1. Lineage (GTDB taxonomy): Bacteria > Pseudomonadota > Gammaproteobacteria > Burkholderiales > Burkholderiaceae_C > Limnohabitans_A. Next base: position 3,844 of record JAGNVG010000035.1, read on the forward strand.
GCCAACTTGTTTTCCAGCATCAGCAACAGTTTGTTGTCTGTGATCCTGTTGGCTCTGGTCGTTTGGGTGCTGGTGGCATCCATGGATTGGGCGCTGCTGAATGCCGTTTTTGGTGCCAATCTGCAGTCGTGCAACGACTTGCGTGGTGTGGGAGCCTGCTGGGGGGTGATTTCTGAAAAAGGACGCCTGATCGTGATGGGGCGTTACCCCGAAACCGAGCACTGGCGTCCGGTGATCGCAACCGCTTTGATGTTGGGTGTGGTGGTTCTCAGTTGCATGCCACGCTTTTGGAACAAAGCCTTGCCAGCGCTTTGGGTGGTCATGCTCACGATTTACTTCGTGTTGATGAAGGGCGGGTTTTTCGGTTTGACAGCCGTGGATACTGACCAGTGGGGTGGGTTTCCGCTCACGGTGATGTTGACGGTGATCTCCATGACCTTGGCGTTTCCATTGGCCATTTTTGTGGCGCTGGGTCGGCGCTCCAGCATGCCTGCCATCCGGACTTTGTGCACTTTGTATGTCGAGCTGATCCGTGGCGTGCCACTGATTACGGTGCTGTTCATGGCCTCATTCATGTTGCCGCTGTTCATGCCGGAGGGCGTCAAAATCGACGTGCTGCTTCGTGTGGTGGTAGGCATCACCTTGTTCTCGGCAGCCTATATGGCCGAGGTGGTTCGAGGGGGCTTGCAAGCGCTGCCCAAGGGTCAAACCGAAGCCGCTGCTACGCTGGGACTCAGTTACTGGCAGGTGCAGCGCATGATTGTGCTGCCGCAGGCCTTGGCCACCGTGGTGCCATCCATCATGAACACCTTCATTGGTTTGTTCAAAGACACCTCTTTGGTGACCATCGTGTCGCTGTATGAGTTGACGGGTGCTTTGGGTTTGGCGCTGAACTCGGATGCCGACTGGCGTCCCTTCAAGATCGAGGCCTACCTCTTCATCACCTTCATTTATTTTGCCTTTTGCTTTGCCATGTCACGTTACAGCTTGTGGATTGAAGACCGCACAGCTGTGAGCAAAGTTCGCTGAACGAAAGATTTCCATGACCTCTAATGCAACACCTCTAATTGAGTTCAAGGGCGTCAACAAGTGGTACGCCAGCAATGGTTACCACGTGCTGCGCGACGTTAATCTGCAATTTGCCAAAGGCGAAAAAGTGGTCATTTGCGGCCCCTCGGGCTCGGGTAAATCCACCCTGATCCGCTGCATCAACGCCCTCGAGGAATACCAGGAAGGCACGCTCACGGTGGATGGCACGGTGCTTGGCGATGATCTCAAAGGCATCGATAAAGTGCGCCGCGAAGTTGGCATGGTGTTCCAGCAGTTCAATTTGTTCCCGCACCTGACGGTTTTGGAAAACCTGATCTTGTCACCCACCTGGGTGGCGAAGATGCCTCGCAAGGAAGCCATCGACAAAGCCATGGTGCAGCTTGAGCGCGTGCGCATTGTCGAGCACGCCCACAAGTACCCTCTGCAGTTGTCTGGTGGCCAGCAGCAACGTGTGGCGATTGCCCGTGCCTTGTGCCTGACCCCCAAAATCATGCTGTTCGATGAGCCGACTTCTGCGCTCGACCCTGAGATGATCAAGGAAGTGCTGGATGTGATGATCGAGCTGACCAGCCAGGGTATGACCATGTTGTGCGTGACCCATGAAATGGGCTTTGCCAAAGCCGTGGCCGACCGTGTGATCTTCATGGACCAAGGCCAGGTGGTTGAGCAAGCGCCCCCGCAGCAGTTCTTTGATTCACCTCAGACCGACCGGGCACAAGACTTCTTGTCCAAGATCCTCGGGCATTGACAGGGGGAGGGCGCTCCGGTCGCTTTTGCCAAAAGCGGCCGTTGGGTGGGGCGCAGGTTTGAGACAATACGCTCATGACCCAAGAACTCACCATCACCCGCCCCGACGATTGGCACCTGCATGTGCGCGATGGCGCCGCCCTGAACGTGGTCGTGCCGCACACGGCCGCGCAGTTTGGTCGCGCCATCATCATGCCCAACCTCAAGCCGCCCGTGACCACGGCCGAGCAGGCGCTGGCTTACAAAAGCCGCATCTTGGCCGCTGTGCCCCAGGGCATGGATTTTGAGCCCTTGATGACGCTTTATCTGACGGACAACCTGAATCCGGCAGAAATTGCGCGAGCCAAGGCGGCAGGCGTGGTGGCTTGCAAGCTCTATCCCGCAGGTGCTACGACCAACAGCGATGCGGGCGTGACTGACTTGCGCAAAATTTACCCTGTGCTGGAAGCGATGCAGCGCGAAGGTGTTTTGCTGTTGGTGCACGGTGAAGTCACCTCATCCGACATCGACCTGTTTGACCGTGAAGCGGTGTTCATCGAGCAGCAACTCAAGCCGCTGCGCCGTGATTTTCCGGGCCTCAAGATCGTCATGGAACACATCACCACGAAAGAGGCTGCGCAGTACGTGGCTGAAAGTGATGCGTTGCTGGGGGCGACCATCACCGCGCACCACCTGCTCTACAACCGCAACGCCATTTTTACGGGCGGCATTCGCCCGCATTACTACTGCTTGCCCGTGCTCAAGCGCGAGACGCACCGGCTGGCGCTGGTGCAAGCCGCAACAGGTGGCAACCGCAAGTTCTTTTTGGGCACGGACAGTGCACCCCATCCAGCCCACCTCAAGGAGCACGCCACCGGTTGCGCTGGTTGCTACACCGCGCACGCGGCCATCGAGATGTATGCCGAAGCCTTTGACCAGGCAGGCGCTCTCGACCAGCTCGAAGCTTTTGCCAGCTTCAATGGCGCTGACTTCTATGGCCTGCCGCGCAACAGTGGCCGCATCACGCTGCGCCGCGAAAGCTGGACACCGGCAGAGAGCTTTGCTTTTGGCGAAGCCGAACTCAAACCTTTGCGCTCCGGCGAGAGCTTGCCGTGGCGTCTGGTGTCGGCCTGAACCCGAACCGCCCGGGCTGCCGGTGCGAACCGGCCTCGAACTTGGGGGTGGCCGACATCGATTGGTCCGCCCCGTGGTTGACCGACTGGCGGCCCGTCGGTGAACCCATTGCACAGCGTGTGGTGGCGGGGTGCGCTCAGCCGCAAGCCCTGACCGATGCCGCTTTGGCGCCTGTGGGCTTTGTGCCGCAAGCCGATTTGCCCGAAGGGCAGGCTTATGAAGACTTCATTTTTGCCAGCGGACAGGTGCCCACACGTGAAGGACTGCACGACTTTTTCAATGCCCTGTGTTGGATGCATTTTCCGTTGGCGAAAAAGCGTTTGAACCAATTGCAGGCCCGCGAAATCGCGCGCGCTGGTGTGGGCCAAGTGCGGGGCCCGGTGCGCGATGCAGCGACTGTGTTCGATGAAAACGCCTTGTTGATCCAGGCTTCTGACGCCTTGTGGGCGGCACTGACCGAGCACCGTTGGGCCGATGCTTTTGTGGGTTTGCGCCAAGAGTGGCCCCACACGCACTTGTGGACGTTTGGTCATGCGGCACTCGAAAAACTGGTGCAGCCCTATAAATCGATCACCGTGCATTTGTGGCGCGTGCCCGGCGAGGTGCCGCATGACCGGCTCGACGCCTGGCTGGCGCAGGACCTGACGGCCGACAAGCTCGCGACCAAACCCTTCAGCCCGCTGCCTGTGCTGGGGGTGCCGGGATGGTGGCCTGCCAACGAAGCCCCTGTTTTTTACGAAGATGTGGGCGTTTTCAGGCCACGCCGCCTCAAGGGGCGGGCTGAAAAACCGTACGCCAATCCGGAAATGACGCCTTCGGTTTGATTTTGCCCCGCAAGTCCCTAATATGCCGTCCAACGAGCCCGCGTCTTCCGGGTAGAAAGTGAAACCATCCATGAAACGTATTTTTCTGTTTGTCTTGACCAACCTGGCTGTCGTGGTCGTCTTGGGCATCGTGGCCAGCTTGCTGGGTGTGAACCGCTTTTTGACAGCCAACGGCCTGAACCTGGGCGCTTTGATGGGCTATGCGCTGATCATGGGTTTTGGGGGTGCCATCATTTCCTTGCTCATGAGCAAGTGGATCGCCAAGATGTCCTCGGGCGTGCGTGTGATCGAGCAACCCGCCAATGCCGACGAGGCCTGGATCGTGGACACTGTGCGCAAATTCGCCGACAAATCGGGCATTGGCATGCCCGAGGTGGGCATTTTTGAAGGTGACCCGAATGCCTTCGCCACGGGTGCCTTCCGTGACTCGGCTTTGGTGGCCGTGTCCACCGGCTTGCTGCAAAACATGACGCACGAAGAAATCGAAGCCGTCATCGGCCACGAAGTCGCGCACATTGCCAACGGCGACATGGTCACCATGACGCTCATCCAGGGCGTGATGAACACCTTTGTGGTGTTCATCTCCCGCGTGGTGGGTTATGCGGTCGACAGCTTTTTGCGCAAAAACGACGAAGAAAGCAGTGGCCCCGGCATCGGCTATTTCGTGACCACCATCGTCATGGACATTCTCTTGGGCTTTGTGGCTGCCATGATCGTGGCCTGGTTCAGCCGCCAGCGCGAATTCCGTGCCGACGCGGGGGCCGCCAAACTGATGGGCCGCAAGCAACCCATGATCAACGCCTTGGCCCGTTTGGGCGGTGTGCACACGGCCGAGTTGCCCAAGAGCATGGCCGCGATGGGCATTGCCGGTGGCATTGGCCAGCTGTTCAGCACCCACCCGCCCATTGAAGAGCGCATTGCCGCGCTGCAAAACAGCGCTGGTTGATCGCCGTCGGTTTTCGTGGGAGCGAGCCTCCGCTCGCGAATGCGTGCAGAGCCATATCAGCCATTCGGCCGCAGGGGCGGCAAGCGGGTCCTTGCCATCTTTGCCGTGCCCTTGGCTTGCTCGCTAGCCAGCGATGGTGGGCCACAACCCTCACACATCGCCAGCAGGCTGGCTCCTACAGGGATCGGGTGCTCGGCTGTTGAGTGGGAGCTTGCCTGCAAGCGATGGGTTGCAGGGGGGGGGGCGTAACGCAAGTGACCTGCGTCATCTGTTATCAGCCTTATGATGATTGGGTGATTCAGCCAACTCCACCCGTTTCGGCATGAAGCCGCGCAAACCCTCTTTCTCACCCTCTCATCAATGGTCGCTCGCCCACCGTCGTGGACGGCGCACGTTTTCGGCCTGGCCTGCAGCCGTGCGGGGCATGGTCTGGATGGTGTTGGGTGGCATGTTGTTCTCGGTCCTGAACACCATTGCCAGAAACCTGACCTTGCACCTGGACGTTTACCAATCCCAGTTTTTGCGTTACCTGTTTGGCTTGGTGGTGATGCTGCCCCTGGTGTATCGGGATGGCTGGCGGGCCTATGCGCCGGTCAACATGGTCGGGCAGTTTTGGCGCGGCGGCGTGCACACCTTGGGCCTGATTTTGTGGTTCACGGCCTTGCCCAAAATTCCACTGGCCGACATGACCGCCATCGGTTTCACCGGGCCAATTTTCATCATGATCGGCGCAGCCTGGTTTCTGGGTGAGCCCATGCGCAAAGACCGCTGGATCGCTGCCATCATCGGTTTTGCGGGCGTCTTGGTGGTGGTCTTGCCCAAAATGTCGGGCGATGGTGGTTGGTACAACCTGGTCATGCTGGCGTCTTCACCTGTGTTTGCTGCCTCTTTCCTCATCACCAAAGCCCTGACCCGCTACGAAAAACCCGGTGTGATTGTGTTGTGGCAAGCCCTCACAGTCACCGTGCTCAGCCTGCCCATGGCTTTGCCCCATTGGCAAATGCCGACGCCCGTGCAATGGCTGGGGTTTGCGGCCACGGGTGTGCTGGGCACATTGGCCCACTATTGCCTGACGCGCGCCTTTGCCATGGCCGACATCTCGGCCACCCAGTCGCTGCGCTTTCTCGATCTGGTCTGGGCGTCCTTGTTGGGGTGGCTGGTGTTTGGCGATGTGCCCAGTCAGTCAACCTGGCTGGGGGCTTTTGTGATTTTGTGCGCCACGGTGTGGATTGCCCGCCGCGAAGGCCGCAGAAAGATGGCCGTGCCCGATTGACGGGGTATATTGCCCAGTCAAAACAGGGAGAGCTGTGTGATCGACATCGAGCCATTGCGTTATGCATGGACGCCGGACAGCAAAGACACGCTGGCATTGGGCCACTTGCATGTGGATGCTGGCCAAACGGTTTTTTTGCATGGCCCCAGTGGTTGCGGCAAAAGCACTTTGCTGGGGCTGTTGGCGGGGGTGCTGACGCCGCAGCAAGGCCGTGTGTCTTTGCTGGGTCAAGACTGGGCTGCCTTGCGGCCGGGCCAGCGCGATGCGTTTCGGGCTGACCATGTGGGTGTGGTGTTCCAGCAGTTCAATCTCTTGCCTTATTTGAGCGTGCTCGACAACGTCACACTGCCTTGCCGGTTTTCGGCCTTGCGGCGTGCGCGCTGCCAGACAGGCGGTGGGCCAGAAGCCTCGGCCCAAAGCTGGCTGCAGCGCATGGCTTTGCCTGCGGAGCTGTGGACACGCCGTGCCGACGCTTTGTCGGTGGGCCAGCAACAACGCGTGGCCGCTGCCCGCGCCCTGATGGGCCAGCCCGAGTTGATTTTGGCGGACGAGCCCACCTCTGCGCTCGATGCCGCCTTGCGCCAAGACTTCATGCACCTGCTTTTGCAGGCCGCGCGCGATGCGGGCAGCACTTTGGTGTGCGTGAGCCATGACGAACAGCAGGCCACACGGTTTGATGTGCCATGGTCCTTGCCCGAGTTACTCAATGCCGGGGGCAAGTCATGAACAGCCTTTGGGGCATTGCCCGACGCAGCGCCTGGAACCGGCGCAGCACCTTGGTTTGGGTGGTCGTGTCGCTGGCGCTGGCCACCGCTTTGTTGTGGACTTTGGAGCGTTTGCGTCACGATATCCGCACCAGCTTTGCGCAATCGGTCAGTGGAGTCGACCTGATTGTGGGCGCGCGCAGCAGCCCGGTGCAGCTCATGCTGTTTTCGGTCTTCCACATCGGCAGCGTGCCGCAAGGCATGTCCATGGACAGCGTGCGCGCCGTGGCGCAGCACCGCTCGGTGTCGTGGGTGGTGCCCCTGAGTCTGGGCGACTCGCACCGGGGCTATCCGGTGCTGGGCACCACGCCCGAGTATTTCAGGCACTTTGCCTATGGCGACAAACAAGCGCTGGTCTTGGCACAAGGTGCTGTGTTTGCAGGCACCTTGGATGGTTTGTATGAGGCCGTGATCGGGGCCGAGGTGGCGCGCAATATGGGTTATGGCCTGGGCCAAAGCATCACGCTGGGGCATGGCCTGCACGAGCATGATCACGAATCGAAACAGGCTGACGAACACGCCGACAAACCGTTCAAGGTGGTGGGCATCCTGGCCCCTACCGGCACACCCGTGGACCGCACGGTTCATGTCAGTCTGCAGGCTTTGCAAGCTGTGCACCTTGGCTGGGTGGCCGGCACGCCCATGCCTGGTGGGCAGATTCCGGCTGATCAGGCGCGCAAATTCAATCTGGAGCCCGAACAAGTCACGGCTGCTCTGGTGGGTCTCAAAACCCGGGCGGCGGTCTTCAATGTGCAGCGCTTTGTCAACCAATACGAGGACGAAGCCCTGATGGGGGTGATGCCCGGTGTGGCCTTGGGTGAGCTGTGGACGGTGTTGGGCTTGGGTGAAAACGCATTGCTGGCGGTGTCGGCTTTGGTGGCGTTGGTGAGCGTGTTGTCGCTCATGGCGGTGGTGCTGGCGGGCCTGAACGAGCGCCGCCGCGAACTGGCCGTGTTGCGCGCAGTCGGTGCCGGGCCGCGCCATGTGCTGGGCCTGCTGGCATGGGAGGGCATGTGGGTCACGGGTGCCGGCGTCTTGCTGGGCGTGCTGTTGGCGCAAGCGGGCATGGCGCTGGGTGTGCCCTGGCTGCAAAACGCGCTGGGCATCCGTTTGCAAATGGCCGCGCCCTTGTCCAGCCAGTGGGCCTTGACTGCCGCCGTGTTGTTGGCGGGCATGCTGGCCAGTCTGGGGCCCGCCTGGCGGGCGTACCGCATGTCTTTGGCCGATGGCCTGTCGCCACGCGTGTGATGCGCCAACGGGCGGTCTGAAAGCATGGGGTCAATGAAAACAGAAATGGGAGTGAGGGAATGAAAAAAGTGCGGATATTTTTGAATGCGGGGGTGCTGTTGTTTGGCGTATCGGCGCTGAGCGCTCAAGCGCAAAGTGTGCGCGAGACCGCGCGTGAGCTGGTGCCGCAGGTGCAGCCTGCACTGGCGGCCGAAGCCACACCTGCCGGGGCCAGCACGCCGGGCCCAGCGCGCACCATCGGCTGGGAGCAACTGATCCCCGCAGGCTGGGACCCTTACAAAGACCTCAAAGCGCTGAACCTTGATGGCTTGAAAGACAACGATCCCAGGGCTGAAGAAGCTTTGAAAAAAATGCGCAAGATGTGGGACAACGCCCCCATCAATCCCTTGTTGCTGGGGCAAAACGTGCGCTTGCCTGGTTTTTTGGTGCCCCTTGAGGACGTGCCCGATGGCATGAAAGAGTTTTTGCTGGTGCCTTACTTTGGTGCCTGCGTGCACTCCCCTGCGCCCCCGGCCAACCAGATCGTGCATGTGGTGCTGGACAAACCCAACAAGCGCTTTCGCCTGATGGACGTGATTTGGGTCTCCGGCCTCATCAGTGCCACCAAAACCGACTCGCACATGGGCGCTGCCAGCTACCGGATAGACGCCAAGGCGCTGGCCCCCTACGTCGATAAAAAGTGAGTGGGGTTCTTGCGGGCATTCGGCCGCAGGGGCTGCCTCCCACAGGGACACAACACCTGGATTCTTATTCAGAGGATCGCTGTGTGGGAGCGAGCCCCTGCTCGCGAATGCCTGCCATGGCAAAAAAGCCTGCACGAGCAGCAGCTCCTTTCCACGAAGAAGGATTTTCGCCCTTCAATCCGGGTTCGATATTCCTGAAGCCACATGCCCCGACGGCACATGTCGCGCAGCCGATTCGATGTGACCCGTCTGGTCGTCAAAGAAAAAATCGGGCTCGAATTCGCGCAAGAATTCGCCCTTGGGCAAGCCCCCCAAAAACATCGCTTCGTCCACCTCGATGTTCCAGTTCATCAAGGTGCGAATGGCGCGTTCGTGCGCGGGGGCGCTGCGCGCTGTGACCAGCGCGGTGCGCACGCGCATGGCGGGGGTGCCTTCTTGTTGCAGTCGGTGCAAGGCCGCCAGCAAGGGCTTGAACGGCCCTGCCAGCAAAGGCTGGGAAGCCTTGGCCCGCTCGTGTGCCTGAAACGCCGACAAACCTTCGGCCTGAAACACCCGCTCGGCTTCGTCCGAAAACAGCACCGCATCGCCGTCAAATGCAATGCGCACTTCATGGGGATGCGCTTCGGACGCCAGGGCCGAGTGGGGGTACACCTGCGCGGCTGGCACGCCTGCATCCAGGGCTGCCCGCACATCCGACAAATGCGCCGACAAAAACAGGTTGGCGTTCAGCGGCTTGAGGTAGCGCCACGGCGGCTGTCCCCGCGTGAAGCTGCCGCGCTGGATGGGCAAGCCGTAGTGCTGCGCCGAGCGGAACACCCGCATGCCCGAAACCGGGTCGTTGCGCGACAGGATGACCACCTCGACCCGTTGGGCATTCGCATCGTTAAAAGCCAGCAGCTTGCGCACCAGAGAAAACGCCACACCGGGCTTGGCGGGCTCCTCCAGCCGGTCCAATTGCAGCTTCATGTAAGCCCGATCGTCACCTTGTTCAAACAGGTGGTTTTCTTCTTCAAAGTCGAACAGTGCGCGCGACGAGATCGCGACGACGAGTTGGCCTTCGAGGGATGCGGGCATGGGGAGCTCCTTGTCAGCTTCTCAAGAACATTCGGTATGCCGGATTACCCGTCTCTTCCGCATATGGATACCCCAGCGCTTCCAAAAACTTGGCAAATGCCTTGTCGTCTTTGGGTGGCACCTGCAGGCCCACCAGAATGCGCCCGTAGTCAGCGCCCTGGTTGCGGTAATGGAAGAGGCTGATGTTCCAGCCCGGCCGCATCAAGCTCAAAAACTTGAGCAAGGCACCCGGGCGCTCCGGAAACTCAAAGCGCAGCAAGCGTTCGTCTTGTGACATGGCCGAGTGCCCGCCCACCATGTGGCGGATATGCTCTTTCGCCAGCTCGTCGTGAGTCAGGTCGATGGCCTGAAACTTGTTTTTATTGAAATTGGCGGTGATCTTGGTGCTTTCGCCCTTGGCCGATGTGCTCAACCCCAAAAACACATGGGCTTTGTCAGAGTCGCTCATGCGGTAGTTAAATTCGGTCACGTTGCGCGGGCCGCCAGGCAGGCTGCCAATCAGCTCCAAAAAGCGCTTGAAACTGCCGCGCTCTTCGGGGATCGTCACCGCAAAAAGCGCTTCTTTTTCTTCGCCCACGTCGGCCCGTTCGGCCACAAAGCGCAGGCGGTCAAAGTTCATGTTGGCGCCGCACAAGATCGCCGCAAAGGTCTGGCCTTTGGTCTTGTGCGCGGCCACGTATTGCTTGATGGCGGCCACGGCCAGTGCACCTGCGGGCTCCACGATCGAGCGGGTGTCCACAAACACGTCCTTGATGGCCGCGCACACCGCGTCGGTGTCCACGGTCATGTATTCGTCCACCAGGTGGCGTGCGACGCGGAAGGTCTCTTCGCCCACCAGCTTGACTGCGGTGCCGTCCGAAAACAAGCCCACATCGGGCAGAGTCACGCGCTTTTTGGCGACCACGGATTGGATCATGGCGTTGGAGTCGTTCATCTGCACGCCGATCACCTTCACCTCAGGGCGCACCGCCTTGATGTAGTTGGCCACCCCGCTGATCAGACCGCCCCCGCCGATGGCCACAAACACCGCATCCAGCGGGCCTTGGTGTTGGCGCAGCATTTCCATGGCAATCGTGCCTTGGCCCGCGATCACATCGGGGTCGTCAAAGGGGTGCACAAAGGTCAGTCCCTGCTTTTTTTGCAGCGCCAGCGAGTGGTTGTAGGCGTCGGAATAGCTGTCCCCAAACAGAACCACTTCGCCACCCAGCCCTTTGACCGCATCGACCTTGACCTGCGGCGTGGTGGTGGGCATGACGATCACTGCGCGGGTGCCCAACTTGGTGGCACTCAAGGCCACGCCCTGCGCATGGTTGCCTGCCGAGGCGCAGATCACGCCTTTTTGGAGCTGCTCAGGGCTCAGATGCGCCATCTTGTTGTAAGCCCCACGCAGCTTGAAGCTGTGCACGGGCTGCTGGTCTTCGCGCTTGAGCAGCACCTGGTTGTGCAGGCGGCGCGAGAGATTTTTAGCGGGTTCCAGTGCCGATTCGGTGGCCACGTCATAAACGCGGGCGTTCAGAATTTTGATCAGGTAATCGGCGGGTTTGAGTCGGACTGTGGTCATGGGAAGCTATTTGGCAGGCCTGCGCAGAAGGGCGGACGATGTTTTGATCATAGCTTGCACGTAGATAGCACGATGTGGGCACCGGCCGAGAGCTGGAGGGATAAAAGCAATGGTGCGCACTCAAGATATTTGTTAATTTAATGTTTTTATTTAACTATTATGTTTTAATTATTGTGATTTATATTTATCGGCGAGGAAGCCATGAAGATCTTCAGGCGCATGACATTGACACAACTCGGCGTTTTTTTGTGTGCGGCGTTGTTGGCTTTGGGAGTGAGGGCGCAGGAGCCTTCGCTTGAATCCAAGCCCAATCCCGCTGTGGTTGAGGTCACAGCCAAGTTAACTGAGTTTCGCCAGTTCGACCGTGTTGAGATCACTGGATCGTCGATCATCCGAAAAGAGCAGACGCTGGCGTTGCCCGTTCAGGTTGTGACGCGACAAGACCTGCAGCGACGCGGCCACAACACATTGTCTGAAGCGGTTCAAAGTCTGACCCAAGTTTTTAATGGTCGAGATCTGTCCCAGCTCGGTAGCGCAGCCGGCGGCTACAGCAGTGCCGCACTGCATGGCATGCCGACGGGCACATTGGTTTTGCTCAATGGGAAAAGACTGGCACCGTTCGGCATTCAAAAAAATTCAGGCAAGGAAAACAACGGTGTTGATCTCGATTTTTTGCCGTTGGTGGCGATTGATCGCATTGAGTTGCTGACCGATGGCGCATCCTCTTTATACGGAACCGATGCCATTGCAGGCGTGATCAACATCATCACCCGAGCGGAAAGCAAAGGCCTTGAAGTTGCGGTTGATCTTATTCGTCCACAGGGTGGCTCAGCGCAAAGCCATGTGGCCAGCATGACTTGGGGACGTGGACGGCTGGTCAATGATGGTTTCAGTTTTCGCGTCACTGCCGAGTTGAGCAAGGCCGACTCTCTGTCCGTGATGGACCGACCATTTGCCGGACCTGGACGTCAAGTTTTTGAGCACGAAGGCAAGACCTACTCGGCGGACAGCTCTTGGGTATCTGCATATTCATCGCCTGCCTGGCTGTATTCGCCAAGGACGAAACCGGCGGCGTGGAGTGCTCTTTACCAAAATGGCGCCTGTACAGGCAAAGGGCTGAGTTATGGCGGCAGCTTGCCCACCACATGCCGCATGAACCTGCAGCCTACGCTGGACATCTATCCATCGCGCGAGTCTAAAAAGTTGCATGCCCAAGCAGAAGTTCAACTGCCCAATGCCGCCACGTTTTACGCAGAAGTCTTGCACAGCCAAACAGAGAGCCAAATCGCCGTCAATTCATGGGCGACGTTCGGTGGGCGCGTGCGCAACGTGGTGGGTGCACCAGGCTATGCAGAAATGGTGGCCAATGGCTTGAGCCCTGCTTTTGGTTTCTTTTATTGGCAACCTGATTTGCCAGCTTTGGCACAAAGTTATGAAAACGGGCTATCGCGGTTGACTCTTGGCCTGAAAGGGGAATTCAATGACTGGAATTACAACGCCAGTCTTTACCAAACGCAGTCCACATCCCTCAAGCGCGCACAAAAGGTCAACTATGCCCAGGCGGGTCTCAATACGAATTCTCCGGTCTTGCTGGCAGGCATGTTGAAACCTTTGGATGACCAAAACCCGTTGACTGCGCAACTGCTCAACAGCCGCTCTTGGCAGACCGAAAGTGAGGGTAAGGTCTCCCTCAGCGCGTTGGACTTTCGTGTTTCTCGGCCTTTGTTTGAAATCGATGGCAAAGACGTGATGCTGGGCATGGGGGTGGACATCAAACAGGAGAAAGTGGACACGCAGTACAACCAAGACGTGATGAGCGAACCCAGTTTTGGAACCAAACGTCAAAATCAGGCTGCCTATGCCGAACTTCAAGTGCCTGTCCGGTCCAATTGGGATGTCATTGCCGCATTGCGCACCGACCGCTACAGCGATGTAGGCAACACCACACATGGCAAATTGGCCAGCCGTTGGGCCATCAATTCTCACTGGGCCCTCAGAGGAGCCGTGGGCACAGGGTTCAGGGCACCTTCACCCGGTCAAACCTTGGTATTTGGCAGCAATTACCTTCAATCGACCTTGACCCAGTTGATGCGCTGTAACACTGATTTGAATGCCATTGCGGCCAGTTTGCAGCCTTCTGACGGTAGCAATCAAGTCAGGTGCACAGACAATGCTGCAATCCGTGTTTTTACCAACGGCAACGCTGACCTCAAGCCTGAGAAGTCACAACAACAAACCCTGGGGTTGGCCTTCACGCCTCAGCAAAATCTGAGCATTGGTGTGGATTATTGGCGCGTGGACATGCACGACACCTTGCAATTTGAGTCTTCGCAAGAGGTCTTGGCCAATCCACTCAAATACAGAAGTGCCGTTGTGACCGATCCCAAGTTGTGGACAAACGGAGGGTCGAATGGCAACTTCAACTACCTTGGCTTGTTGCTCAAAGTGCGCAACTGGGGAGAATCAATCAAAGAAGGCGTGGACTTGGATGTCAAATACCGCCACCCTGGCGATTGGGGGCGCTGGCTTTTCGGTGTGCAAGGCACTTACATGCTGCAATCCAAAGCCAAAGTCTCGCCCGATGCTGATTGGGTTTCTGATTTGGCCGCGTATTCAGACACCACAGGTGTCGCTTCGCCACGCTGGCGCAGCAAGTGGATGCTGGGGCTTGAAAACGGCAAGCACCATTGGCAGCTCAACATCAATTACACCAGTGGCTATAAAGACATGGATGTCAACGCCATAAACTTGGCGAGCAACACCCGTGAAACCATCAAGGGGCGCAGGGTGCCCGGGTTCACCACCATCGATGTGCTGGGTTTGGTGCAACTAACACCTGCAACGCAAATGCGTGTTGGCATCAGTAATTTGCTCAACAAAGAGCCGCCGTTGTCTTTTTATTCAGCTTCCAACACCGTTTGGGGTGTGAACAGTCAAAACGGTGGCTTGCTCGGGCGTACCTTGCAAGTGGGTTTGACGCACCGTTTTTGAGTTCTGGCCCCTGAGCAACACGGGCGAACCACAAGGACAAAAAAATGCCCCCAGCCTTGCGGATGGGGGCAAATCCACCTTTTCAGAGGGTGGAGGAGACAAGGGGTGTGTGCAAAAAAGCACGACTGTTCGTAATTGTAATGGCCTTTTTGTTGCATCGCAGCAAGTGATGGGCTTTTAAGTGCAAAAAACTGTCAAAAATGTGTGGTGAATGGATACCCGCATGCGCGGGCATGACAGGCTAGAGGCGGCCATGACAGGCTAGAGGCGGCCAGTACAGGCAAGGGGCGGGGCATGACAAAGTAGGCCCGGGTACCATACGCGCACCTCATTTGCGGGCTTTGCAAAAAAGTCAATCGACAAGGAAACACGAAAATGGAATGCACAGTCACCTGGACCGGCGCTGCCGGCACCCGCTCCGGCATGGGGTTTTTGGCCGAAACCGGCTCTGGCCACATGGTGGCCATGGACGGCGCACCCGATGCAGCGAAACCTGAAAACGGCGGTCAAAACCTGGCCCCTCGCCCCATGGAAATGTTGCTGGCTGGCACTGGCGGGTGCACGGCGTACGACGTCGTGCTGATCTTGAAGCGGGGTCGCCACGATGTGCGCGGCTGCAGCGTCAAGCTCAGCAGCGAACGCGCAGAGGTGGAGCCCAAGGTCTTCACCAAGATCAACATGCATTTCACCGTCACGGGCAAAGGTGTGCCGGCCAGTGCGGTGGAGCGTGCCATTGCCATGAGCCACGACAAATACTGCTCAGCCAGCATCATGCTGGGCAAAACGGCCGAGATCACGACCAGTTTTGAGCTGGTGGAAGCCGTTTGAATCCGGTGTCCTCAAAAGCATGAGACTTTCACCTCACTCACAAGCCATCATTCACCACGCGGTTGTGCTGCGCTGGGGCGACCGGGCTCAGGTGCGTTTATTTGGCTCTCGATTGGATGACTCGGCCAAGGGGGGCGATATTGACTTGCACGTGCAAGTGCAAGGCGGAGTCAATAACCCGATTTGGGAGGCCTCTTTGCTGGCAGCCCAATTGCAGCGGCAGCTCGATGGTCGCAAAGTCGATGTCCGTCTGCTGGATGCTCATCAAGCCCATTTGCCGGTCGATGAGGTGGCTCTTTCAGAAGGCGTTTTGCTCACATGAGCCCCGCAGCACCGAAACTCAAAGACAAACTTGCCAAGGGTGACCGAGAACGATTGGCGGGTTTGCTCAAAACAGCCAAGGCCGAGTTATTGCATTTGCAGCAAACAGATGAGCGGCTTTTTAGCCGCCCCTTCGGTGCTCAAGAATTGGTGTCGCAGCTGCAAGACATTGGTTTTCCAGAGCGGGTAGATGCTTTTGTTGCCCGCTTTGGCAGGCTGCAGGACTTGTTGGGGGATAAGTTTTTACCAGCCTGGCTCAGGGCAATGGAGGAGGGTCCCGGTGCTGTTCTCGAAAACCTCGACCGGGCCGAAAAACTCGGGCTTT
>JAGNVG010000143.1 GCA_017986605.1 Limnohabitans sp.
GCGTTTTTGCGCTACCACGACTCGAACAACTGGCCCCTGTTGCGCGAAGCGCTCAAGGCCATGGGTCGGGCGGATTTGATTGGCAACGGCAAACACCACCTGATTCCGAGCTGGCAGCCGTTGACCGACGGCGGCTACCAAAGCCCCCGCCGGGCCAACAGCACCCAGGCACCCAGCAAAGGGCAGGGCGGGGCGCTGGCGGCTAAGGGCAAGCCGTTAGGCGGGCTTAAAAAACCCGGTCAGGCACCGCGCAAGGGAACGCTGCTGACGCAGCATACGGGCTTGCCGCCGCGTAAAAAAGGGTGAGTCGGCGATAAACCTTAGAGGGGGATGACGCCCACTCCCCTTTGGTTGAACGGTCTGTCTGCTGTGGACGATGAAGCAGCTAACGGGGGATCGCCAAATATGACCCGAGATGGAGCGCTCATGTTGAGCACCCGTGTGTCCAAAGGGTTCAGGCTGTCTTCTCTGGCGTAGTCTCTTGCGTGTTCACGCCCTGAGCGATCTTGGATATGCCTTGATCCAAGGTTCGGGTTTTGCTGATGTACTTGAGCAGCACAAGGAAGAACGTGATCACAGCACAGAAAAGGCCCGCTACGTAGATCTGTTGCTCAGCCCATTCGAATCGACGCTCGTCTGTTGCGTATCTAAACAGGTCATAGAAAACCAGATCCAGGACGGGGTATCTGAATTTGAGCAGCACAAAGGCCAGCAATGCAAACACCGCGATGGCGACGTTCATCATGCGGGACGATCGTTGGCTGAGGGCTTGTGTCATGGGAGTCTCGGGCTCAACTCTGCTGCAGTGCCGCCAGCAACTCCGTCTCGATCTCGATTTGGGCTTTGTTTTGCTGCAAGGAGGTGCCACTGATGAGGAAGGTGTCCTCAACCCGTTCACCCAGCGTACTGATCTTGGCCAGTTGCAGGTGGATGCCGTGGCGGGCCAGCACGGTGGCAATGCTGTACAGCAGCCCGATGCGGTCGCTGGCTGAGATGCTGAGCAACCAGTTTTGCGCTTTTTCATCCGGCTTGAGGGTCACGCGCGGTGTGACCGGGAAACTCTTGACCCGGCGTGAGACACGCCCACGGGCGGCGGCGGGCAGGGGGGCTTGTTTGTCCAGGGTTTGGGTCAGGCCAGATTCGACCATGCTCAGCAGTTCACGGTAATGCTCGGGCAAGACCGGGGTCACGATCTGAAAGGTGTCCAGGGCCCAGTCGGTGCGGGTGGTGTGGATTTTGGCGTCCAGAATGCTGAAACCCGATTGGTCAAAGTGTCCGCAAATGCGGGCAAACAAATCGGGTTGGTCGGGTGTGAACACCAGCACCTGAAGGCCCTCTCCGACGGGGGAAATGCGGGCTCGAACAATCGGTTTGACCGGTCCTTCGGCGGGCTTGGCCACATGGCGCGACAGCTGTCGGGCGTGCCAAGCGATGTCTGATGCATCGTGGCGCATGAAGTAACCCACATCCAGCGTATCCCACAAGGCTTTTTGGCCCTCATGGGGTTCGCTGTGGCGAGCCAGCTCGATCAGGGCTTCGCGCTTGCGCGCTTCCACCTCGGCATTGGCATCCGGGGCACGCCCGCCCAGCACACGCAGGGTGGATTTGTACAGGTCTTCCAGCAGCTTGCCTTTCCAGGCGTTCCACACTTTGGGGCTGGTGCCACGGATGTCGGCCACCGTGAGCAAATAGAGTGCGGTCAGTCGCCTCTCGTTGCCCACGCGCTGAGCAAAGCGGCCAATGACTTCGGGGTCGCTGAGGTCTTCTTTTTGCGCCACATGGCTCATGGTGAGGTGTTCGCCCACCAGAAACTCGATCAACTGCGTGTCTTCTTTGTCCAGTTTGTGCTGGCGTGCAAAGGTGCGCACTTCGGCAATGCCCAGCTTGGAGTGGTCACCGCCACGGCCTTTGGCAATGTCATGGAACAAGGCGGCGGTGTACAAGATCCAGGGCTTGTCCCAGCCGCCGGCCAGCTGTGAGCAAAACGGGTATTCGTGCGTGTGCTCGGGCATGAAAAAGCGCCGCACATTGCGCAGCACCATCAAGATGTGCTGGTCCACCGTGTAGGCATGAAACAGGTCGTGCTGCATCTGGCCGACGATGCGCCGGAATACCCACAGGTAACGTCCCAAAACCGAGGTTTCGTTCATCAGTCGCATCGCGTGCGTGATGCCCTGGGGTTGCTGCAGGATTTGCAAAAACGTGGCGCGGTTGACCGGATCGGCCCGAAAGCGTCCGTTCATGATGGCGCGCACGTTGTAGAGTGCGCGCAATGTTCGGGCAGAAAAACCCTTCACCCCCGGGGTGGCCTGATAGAGCAAAAAGGTCTCTAGGATGGCGTGAGGGTGCTTTTGATACAGGTCGTCACTGGCCACTTCGATCAGGCCCGCTTTTTCAAAGAAGCGCTCATTGAGTGGGCGGAAGTCACTGACCGATTCGCCCCGATCGGTCTTGAGCCGATCTTCGATGTTGAGCAGCAAAATCTGGTTGAGCTGGGTCACCGCTTTGGCGGCCCAATAGTACTGACGCATCAGCTTTTCGCTGGCACGCAAGGCCAGTCGCCCTTCTGGCGTCACATCGGAGGCATACCCGAAGGACTCGGCCACATTGGTCTGCAGGTCAAAAACCAATCGGTCTTCGCGTCGCTTGGCTTGCAAATGCAGGCGTGCCCGGATCAAGCCCAGGAGTGCCTCGTTGCGCTTGATCTGCCTGGCCTCCAAAGGCGTGGCCAGACCCTTGCGGGCCAGTTCGTCCCAGCTGTGACCGAGATTGGCTGCGCGGGCGATCCACAAAATCACCTGCAAGTCGCGCATGCCGCCCGGCGATTCTTTGCAGTTGGGCTCCAGTGCATAAGGGGTGTCTTCGAACTTGGTGTGCCGTTGGCGCATTTCCAGCGTTTTGGCCACCAAAAAAGCCTGCGGATCCATGGCCGCTTGGTATTGCTTTTGGAATTCGGTGAACAAGCGTGTGTTGCCAGTCACCCTGCGCGACTCCAGCAGTGAGGTCTGCACCGTGATGTCTTTGGCTGATTCAGCCAGACATTCACTCAAGGTGCGAACGCTGGAGCCGATTTCCAGACCCGTGTCCCAGCAGCTGCCAATGAAGCGTTCAAGCTGCGCTTGGAGTTGCGGTGTGTTTTCGGGTGACATGCCGTCGGGCATGAGCACCAACACATCGACATCGGACGATGGGAACAGCTCGGCACGACCGAAGCCCCCGACCGCGACCAAACACAATTCGGGCGCAAAGCCGGCGTTTTGCCACAGCTGAATCAGCAAACCATCGGCCAAGATGGACAGCTGCTTCAAGGTCTGCTTGAGGCCCCGTGTCGCTGCTCGGCTGTTGGCCAGGGTGGTTAAAACCACCGTTTTGTCGTGCTTGTAGGTGTCGCGCAGCAGGGCCAAATCGGCCGTAGGAGCCAAGGCGTTCATTTCAGGCCGCTGTTTTTGCGGTGATGAAAGCGGGAATGGGAGGGCTGCCCGCAGACAAGGTCAACACTTCATAACCCGTTTCGGTGACCACCACCGTGTGCTCCCACTGGGCAGACAAGGAATGGTCTTTGGTCACAATGGTCCAACCATCGCCCATTTCCTTGATGTCACGTTTGCCCGCATTGATCATGGGCTCGATGGTGAAAATCATGCCAGGCACCAGTTCTGTCAGGGTGCCGGGCTTGCCGTAGTGCAGCACTTGCGGTTCTTCGTGAAAACCGCGTCCAATGCCGTGACCGCAAAACTCGCGCACCACCGAAAAGCCGTGCCCTTCGGCAAATTTTTGGATGGCGTGCCCGATATCACCCAAGTGGGCGCCAGGTTTGACCTGTTCAATCCCTTTCCACATGGCGTCGTAGGTCAGGCTGGCCAAGCGTTTGGCGGCAATCGACGCTTCGCCCACATGGAACATGCGGCTGGTGTCACCATGCCAGCCATCCTTGATGGTGGTGATATCGATGTTGAGCGAGTCGCCTTTTTTGAGCGGCTTGTCGTTCGGGATGCCGTGGCAAACCTGGTGGTTGATCGAGGTACAAATCGACTTGGGGTAGGGCTTGTAGCCACCCGGCGCGTAATTGAGCGGCGCAGGAATGCAGCCCTGCACATCGACCATGTAGTCGTGGCACAGCTTGTCAATCTCGTTGGTGGTGATGCCGGGCTTGATGAAGGACTCGATGTAGTCCAGGACTTCAGAGGCCAAGCGGCATGCTACGCGCATGCCTTCGATGTCTTCGGCGGTTTTGATGGTGATCGTCATGGGGTGGGATTATCCCATCAGCATCGAAAATGAGCAGGTTGACTTGGTTAGTGAGCGTTCAGTCAACAAGGGCGCGTGCGTGGTGAGCCCTTGTCGTCCACATGGATCAGCGGATTTCGACGGTACTGGAGCGGTTGTTAGAGACATAAATCTCGATGCAGTTGTCTTTTTGATCTGTCACAACCCATGGGTGAGTCTTGTAAGTGGGCTGTGTGTATTGACCATTGGGCGCAATGGCTTTGTAGAAGACCCGTCGACCGTTGTAATCCAGCCAATAGGTTCGCACTTCGTGGGGCCGTTTATTGATGAATTTCATACGTGTTTGCATGCTGCCTTGTACAGATCGCAAACGACTTTCCTCGCGGCAGCTGGTTCCTTGATGTGCGGAGGTCTGATTGTGGTGGCGGGCTTGGTCATGGGCCCGTTCTTGGCCATGGTGTTGTATTTTTTCTGTTTCCTGATGGATGATTTTTTCGAGCGGGTTGGCGGCGTGACTCAGACTCAATGTCTTGAGCATCAGCAGCGCAAGCCAAATTTTGGGGGGGTGTCGCATGAGAACTTTCCAATTGATGGTTGTGAAAAGAAGGTAACGCGAGGATTCATGCAAAGTTGACGCAAAAGCTGCACTGTTAATCTTGGTTACACCTGAGTGAACGGGCGCAGCTCAAACGGATTCGTGTGACGGGCAGAGCGCTGAGCAACAAGCCATGCGAGCATTCAGGTGTGCCGGGGTTTGAACGATGCTGGGGGTCAGCGCAGCGAGACTCAAGGCACGCTGAACTTGTGTTTTGCTGCATCGTGAACCGACTTCATCAGGGTTTCCCCGGCTAAAATAGCGCCTTTGCCGGTCAGCCCCAGTCAGCGGCCCCGGCGCTACGGTTTTCCGTCTCTTTACAAGGCCACCCCGTGTCCCTGCACATCACGACTTTCGAAGGCGCCAGCGCCCTCAGCGACTTTCGCATTGCCCAGCTTTTGCCACGTCTGGC
>JAGNVG010000036.1 GCA_017986605.1 Limnohabitans sp.
CGATGAACACCATGCACACCCCCTATTTTTCCCATCTCTCCGTCGCGCTCGCCATCGCCGTGGGCACCTTGCTTCCCAACTCTGGCGCTTTGGCTGCCAAGCCCCACAAAGCCAAAACAAGTACCGCCAAATCCGCGGCAACCAAGCCGGTAGCCTCCAAAAAGGCGACAGCTGCTGCCAATGCTTTGCCCCCGCTTGCAGCGGAAGTGGCCCTGGCCCCCAACGCGCCAGCTCTGCAGTCCAAAGCTTGGCTGCTGATGGACTTTGACTCCGGCGAGGTGCTGGCCTCGGCCAATGCCAACGAGGCGCTGCCCCCCGCCTCACTGACCAAGATGATGACCAGCTACATCGTCGAGCAGGCGCTGCGCTCAGGCAAGCTCAAGCCCACCGACCTGGTCACTGTGAGTGAGAACGCCTGGTGCCGGGGCACCAGCGCCGAGTCGTGCATGTACCTGCCGCTGGGCAGCCAGGCCACTGTGCTTGACCTGCTGCGCGGCATCATCATCCAATCGGGCAACGACGCATCCAAGGCGATTGCCGAGCACATGGCGGGCTCTGAAGCCGGTTTTGCCAAGCTGATGAACGCCGAAGCCCAGCGCTTGGGCATGACGCACACCAACTTTGTGAACCCCACGGGCCTGCCCGACCCGGCGCACAAATCATCGGCTCGGGATCTGGCCATTCTGGCGCGGGCCATCATCAAAGACGGTGCGGAGTACTACCCCCTCTACGCTGAACGTGACTTCAAGTACAACGGCATCAAGCAAGGCAACCGCAACGCGCTGCTCTACACCGACCCCACCGTAGACGGTCTGAAAACTGGCCACACCGCCGAGGCCGGGTACTGCCTGGTCACATCGTCCAAGCGCAACGACACGCGGCTGATCTCTGTCATCCTCAACACCCACAGCGCCCAAGCTCGGGCGGACCAAACCCGCACGCTGCTCGGTTGGGGGTTTGGTAGTTTTGAAAAAGTCACCCCGTTTGCAGCCAACGCGGTGGTCGGCACGGCCAAAGTCCGCTTTGGCAAGGCCGATACGGTGGCCGCGGGTCTGGCCACTCCTTGGCTGCTGACCGTGCCGCGCGGGACGACCGTGCAAACCACGATGGAGCTCAAAGCTGGCTTGGAAGCGCCCGTGGCCAAAGGCGCAGTGCTCGGCAAAGTGGTGGCCACATCGAATGGCAAACCCGTAGGCGAAGCCACGCTGGTGGCGCAGGCCGAAGTGGAGCGCTCAGGTTGGCTGCTTTTGGCTTGGCAATATGTGAGCCAATTGTTCAGCAAGTAACCCACCGTACAAAGTCGCTCCCCAAATGTGCAGAGCCCCGCGCTCTGCACACCGACAGCTCAGGCTCAAAGCACCCGAGCCAAGGCAGCCTGCAAATGTTCTGACGGCAGGCGCTTGAAACCCGAGCGGGCAAAGCGCTGCAAGCGGCCTTGCATGAAGGCGACCAACAACGAAGCCTGCACTTGAGTGTCCACGGTGGGCGTGGCCGATGCGGCGTTCGCATCGCGTAAAGATTGACGCAGTTGGGCCTCAATCTTGTCAAACAGCAAGTTGATGCGTTCTTGCAAACGCTCATGCTCGAGCACCAGCGCGTCGCCGATCATCACGCGGCTCATGCCCGGGTTTTTCTCGGCAAATTGCAGCAACAAGGCCACGATGCGACTGGCCTGCACAGGGCCAGCGGGCTCCCGATCTGTCACCTGTCGGATCAGACCAATGACCGATTGCTCCACAAAGTCGATCAGGCCTTCGAACATCTGCGCCTTGCTGGCAAAGTGCCGGTACAAAGCCGCTTCGCTCACGCCGATCTTGGCAGCCAAACTGGCGGTGGTGACGCGCTCGGCGCCGGGTTGCTCCAGCATGGCGGCCAGGGTTTGCAATATTTGCAAGCGTCTCTCGCCGGGACGAGGACGCTTGCGTGCAGGTGCTTCATCCTCTTCTGAAAAGCGCTCGTTTTGTGGTTCTTGGTTGGCCATGTCACCCCCCTCTTTCTTCGTGCTGGTCGCGCAGTCGTGCATTCGCCTTCAGCGGCTGCGGATCATGGTGCCGAAGGCTTGCTCTGACAGCACTTCCAGCAGCATGGCGTGGGGGACTCGCCCGTCGATGATGTGCACCGCATTCACACCACTCTTGGCCGCATCGAGGGCACCGGCGATTTTGGGAATCATGCCGCCGCTGATGGTGCCATCGGCACACAACTCATCGATGCGGCTGGGTGTCAACTCGGTCAGCAGCTGACCTTCTTTGTCCAGCACGCCACGGATATTGGTGAGCATGAGCAATTTTTCGGCTTGCAACACGGTGGCCAGCTTGGCGGCCACCACGTCGGCATTGATGTTGTAGCTTTCGTTGTTCACGCCAAAGCCAATGGGGCTGACTACCGGAATAAAAGCGTCATCTTGCAAGCAAGTCAGGATCGAAGGGTCAATGCTTTCGATCTCGCCAACCTGCCCAATGTCGTGTTCTTTGCTCGGGTCCTGGCTGTCCACCAAACGCAGTTTTTTGGCGCGAATCAAACCACCATCACGGCCCGTCAGCCCCACGGCTTTGCCGCCTGCACGATTGATCATGCCCACAATGTCTTGCTGCACTTCGCCGCCCAACACCCACTCGACCACTTCCATGGTTTCGGCATCGGTCACGCGCATGCCCTGAATGAACTCGCCCGTTTTACCCAAGCGCTTCAGTGCCGTTTCAATCTGTGGACCTCCGCCATGCACCACCACTGGGTTCATGCCCACCAGCTTGAGCAGCACCACGTCTTCGGCAAAGGCCTGCTGCAAGGCCGGGTCGGTCATGGCATTACCGCCGTACTTGATCACCAGCGTTTTGCCGTGGAACTTGCGGATGTAGGGCATGGCCTGCGCCAGGATCTGGGCCTGGTCATGCGGGGCAACGGTGGGGGCAGCGGTGTTGTCGGTCATGGTGCGAAACAGGTTTTCAAAGAGGGTTCAAAAGTTCAAGAGATTGTGCCGCAAGCCCAAGGTGCATCACAGAATCTCGGCGAGCATGCGGTTAACGCCTTGCTGCCATGGAGGCAGCACCAGCCCAAAGGTTTTTTCGAGCTTGTGGGTGTTCAAGCGCGAATTCAAAGGGCGCTGGGCGGGCGTGGGAAATGCCGTGGTGGGTACGGGGGCGATCTCGGTCACTTTCAGGCCGTGCTCGGGCTGGATGTCTCGTGCCTGTGCGATCACGTGGCTGGCGTAGCCGTGCCAGCTGGTTTCACCCGAAGCCACCAAGTGATAAATACCCGCCAAAGCCGGGGTTGAGCTGCCCATGGCCTGGCGAATGGCGTGGGCTGTCACGTCGGCAATCAGGTCTGCGCCAGTGGGGGCGCCGTGTTGGTCGTTGATCACCGTGAGGCGTTCGCGTTCACCGGCCAAGCGCAGCATGGTCTTGGCAAAGTTGCTGCCCCGCGCCGCATACACCCAGCTGGTGCGAAAAATCAGGTATTTGCAGCCGCTGGTGACGATGTGTTGCTCGCCTTCGAGCTTGGTCTGGCCATACACGCTCAGCGGCCCGGTGGCATCGCCTTCATGCCATGGGCGCACGCCTTGGCCGCTGAAGACATAGTCGGTCGAGTAATGCACCAGCCAAGCACCGATGTCTGCGGCGGCCTGCGCCAGTGCGGCCGGCGCGGCGGCATTCAGGCAGCGGGCCAACTCGGGTTCGGACTCGGCCTTGTCGACGGCTGTGTGGGCGGCTGCATTGACGATCACATCAGGGCACCAGTCCCGCACTGTTTGGGCCAAACGCTCGGGCTGACTTAAATCACCACAAAAATCGGTGCTATGGCGATCCAACGCCAGTACCTGCCCCAATGGGGCCAAGCTGCGTTGCAGCTCCCAGCCCACTTGGCCATTTTTTCCGAGCAGCAGGACTTTCATGAGGCGCTGTATTGTTTTTGTACCCAGTCACGGTAAGCGCCACTTTGCACATGGGCCACCCAGTCGGGGTTGGCGAGATACCACTCGACGGTTTTGCGGATGCCGGTTTCAAAGGTCTCGGCAGGCTTCCAGCCCAGCTCGGCTTCGAGCTTGCGTGCATCGATCGCGTAGCGGCGGTCATGACCCGGGCGATCGGTGACGTAGGTGATCTGGCTGGCGTAGCTGCCACCCGCCTTGGGGCGCAACTCGTCGAGCAGCTTGCACACAGTTTGCACGATCTCGATGTTGGGCTTTTCATTCCAGCCGCCCACGTTGTAGGTCTCACCCAAGCGCCCGGCTTCGAGCACGCGGCGAATCGCGCTGCAGTGGTCCTTGACATAGAGCCAGTCACGGATTTGCATGCCGTCGCCGTAGACCGGCAAGGGCTTGCCTGCCAAGGCATTGACGATCATGAGCGGGATGAGCTTTTCCGGGAAGTGGTAGGGGCCGTAGTTGTTGGAGCAGTTGGTGGTCAGTACCGGCAGGCCGTAGGTGTGGTGCCAAGCACGCACCAAATGGTCGCTGGCGGCCTTGCTGGCACTGTAAGGACTGTTGGGCTCGTAACGGTGCGTCTCTGCAAACGCCGGATCGTCTTTGGCCAAGGAGCCATAGACCTCGTCGGTGGACACATGCAAAAAGCGGAACGCCGATTTTTCCTGCTCGGGCAACACCGCCCAGTAACCACGCACCGACTCCAGCAAGCGGAAGGTGCCTACGATGTTGGTTTCGATGAAGTCGCCCGGCCCATGAATGGACCGGTCCACATGGCTTTCGGCGGCGAAGTTGACCACTGCACGGGGCTGGTGCTCAACCAACAAGCGGCTCACCAATGCGCTATCGCCAATATCACCTTGCACCAGCTGATGGCGCAAATCCCCTTGCAAGCTGGCCAGCGTTTCGGGATTGCCCGCGTAGGTGAGTTTGTCGAGGTTGATGACGGCCTCGTTGCTGGCGGCCAGCCAATCGAGGACAAAGTTGGCGCCAATGAAGCCGGCGCCGCCGGTGACGAGAATGGTCATGAGGATGCGGATCTGGTGGGTGCCACGGGACGCGGCACCTCTGTGTTGCGATTTTAGAAGCATTGCGCTCGAACGCAGGTTAAAGTGACACCTTGTTCAGGAAGTGCATCATGGCCAAATCAAACGACACCACGCGCAACAAAACAAACGCCTCTGCGCCACAAGACGGCAGCGCGCCACCCGCCCAACACGTTTGGCTGGCTGGTTTGGGCGCTATGGCCAAAGCCCAGGAGCAGGGCAGCAAGGCCATTGAAGCCCTGGTGAATGACGGTTTGGCCTTTCAGCGGAAAAGCCAGGCCGAAGCGCAGCAGCGGCTGCAAGAAGCCACCGAACGCCTGAGCCACATGGCCAGTGACTTCGGACAACAAGCCACGGGCCGGGTCGACAAGCTGGAGCACTTGTTTGAAGACCGCGTGGCCAAGGCCTTGCACCGCTTGGGCATGCCCACGCTGCTGGACATTCAGACGCTGAACGGCCGCGTGGCTCAGCTGGAAGCCCAGTTGGCCGCTTTGCAGCCGAAGGGCCCGAGCAAAGCGGCGTCGACTACAGTCAAAACCCCCACCACCACGGCAGGCAAAACGGTCAAAGCGAAACCTCAGGCAAACACAGCCGCCAAGCGTCCTAAAAAGACGGTTTGATTGATCGGCCCCCCTCTTCAGCCATGGCTAAAAAAGCCCCCCGCCGTACCGCCGAGCGCATTGCCGAGGTGACGCTGGAGTTGTTCAACCGGTTCGGTGAGCCCAATGTCTCGACCACACTGATCTCGGCCGAACTCAACATCAGCCCCGGCAACCTGTACTACCACTTCGCATCCAAAGACGCCTTGGTCAACCGCTTGTTTGACCAATACGAATTGGCCATGCTGGGCTTGCTGGATGCGGCCCCGGATGTGCAGGACGTAGAAGACGCTTGGTTTTTTCTGCACTCGCTGTTCGAACAGGTCTGGAACTACCGTTTTTTGTACCGCGACCTGAACAACCTCCTGTCGGGCAATCGCCATCTGGAAACGCATTTCCACGCTGTGCTGGAGCGAAAAACCCACGCGTTCAGATTGATGCTGGAGTCATTGGCCGCTGCCGGACTGATGCGCATCGACCCGGACAGCATCGAAACCCTGTCAGCGAGCATGTCGGTCATGGTGACGTATTGGCTGAGCTTTGAATATGTACGCAACCCCCGGCAAGCGCTGGAGCCAGCCAGCGCTGGGCTGGCGCTGACCCGGGGCGCACAACATGTCTTGGCACTTTTAACGCCTTACATGGCCAACACAGATTTGCAAACACATCTGCAAGGTTTGACGGCGGCTTACAGCTCGCCCGAACACTGATCAGGCCCACCGGCGATCAGGCAAACCGCAGGGCAGCCATGGCCAACAGGCCGTCAAAGATCAAGTTGTCCACAAGTTCAAATTGCAGCGACATGCTGGGTGCCATTTTCCAGCCTGCACCACCGGTCATGATGCACAAGGGTTCTTGCCCCGTGTGCTCGCGCAGGTGCTGCACCATGCGTTCACAAGCGCCAGCAATCGCATAGGTTCCGCCACTGGTCAGGGCATCGCTGGTATTGGTCGGAAAAGGCGTGACCTCACCGGTCGGGACGTGCAAGCCTGCCGTACCTGACTCCAATGCACGCAGCATGATGCCGTGGCCGGGCAGGATCAATCCGCCCAAAAATCGGCCCTCGGTATCGATCGCTTCGACCGTCACTGCCGTCCCCACCATGACCACCACCAAAGGCCGCTTGGGCCCGTCTTGCGCCAGCATGCGCTGGCGCGCTCCGATCATGGCGACCCAGCGGTCAGCACCCAGTCGGCTGGGGTGGTCATAACCGTTGATCAGCCCAGCCTCCTGCACACTGGGCACCACCCATTTGGGATGGATGTCCCAAATTTCCATTTGCTCTTGTACACGGCGTTTGATGGCATCCCCCGCCACCACACAGCCCAGCATATGTTCGGGTTCAGGCAGGTCGGCCCAAGGGCCTTCTGCGAGACGGTCGATGTTTTCCAGAAACTCTGCGCCATGGGCCAACAGCGCGGCATCCGGGTGTGGACGCTCGTAGAGCGCCCACTTGAGTCGGGTGTTGCCGACGTCAAGAGCTAAAAATGTCATTCGTTGATGATAATGATTTTTGTCTGCAGACCCGACGGACTGGGTTTCACTCGGTCTGACCTGCCGTTTTGGCCTTGCGAATGACGGCTTGGGTATCGCGCGCCAAACCGGCCGGGGCCTCTAGCGCCAAGTTCACGGGCGCTTCACCGCCTTCGAATTGCAGCATCAAACCCAGCAAACGAGCCCCATGCTCAACCGCCATGGAGGCATATTTGATGTCGCCTTGCACCAGCGCGCTGGCCATCAGTTCAACCCGCTCAAAGCCATGCAAATTCCCCGAGACCTTACCGGCCACGATGATGCGGCTGGCAATCACATCACCCTGTATTTCGCCTGTTGGGCCAATCACCACGGAGATGGCCGCGTCATGGGGCGCTTCAATATTGCCCACCACTTTGCCGTCGATGCGCACACTCTCTTGCAGCCTCAAACAGCCGTGGATTTCGGCGTGACGACCAATCAAGGTGTCAAACTTCTCTTGACCCATGACCAAAGGGGTGTGCTTTGTTTTTTTGGTTCCGAACATAAGGTGTCCTCGTTATCTTTAAAAAAGAGCCACTCAAGAGCGGTCCCAAGCGGCAAATGCTTTGACCGGATGCAAGGCTCGCCCATTGAAAATGACTTCGTAATGCAGGTGTGGCCCCGTCGATCGACCGGTGTTGCCCAAGGTGCCCACCGTTTGTTGCGCCTCAAGGGTTTGCCCCGCTTGCACCAAGATGGTCTGCAAATGCGCATAGCGGGTCACAAAACCCTCTGCGTGCTGGATGTCCACCATGTTGCCGTATGCCCCAGAAAACTCGGCATGCAACACCACCCCGGGCGCTGTGGCCAGAACGGGCGTCCCCATCTGCGCCACAAAGTCGGTGCCTTGGTGCAAGCTGGGCAAGTGTGTGATCGGGTCTGAGCGAAAGCCAAAGCCGCTGGTCACCACAAAGTCTCCCGCCATGGGCAATAAGGTCGGCAACCGATCCATGCGCGCAAGGTCTTCTTGCCAGCGCACTTGCATGTCCTGCATGGCGTCGTCATATCGCTTCGCCTTTTGCAATGACTGCGCCATTTGATCTTTAAGCGTGTCCTCGGCCTGGCGCCATAAAGGCAACAAATGCATGGGACCGCCACGGCCCATCAAACCATCGCTTGGCAGGGCGGTCGAAGCAGACAGCAATTTTTCAATGCCCAAACGACCCAGGGCCTGTGTTTTCAGGCGCTCCAACTGTGTGAGTCGATCTGTCACGCGGCTCAACTGGCTGTTGAGCTCATCGAGTTTTTGTCGGTAATCGGTCTCGATTTTTTGCTGTTCACTCTGGCTGGTGACGCCCCCCATGCGCTGCGCCAATTCGGGCACGTACTCAACCGCCACGCGCAAGCCAATCAAGTTGAACAAGATGCCCAACAAAATCAAAAAGCCCGACACAGCGGCCACCGCCATCAACACCGTGCGTGTTGTGATGGACACAGTGACCACTTTGGCGGCAGGCCCCGCGACCCAAATCAATTGCATTGCGCTCCCCAGAAATCGAGACGACTCCCAAACAACGCGCTGAATGGGTCAACCGGTTATTAAACCAAAAGAATCGACATGTTTCATTAGGGCAATACCGGGGGCATCCTATTTAAAAACCCATTCGCCGTCTCAAATACGTGGTCGGGTCAGGGGTTTTAGCGATTCGTAAGCCCGTGCTGCACGCAACACCAGCGCATCACCAAACATGGGACCGACGATTTGCAGGCCCATGGGCAGGCCTGCTTGAGTCAAGCCACAAGGGACGGTGATGGCCGGTTGTTGGGTCAAGTTGAAGGGGTAGCTGAATGGCGTCCAGCCCAGCATGCTTTGCGGGTTCATGTCCACGCTGCCCGCAGGCCGTGCCTCAAAAGCCGGAATGGACACGGAGGGTGTGACCAAGAGGTCGTAGTGCTGCATGAACTGGCGCATGTGTGAGCCCAAAACGCCCCGACGCTGATGAAGCTGCTGCACATCTTGGGCGCTCAATTGCGCGCCGAGTGCCGCCTCCGCCTGAAAATCAGGATCGGCCAGCGCCTGCTGCTCAGCGCTCAAGCCCGACCAAACCGAGTGAGCCCCCAAAAACCACAGACCGGTCGTGATGTCGAGTGGGTCGTCAAAGCCCGGGTCCACCTGCTCCACATGTGCACCCAAGGCCTGCAGTTGCATGACCGCTTGATCGACCGCCGCCGCGATTTCAGGGTGAACGTTCTTGGCATACCCCAGCGTAGGCGAATAAGCGATGCGCAGGCCACGGATGCCGTCTTCCAGGCCCACGGTGTAGTCGCTGGCATCCGGTGGCAGTGAAGTCCAATCGCGGGCATCGGGCTGTTTGAGCACATTCATCATCATGGCCGCGTCGCGCACGCTCAGGGTGTGTGGGCCCAAGTGGGCCACCGAACCAAAGGGCGACAAGGGGTAGGCCGGCACACGGCCAAAACTGGGTTTGTGGCCTACATTGCCGCAAAACGCGGCTGGAATCCTCACGCTGCCTGCGCCGTCGGTACCGACGGCCAGCGGCCCCAGGCCTGCAGCCACGGCTGCGGCCGCACCACCCGATGAGCCACCGGGTGTGTGGTTCAAATTCCAGGGGTTGCGGGTGATGCCGGTAGCGGGCGAGTTGGTTTCACCCTTGCAGCCAAATTCGGGCGTGGTGGTTTTGCCCAGCAGCACAGCGCCCGCTTCACGCAAGCGGGCCGTGGCCGGGGCATCAACCTCCCAGGGTTGTTTCGGGTCGACGGTGCGGCTGCCGCGCAGCGTAGGCCAGCCTTGGGTGAGGATCAGGTCCTTGATGCTGGTGGGCACGCCATCGAGCTCGCCGACAGGTGCTCCTGTGTTGCGGTGCGCTTGCCAGCGCGCTTCGCTGGCGCGGGCACTGGCCAAGGCACTTGGAGCATCGACCAGGCAAAAGGCATTGATCTTGGGGTTGACGCGGTCAATGCGAGAGAGCACCGCCTGCGTGGCCTCCACCGGGCTGGCTTGCCCAGTGCGGTACAACTGAATCAATTCGTGCGCAGCGCATTGGGTCAGGTCGGTGGTGCTCATGCTCGTCTCCAGTCGGTGGGGAATGAGGGCAGGCCAAGACCGTCAGGGCCTTGTGCGGGTTTGGGTGCTGAGTTTTTTCCAAGGCAGGTCAGCGGGATCAGCGGCCATGGGGCCGGCCGCTTTGGCCACCAACACGCGGCTGGCAATGGGGGTGAAGTCGGCCCGAAAATGGTTGGAACTTTTGACCACCAGCAGTTTCATCTGCTCGGGGTGGATGCCCACGGCGCGGAACAGTTCACGGTCAAGCATCTGCATCTTGCCGCTGGCCACCGCCACCAGAACCCCATCGATTTCGAGGCACGCACAGGGGCCAATGTGGACTTTCACGCCCGTCATCATGGGTCCTTTGAGTTCGCAGTCATCGCGGCCCAGCGCACGCACCAAAAAGCGCGCCTGCACGGGCGGATCGCTGTCGTGCCCGGTAAAGGTCAGCACCGCCTTGCCCAGCGCCAAATCAAGGTAAGCCCCGACGCCCGCTTCATGGGCCTTGCGTGCGGCCTGCGGGTCATAAAGGAGCCCCAGTGCCACTTGGCCGGGCCACCGCTTGCCAGCGCCTTGCTGTAAGAGGGCGTGCAGCATGCCGGTGGTGTTGCTGTCTCCTCCAGCGCCAGGGTTGTCCTGCGTGTCGGCCAACACCACTGGGGCGCTGGCCGTTTCGGCAAGCGCCAAAGCTTGCGCCACGGCTTCGCGAGCGGGCAGCACATCGGGTCGCCACTGGTCGGACTCGCTCACCTGTTCATACAGTCGCTGCACGGCCAAGTCTGCGGCGCCACCATGACCCCAGACCACTGGACCACATTCGGGAAAATCCGAGGCCGGAAAGCCCATGCAAAAACTCAGCATGCAACCGGTCTCGGCTTCGATACGGGAGAGCGTGTCGTAAAGCCCCTGGGCCGGTTGCATCCAGGTGCTTTGGGCGTTGAGCGGAATCAAAAATGGCAAGCGCTTGGCCTGCAGCGCTCGCTTGGACCCGGCGCGCAGATGCTCACGCATCAGCACAGCAGCACGCTCGCCGGTGTCGGCCATGTCGATGTGCGGGTAGGTGCGGTACGCCACCAGGCCGTCGGCCAAGTGAAGCATGCGCGCGGTCACGTTGGCGTGCAAATCAAGGCTTGCAATGATGGGCACTTGGGGGCCGACCACCGCACGGATGCGGGCCATCAGCTCGCCCTCGCTGTCGTCGGCGTGTTCGGCCACAGCCGCGCCGTGCAAGTCGAGGTACACGCCGTCCAGCCCCTGCACCATGGCAGAGCGCACGTCTTCAAGGATGGCGGCGCTGATGCGCTCGAACGCGTCGCGACTCACATACGACGAGGGCGTGGCTCCAGCCCAAACAGAAGGCACGAGCTGCCAGGCTTCGCGCTTGGCTGCATCCATGAAGCCGCCCACGGGAATGTTGATGCCGGTGAGCTGGCTCTGCATGGCCTGCCCTCGCACAAAAGCCGGAAAACTTTCACCCGTATTGAAGGCGGCCCAATCGGCCAGGCTGGGCGCAAACGTGTTGGTTTCGTGCTGATAACCAGCGATCAGGATGCGCGTCATACAGCACCAGTCATGTCATTCAATAGGTGGCAAGGCAGCAGGGGCCGCGTCAAAAAGTCGCTTGGTGTAGTCCTGCTGTGGATGGGCGTAAAGCTCGGCAGTCAAGCCCTCTTCGACAATATGGCCTTGGTGCATCACGATCACCCGGTCGCACAACTGAGCGGCCACGCGCAAATCATGGGTGATGAACAGCAGCCCCAAACCCAAACGCGCCTGGATCTCGCGCAACAGATTCAATATTTGGGCTTGCACGCTGACATCAAGCGCGCTCACAGCTTCATCAGCCACCAAGACCTTGGGTCGACAAGCCAATGCACGCGCAATGGCCAAGCGTTGACGTTGACCGCCACTGAACTGACTGGGGTAGCGTTGCAGCGACTCGACAGGCAGGCGCACTTGGGTCATGAGCTCTTCGGCCAGCGCTTCGGCTTGTGCGCGCGATTGGCCGAAATTCATGGCACCTTCGACCATGGACTGGCCCACCGTGCGACGCGGATTGAGCGACCGGTTTGGATCCTGAAAGACCACCTGCACTTGGCTGCGCAACGGCCGCAAACGGTTTTCGGGCAACGTGGCCACTTCATGGTCCGCCCAAAAGATGCGGCCGTCGGTCGGGTCGATCAAACGGATCAAGCAACGCGCCAAAGTGGACTTGCCTGATCCAGACTCCCCCACAATGCCCACGGTCTCGCCTGCGTGCACCGCCACATGGGCGTTGACCAAGGCGGCCGTGGCCCTGCTACGCCCCATCCAGTCACGACTGGCGTAGGTTTTTCCCACCGCCACGCCCGAGAGCAGCACCGGACCGCTGAACACCGGCTTGGGGGCGGGTGGCGTCATGCCGGGCACCGCTGCCAGCAATTGGCGGGTGTATTCGGCTTTGGGGTTGCGCAACACTTGGTCGCAAGCCCCCCCCTCCACCACTTCGCCTTGGTTCATCACCAGCACGTCGTCGGCGATCTCTGCCACCACACCCATGTCATGGGTGATGAAGAGCACCGCACTGCCCTGCTCACGCTGTAGATCGGCGATCAGACGCAGGATTTCTTTTTGCGTGGTCACATCCAGCGCCGTGGTCGGCTCATCACAGATGATCAAGGCCGGCTTGAGCACCACAGCCATGGCGATCACGATGCGTTGGCGCTGGCCGCCACTCAGTTGGTGGGGGTAGCTGCGCAGCATGCGCTCCGGATCCGGCAATCGCACCCGCTCAAAAATGCGCAGAATTTCGGCACGGCGCTGGTCCTTTGGCCAATCGGTGTGGGTCGAGAGCAATTCATCGACTTGGTCACCACAGGTCATGACGGGGTTGAGCGCCGTCATGGGTTCTTGGAACACCATGCCCATGCTGCGCCCGCGCAAGGCCCGCAAACGCGCGGCCGAGGCACCGAGCAAGGACTCGCCTTGCAACCAAATTTCACCCTCGCTCGGTCGCAGTTCTTTGGCCAGCAAGCCCATGACGGTGGTGGCCATGACAGATTTACCCGAACCCGACTCGCCCACCACACACAAGGTCTGACCGGGCAGGATGCTGAGCGACACCTGGTGCACAGCGTGAACCCTGTCGCCCCCGGGGGGCAAGGCCACCGAAAGTTGGCGAATGGAGAGGACCGCTTGAGGAGATGCTGTGCTCATCACGCGCCCCTTTTTGCAAACTTGGGATCGAGCACGTCGCGCAAACCATCGCCCAGCAAATTCACAGCCAGTACCGTGGGCACCAAAAACAAAGCGGGGTAAAGCACGTTGCCGGGATACTGGCTGAACTGCACGCGCCCCTCGGCCATGATGTTGCCCCAAGTGGGAATGTCAGGTGGCAGGCCCAAGCCCAGAAAACTCAAAATCGCCTCGGTCAGCACCGCAGACGCAGCCACAAAAGTGCCCTGCACAATCAGCGGCGCCAAGGCATTGGGCAAGATGTGCCGCCACAAAATCACAGGCGTGGGCGTGGCCAATGCACGGGCCGCCTCCACAAAAGGCTCTTCTCGCAAACTCAGCACCAATGAGCGCACCAAGCGGGTCACTCGCGGCACCTCGGGAATCGCAATGGCCACCACCACGGTGCCAACCTGCGCCCCAAGTGCCGCCACCAGCGCAATGGCCAGCAAGATGGCGGGAATGGCCATCAAACCATCCATGAAGCGCATCAGCACCGCATCGACTTGCCTGAAATAACCCGCCAACATGCCCAAAAATCCGCCCAGCGCCAGTGCCAAAGCGGCCGTAAATCCGCCCACCAACAAAGAGACACGCGCACCGTAAACCACACGGCTGTACAGGTCACGGCCAAAACTGTCGGTGCCCATCCAGAAGGTGTGGGCGACTGTACTGCCGTCGACCAAAGTGAAGTCACCCTTCATGCCAAGGGGCTTGTTGATGAAGTTGGAGTCCATGGCCGCCGGATCCACCGTGCCCAGCCAAGGTGCCAGCAGCGACACCGCGACCATGAAACCCAACACCACAAGGCCAAACCGGACCGAGCCATTGGCCCACAAACGCTGATAGACAGACATCAGTAACGGATCCTCGGATCAAGAAAGAGATAGCTCAAATCGACCAAGAGGTTGATGAACACATAAGCACATGAAAACAGCAACACCAAGCCTTGGATCACCGGAAAGTCCCGGTTAAGGACCGCATCCACCGTGAGCATGCCCAAACCTGGGATGGCGTACACCGTCTCAGTCACCACCACGCCGCCAATCAACAAGGCCACACCAATGCCGATCACGGTGACGATGGGCACAGCCGCATTGCTCAAAGCATGGCGCAACAACACCGCACGCTCGGTCACGCCCTTGGCGCGCGCGGTACGGATGTAGTCTTCTGTCAAGGCCTCGGACACGCTTGCACGGGTCACCCGCGCAATCAGCGCCACATAAATCATGGCCAAGGTCATCCACGGCAAAATCAACTGACGCATCCAGTCCCACAGGCTGGCACCTTTAGGCCCCATCAAGGCCTTGTAGCCCTGAACAGGAAGCCATTCCAGTCGAATGGCGAAAAGGTAAATCAGCAAATAACCGATCACAAAGACCGGCACAGAGAAGCCCGCCACCGAGAAACCCGAAAGAATTTTGTCCAGCCAGCCTCCCATCCGCCAGGCGGCAATCGTGCCCAATGGAATGGCCACCACCATCGCCAACAGCAATGTGCCCATGGCCAAGGCCAAGGTGGGCTCGATTCGCTGGCCAATCAACTCGGTCACCGGCTTGCTCAGGTAATAGGAGTAGCCCAGATCCCCTTGAAAGACGCGCCCGATCCAGATGAAGTACTGGGAAAGGATCGATCGATCCAAACCCAGTTGCTCACGGATGCGGTCGATTTCTGCGTTGGTGGCACTGTTGCCGGCGATCACCGCCGCCGGGTCACCGGGGGCCAACCTCAAGATGAGGAAGACCACCAGCGACACGACCAGCAGGACCGGCAGCACCGCCAACAAGCGGCGCAAAACGAATTGAAGCATCGGTCAGAACCTGATCAATTTTTCTTGATGCTCCACATGGCGGGGATGCCAGGCGTTTGCAAAATGCCACTCACATTGCTGCGGATCACCGTGGGTGATCGGTACTGGCCCAAGGGCGCGTGGGTGGCCGTTTCCATGGCCACGGCCTGAATTTGGCTGGCCAGTTTCTTTTTCTCTTCGGCAGTACCTGCGCGGGCGAAGCTGGCCTTCAGCGTTTCAATGCGCGGTTCGTTTTGCCAGCCAAACCATCCGGTGTCGCCCTTGGCGTTCAACATGGCCATGGCCAAGGGATTGGAAATATCGCCTGCCGTCCATGCGGTCAAAAAGGCGTTCCATCCCCCAGCGGCAGGCGCGTCTTTTTTGGCGCGGCGTGCCACCAAAGAGGCCCAATCCATTTGCTGCATATCCACCTTGAAGCCCGCAGCTTCGAGTTGCTGCTTGGCCACCAAAGGAATCTTGGCAATCGAGGCCAGGTCTGTGGGGCGCATCAAAAGCACGGGGGTGTTGTCGTAACCGGCCTCTTTGAGCATTTCACGGGCTTTGGCCGGATTGGCGATGCCAGTGAAATAACCGGTGTTTTCATCGGCATAAATCGTGCCGCACGGGAAGATGCTGCGACACAGCTTGCCCAACTCAGGCACGCCAATTTGGGTGTTGATGTAAGCCTGCTGACCCATCGCCACCATGGCGGCTTGGCGGATCTTGGGGTTGTCAAACGGTTTGTGCAGGTGGTTGAAGCGCATGATGAATTGCAAGCCTGCGGGCGAGAAGTCATCGACCTTCAAACCTTCGGTTTTCTTCAGGGTTTCGTACTGCTCAAAGCTGGGCTGCTCGACCATGTCCACTTCACCGGCCTTGATGGCGTTGAACTGGGTTTGCGGGTCGCGAATGATGACCCACTCCACACGGTCAAAGTGAACAGGACGACCACCGGCCATGCCGCTGGGCGCTTCAGCGCGTGACTTGTACTTGGCATTGCGCGTGTACACCGCCAGAGCACCGGGTTTGAATTCATCGGCCTTGAAGATGAAGGGACCCGAACCAATGTGCTCCTTGATTTGCTCAGATCCCGGCGTCGCGGCAATGCGAGCAGGCATGATGAAAGGCACGTTGGAAGAGGCCTTGCCCAATGCATCAATCACGATGCCACTGGGCTCCTTGAGGACCAGTCGGAAGGTGTTGGCATCGGGTGTTTCATAGCGATCAATGAAGGTGTTCAAAATGCCACCCATGGCATCACGGCTGGCCCAACGCTTGAGCGAGGCCACCACGTCTTCGCTGGTGACCGGCTTGCCATCATGGAACTCCAGGCCACTGCGCAACTTGAAAGTCCAAGTCTTGCGATCGGAAGAATTGGTGTACGTATCCACCATTTGAGGCTTGATGTTGCCCTGTGCGTCTTCAGAAAACAGCGTGTCGTAGATCATGTACGCGTGGTTGCGCGTCACATACGCTGTGGTCCAGATCGGATCCAACACGGCCAAGTTGGCATGCGGCACGAATCGGAACACTTTGTTGTCCTGCGCTTGTGCAAGCACAGGTGCCATCAGGCTCATTCCCAGCAGGCCAGTGGCCGCCAACACAACACGTCTTTTCATGATCAAGTCTCCAAGTTGGAACAGTTGAAATCTCATGATGACAGCTTTCAAAAAGCCCAAACGTCACCTTTGCGCAAATTGAGACCGGGGTTTTTACCAATGGCCCGCGCCACTCAGCCCAAATTCATAATAAAGCCCCTCACGAGTGCTTTACCCCATGGTCAACCCTGATGCCTCTGCACTGAATTTGTCTCGCGCCATTCACCTCAAGCAGGTGTCATGCCAAGAAGTGATGCAGGCCACGCTGGCGCGTATCGCTCGACTGAATCCGCAGTCCAATGCCATCATCAACTTGCAAGAACCCGAACTTTTGATGGCGCAAGCCAAAGAAAGAGATGCGCAGTTGGCACGCGGCGAATCCATGGGTTGGATGCACGGTATGCCTCAGGCCATCAAAGATCTGGCCAACGTGCAAGGGCTGCGCACCACTTTGGGCAGCCCTTTGATGAAGAATTTTGTGGCGACCGAAGACGGCCTGCTGGCCACTCGCATGAAAGCGGCGGGCGCCATCGTCATCGGGAAAACGAACACGCCCGAATTTGGCTTGGGCTCGCACACATTCAACGAGGTATTTGGCCCCACTCGCAACGCTTGGGACCCCAGCAAATCAGCCGGCGGCAGCAGTGGAGGTGCCGCCGTCGCGCTGGCACAGCGCTTGCTGCCTGTGGCCGATGGCTCGGACTTCATGGGCAGCCTGCGCAATCCGGCGGGATGGAACCATGTGTTCGGCATGCGGCCCTCGCAGGGTCGTGTCCCCATGTGGCCAACGCAAGATGCGTTCATTGCCCAGTTGGGAACCGAGGGCCCCATGGCCCGGCATGTCAGCGACATGGCCATGCTGCTGTCCACCCAAGCGGGGGCCCACCCCCAATGCCCCTTAAGCCTGACCGAGGACCCCGGCGTGTTTGCGGGTTCGCTCGACAGCGACCCGAAAGGCCTGCGCTTGGGGTGGCTGGGCGATCTGCGAGGCTATTTGCCTATGGAAGAAGGCATTCTGGATCTTTGCCAATCGGCCTTGACGAGCTTTTCAGACATGGGTTGCCAAGTTGACGAAGCCACCCTAGGCATGCCACCCGAACAAATTTGGCAAGCCTGGCTGGTCTGGCGTCAGGCCTTGGTCGGGCCACGCGTGGCCCCCTTTTTGATCCACCCGGCCAATCGGGCGCATGTCAAACCCGAAGCGCTGTGGGAACACGACCAATCACTCACACTGACCGGTGCACAGCTCATGTCGGCCAGCGCCAGCCGCACACGGTATTACTTGAGCATGTTGCAGCTGTTTGAAAAATTTGATGTGCTGGCCATTCCTGTGGCGCAAGTCTGGCCTTTCGATGTGTCGTGGCGCTGGCCTCAGACGGTGGCGGGTCAGGCCATGGACACGTACCACCGGTGGATGGAGGTCGTGATTTACGCCACCTTTGCGGGCCTGCCCTCCATCAGCGTACCGGCTGGTTTTGGTGCCAACGGCTTGCCGATGGGCTTGGCCCTGATTGGTAAACCTCAGGGCGACTGGGCCTTGCTCAAACTCGCACATGCCTACGAAATGGCCAATCAGGACATGATCACACGGCAACCCCCCAGTATTTAAAAAACCCGGAGCCGAGCCACCGCCCCAGCACCAAGAAGGACTCGAAACGTTCAGTTTTGCTGCCAAGGCAAACCGCGAAAACGCCACCCGCCTGTCAAGCCGCGGTGCGCGTTGTGATCAGGGTCCCCTTCAAAGCCTTCCAGGATGTTGTAAGCCTGCAACCCCAATTCGGTGGCTCGCTGGGCGGCAGCAATCGAGCGCACCCCGCTGCGGCAAAGCAAGACCAACTTCTGACCGCCTGCACCCAGAGTCTTCACGCCCTCATCAAAAGCGGGGTTCATCGCCATGCCAGGCCACTGCTTCCAAGCCAAGGCGTGGCCACCAGGCACAAAGCCGACCCAGGCACGTTCGGCATCACTGCGCACATCGACCAACGTCGCCTCGCCAGACTGAACCCAAGCCCAAGCCAACTCGGGGCTGATGTCACCGGCGTACGTTGCCGCAGGCTGAACGTCAGACATCGAATGGTTTTGTGCGACGCGCATAACATGGTCCTCTGGATCTGAAAACGGGTCTGAATGATAACTTTCCGAGCGTCGGCGCAACCCAACAAGTCGTCAGTGACAGGAAAGCCGCCACCGGATAAGATGCGGGTCTTGATTGACGTTTACGTCAACGTCAACTGAACCACCACAGAGACAACCATGACCGACCTGTCCGCTGAATTCAAAGCCTTGGCTGAATACCGCCCCACCAACAAGGTGCGTTTTGTCACCGCCGCTTCGCTGTTTGACGGCCACGACGCCGCCATCAACATCATGCGCCGCATCCTGCAAAGCATGGGCGCCGAAGTCATCCACCTGGGCCACAACCGCTCGGTGGACGAGGTTGTGACGGCTGCGCTGCAGGAAGACGCCCAAGGCATCGCCATCAGCTCTTACCAGGGCGGGCACAACGAATACTTCAGCTACATGTTGGACCTGCTCAAGGCCCGTGGCGGCGAGCACATTAAGGTGTTTGGTGGTGGTGGCGGCGTGATCGTGCCCGCCGAGATTCGCGCCCTGGCCGACAAGGGCGTGCGCATTTTCAGCCCCGAAGACGGCCAAAAAATGGGCCTGGCCGGGATGATTGGCGAGATGGTCATGCGCTGCGACCAGGACGTGAGCCCATTGGCCCCCAAAACCGTGGACGCGATTCAGGGCCACGGCGAAATGAACTGGCG
>JAGNVG010000037.1:0-1367 GCA_017986605.1 Limnohabitans sp.
CGCAGCACCGACACAGTGCAAAACTCGCGCAGGTCTTGCAGGTCGTGCGCCTCGTGCAGGTCGATGTGGGCCAAGCCATCGGCTGTGCTCAAGGTCAGCCGGATGTCGTCCGTCAACAGGTTGTGGTGTCGGCACCAGCGGGCCAGCGCCACGCCCAGGGTGGGGGCGGTCAGCGATGCACGCACCAGCATGCCGTAACTCCCCCAAGGCAGGCGGCGGCGAAACCAGCCCAGCGCCTCGTCGTCCAGTTCCCGCATGGCGGCCTCGCTCATCCACTCCATCTGCAACGCTGTCACGCGGGCTTGGGGTTGGTTGAGTAAGTTTGGCGCAATTTGTGCCTTTTGCAATGCCGCTGTTGGGTCCATGCCGCGCTGTGCATAGGCTTGAACCATTGCCGCAATGAAGGCGATGGGCGTTTCGGCGCGAGAGGGGGCGGGCGGAGTGCTCATTTCAGGCTGTATTTTGGCAGGATTTGCAACCCAACTGGCTTGCCGGGCGCGGGTGCATCCCCTTATGCTGGCGGCTACAAGCGATTCCACTGGAAGCACCATGACCGTTTTGCACACCCAACTCAACCCCCGCTCGGCCGAATTTGCGGCCAACGCCGCTGCCATGCAGGCCGTGGTCGATGACCTGCGTGCCCACCTGGAGCGCGTGGCCCAAGGCGGTGGCGAAGCCGCCCGAGCCAAGCACACAGCCCGTGGCAAGTTGCTGCCGCGTGACCGTGTGCAAATGCTGCTCGACCCCGGCACGCCCTTTTTGGAAGTCGCGCCCTTGGCGGCCCTCAACATGTACAACAACGACGCGCCGAGCTCGGGCGTGATCGTGGGCATTGGCCGTGTCAGCGGGGTGGACTGCATGATCGTCTGCAACGATGCCACAGTGAAGGGCGGCACCTACTATCCCATGACGGTGAAGAAGCATTTGCGTGCGCAAGAGATTGCGCAGCAAAACAACTTGCCCTGCATTTATCTGGTGGACTCGGGCGGCGCCAATTTGCCCAACCAGGACGAGGTCTTTCCTGATCGCGACCACTTCGGTCGCATCTTTTTCAACCAAGCCAATATGAGTGCGCAAGGCATCGCGCAGATCGCGGTGGTCATGGGCTCGTGCACTGCGGGCGGCGCGTATGTGCCGGCCATGAGCGACGAGACCATCATCGTCAAGAACCAAGGCACCATCTTTTTGGGTGGCCCACCGTTGGTCAAAGCCGCTACGGGCGAGGTGGTGAGCGCCGAAGACTTGGGTGGTGGCGATGTGCACACGCGCCTGTCCGGCGTGGCCGACCATTTGGCGCAAAACGACCTGCACGCCTTGTCATTGGCGCGTCAAGCGGTCAAAAATTTGAACGCGCAAAAGGCCCCCAA
>JAGNVG010000037.1:1467-5401 GCA_017986605.1 Limnohabitans sp.
GCGAGCGTGCTGGCCACTGTCAAGCGTGACGGCATCGAAGGCAAGGGCGGGCAGTGGAGCGCCGATGAAGAAGCCGCATTCAAGGCCCCGATCAAGGAGCAGTACGAAGTGCAGGGCCACCC
The DNA here is from genome assembly GCA_017986605.1 of Limnohabitans sp. Classification (GTDB taxonomy): domain Bacteria; phylum Pseudomonadota; class Gammaproteobacteria; order Burkholderiales; family Burkholderiaceae_C; genus Limnohabitans_A. The sequence goes on from JAGNVG010000037.1 coordinate 1,590, forward strand.
TTACTACGCCACCGCCCGCATCTGGGACGACGGCGTGATCGATCCGGCCGACACGCGCCGTGTGCTGGCGCTGGGTCTGAGCGCTTCGCTCAATGCGCCGATCCCTGAGACCAAGTTCGGTTTGTTCCGGATGTGAGGACGTGGACATGACGGCCTTGACCATTTCTATTCAAAACGGCGTGCACACCATCACGCTGTCGCGCCCCGATGTGCGCAACGCCTTCAACGACGAAGTCATTGCCGAGCTGAAAAACGCTTTTCTGGCGGTGGCACAAGACCCGGCTGTTCGCTGCGTCGTCTTGGCCGCAGAGGGGCCGGCTTTTTGTGCAGGCGCAGACCTGAACTGGATGCGCCGCATGGCCGACTACACCCGCGAAGAAAACCTGGCCGATGCGGGGGAGTTGGCGGCGATGCTGAAGGCGATTTACGAATGTCCTCAACCGACCATCGCCCGCGTGCAGGGGGATGTGTATGCCGGGGGCATGGGTTTGGTGGCGGCCTGCGACATGGCTGTCAGTGTGGACTCGGCCCATTACTGCCTGAGCGAGGTCAAGCTCGGCCTGATCCCCGCCACCATCAGCCCTTACGTGATCCGTGCCATGGGCGCGCGCGCAGCGCACCGCTATTTTTTGACGGCCGAGCGCTTTGGCGCGGCCGAGGCGCACCGCATCGGCTTGGTTCACGAGGTGGTGGCCGCCGATATGCTGGACGCCAAAGTGGCCGAGCTGACCCAAGCGCTGGTGAATGCCAGCCCCAATGCCGTGCGCGCTTGTAAAAAGCTGGTGCAGGACGTGGCCGAACGCGAGATCAACGACGCGCTTGTGGCGCAAACGGTGGCGGGCATTGCTGACATCCGCGCCAGCGCCGAAGGCAAAGAGGGCGTGCAGTCCTTTTTGCAAAAACGAAAACCCAACTGGTTGTCTTCAAGATGATGAATTCCAAAAAGTTTATTTGGGCTATGGTGGTTGCGCTGTGGGCCAATTTTGCACAGGCTCAAGTTCCTGTGGCCAATTTGGGCGAGTCGATTGTGACCGTCAAAAGCAACCGATTGTTTGCCGTGAATTTGGAGACGACGGTATTCAAGCCAGAGGGGGATGGGCCATTTCCAGTGGTGATCATCAACCATGGAAAAAACTTCGGTAACAACCGTCTTCAAGGTCGTGAGCGTGCGATTGTGGCGACGCGACAATTTCTACAAAGAGGTTATGCCGTCGTGCTGCCCATGCGCCAAGGATTCTCTAATTCTGGTGGTGCAGCAGTCGGCGAAGGTTGCAACATAGCCGGCAACGGCGAAGCGCAAGCTGACGACATCCATGCAGTGATGAGGTGGGCTGTCCAGCAACCCTGGGCAGACGCCCAAAAGATGATCATGATGGGTCAATCTCATGGCGGCTTAACCACGCTGGCGTACGCCCAAGACCCACACCCCGGTATCCAATTTGTCGTTAACTTCGCAGGTGGACTCAAATACACCCAGGGATGTCAGTGGGAGTTGGCGTTAAAAGATGCGTTTAATGCCTATGGCAAAAAAGCAAAGGTTGATTCGCTATGGTTTTATGGCGCCAATGACAGCTTTTTCCCGCAGCAAGTCATCAAGCCTGCGCATCAAGCCTATGTAGACGCTGGTGGGAGGGCTGAGCTGTATGCTTTTGGTGCGTTTGGGTCAGATGCTCATGGCATGTTTGGGAGCCCTGATGGACTGGCCATTTGGTGGCCAAGTGTTGAAGCCAAACTGCTACAGCACGGTATGCCGACTGCTTTGATTTTTCCTCAGTATGGTGCAGCTGGAAAAACACCCAAACCAGAGCCAACGCAATGGGCTGATGTCAAAGAGATTGATCGAATTCCACACTTGAAAGAGGGCGGACGAAAAGGCTATGGGGTGTTTCTTGATAGACCTCTACCCAGAGCTTTCGCCTTGTCAGGATCGGGGGCTTGGGGCTGGGCCAATGGTGGAGATGACCCTCTTTCCACTGCATTGAACAACTGTCAAAAAAATTCAAAATCACCTTGTCTGCTGTATGCGGTGGATGAACAAGTGGTCTGGAAACCTTAACAAGCCGAAAAGGTCTCAAATGTTTAAAAAAATACTGATCGCCAACCGTGGCGAAATCGCCTGCCGCGTGGCCGCCACCGCCCGCCGAATGGGCATCCAGACCGTGGCGGTTTACTCAGATGCCGACGCAGGAGCCAAGCATGTGCAAGCCTGCGACGAAGCGGTGCATGTGGGCGGCTCTGCGCCCAAGGACAGCTACCTGCGTTGGGAGCGCATTTTGCAAGCCGCCAAAGACACAGGCGCACAAGCGGTGCACCCCGGCTATGGCTTTTTGAGCGAGAACGAAGACTTCGCTAAGGCCTGCACCGCTGCAGGTCTGGTGTTCATCGGCCCGCCCGCTTCGGCCATTCTGGCGATGGGCCTCAAGGCCGAGTCCAAGCGACTGATGGAGTCGGCCGGTGTGCCGCTGGTGCCTGGCTACCACGGTGCAGACCAAGACCCCGCGCTGCTGCAGCGTGAGGCCGACCGCATCGGCTACCCGGCCCTCATCAAGGCCAGCGCGGGTGGTGGTGGCAAGGGCATGCGTGTGGTCGAAAAGTCAGAAGACTTTGCCGCAGCGCTCGCGAGTTGCCAACGTGAAGCCATCAACAGCTTTGGCAGCGATGCGGTGCTGATCGAAAAGTACGTGCAGCGCCCACGCCACATCGAGATCCAGGTATTTGGCGACACGCAGGGCAACTGCGTGTATTTGTTCGAGCGCGACTGCTCGGTGCAGCGCCGCCACCAGAAAGTGCTCGAAGAAGCCCCGGCCCCGGGCATGACCGAGGCCCTGCGTGCGCAAATGGGCGCGGCCGCTGTGGCCGCCGCCAAGGCGGTCAATTATGTGGGCGCGGGCACGGTGGAATTCATCGTGGAACAAACGGCCTATGACCAGCCCGAGTCGATGAAGTTCTATTTCATGGAAATGAACACGCGGCTGCAGGTGGAGCACCCGGTGACCGAAGCCATCACCGGCCTCGATCTGGTCGAGTGGCAGCTGCGCGTGGCCAGCGGTGAGCCGCTGCCGCTTCAGCAAAGCGAGATCCGCATGACGGGTCACGCCATCGAAGCACGCATCTGCGCCGAAAACCCCGACAACAACTTTTTGCCCGCCACCGGTACGTTGCAGGTGTACCGCAAGCCGCAAGCCAGCAGCTTTGAGCGCGGCACCATCCGCATCGACGACGGCGTTCGCGAAGGCGACACCATCAGCCCGTTTTATGACTCCATGGTGGCCAAGCTCATCGTGCATGGCGACACGCGCGAGCAGGCCTTGGCACGGCTGGACACGGCCTTGGCGCAAACCCACATCGTCGGCTTGAACACCAATGTGCAGTTTTTGCGCCATGTGGTGCTCAGTCAGGCGTTTGCCACTGCGCAACTCGATACCGCACTCATCCAGCGCGAAAGCGCGGTGTTGTTCAAGCAGGACCCGGTGGGTCTGCAGGCCGCTGCAGCGGCGGTGATTGCCGGTGCCTTGCAAGCCGAAGCCGCAGCCCAAGGCGCTGACCCGTTCAGCCGCCGCGATGGTTGGCAGTCGCACGGCACCACGCGCCGCCGCTTTGAGCTGGAGTACGACGGCCAGCCGGTTCGTGCGGTCTTGACCTATGGCCCGCAGCGGTTGTTGCAAGTGGGTGAGGGCGCAGAGAGCGCCTTGCAGTTCACGCCCCAGGGCGATGGCTTGTGGGTGCAGTTCAGCGGCCAACGCACGCACAGCACGGTGCATATGCAAGGGGAAGTTCGCCACGTGTTCACGCCTCAAGGGGCCACCCGCATC
>JAGNVG010000037.1:5501-19401 GCA_017986605.1 Limnohabitans sp.
CCCCAGCAGTTCATCGACGAACAAGCAGGCTTGCAAACGCTGTTCAACATTGGCGCGGGGGTGGATGCCTTGCTGAAGTTGCGTTTGCCCGCCAACCTCCAGGTCGTGCGGCTCGACGACGCGGGCATGTCGGTGCAGATGGCCGAATACGTGTGTCACGCCGTGATTCGGCATTTTCGTGAGTTCGACGGCTACGACGCCGACACCGCCGAAGGCAAATGGTCTTACCGCAAACCACGCAGCCGAGCCGACTTTGCGGTAGGTGTCATGGGCTTGGGTGTGCTGGGCGAGCGTGTGGCCAAAGCGCTGCAGGTGTTCGAGTTTCCGGTCAACGGTTACAGCCGCAGTGCCAAAGACCTGCCCGGCATCCGTTGCTTCAGTGGCGCGCAGGGTCTGCCCGAATTTCTGGCGGCCACACGTGTGCTGGTCAACCTGATGCCGCTCACCCCCGAGACCGAAAACATCCTGAACCAAGACACGCTTTCGCAATTGCAACCCGGCGGCTACCTTGTCAGCGTCGCGCGCGGCAAGCACTTGGTCGAAGAAGACTTGATGGCGTTGATCGACAGCGGGCACATGGCCGGGGCCACGCTCGACGTGTTCCGCACCGAGCCCCTGCCTGCCGATCATGTGTTCTGGAAACACCCGAAGATCACGGTTACGCCACACACCTCCGCCCGCACCCTGCGCGAAGAAAGCATCGCGCAAATCGTAGGCAAAATCCAGGCCTTGCAGCGCGGTGAGCCGATCAACGGCGTGGTTGATCCCCAGCGCGGTTATTGAAAGTCTTTATGTCACTGCCTTCCCGAGTACAACTCATCGACGTCGGCCCCCGCGACGGTCTGCAAAATGAAAAACAAGCTGTGCCCGCAGCGGTCAAGATCGAGCTGGTCCACCGTCTGCAGGCCGCAGGCCTCACCGAGATCGAAGTCACCAGCTTTGTGAGCCCCAAGTGGGTCCCTCAAATGGCCGACAACGCGGAGGTCATGGCGGGCATCCAGCGCCAAGCGGGTGTGCGCTACTCGGTGCTCACGCCCAATCTGCAGGGCTTTGAAACAGCCCTCAAAACACAGCCCAACGAGATCGTGGTGTTCGGCGCGGCCAGCGAAGCTTTCAGTCACAAAAACATCAACTGCTCCATCGCCGAAAGCATCGAGCGATTTGCACCGGTGGTGCAAGCCGCGCTGGCGGCGGGCATCAACGTGCGTGGTGCCATGAGTTGCACGGTGGGCTGCCCCTACGAGGGCGATGTGGCCCCCGAGCGCGTGGCTTATTTGGCGGGCCTGATGAAGCAGATCGGTGTTCAGCGTGTGGACGTGGCCGACACCATCGGTGTGGGCACACCGCTCAAGGTGCAACAGGCCATCGAGGCCACGCTGCAGCATTTTGATGTGGACCATGTCTGCGGCCACTTCCATGACACCTATGGTCAGGCCTTGTCCAACACCTTGGCTGCGCTGCAAATGGGCGTGTGGAATTTCCAGTCTTCCGTTGCAGGTTTGGGCGGCTGTCCATACGCCAAAGGGGCTACTGGCAATGTGTCCACCGAAGATGTGGTTTACATGCTGCACGGCATGGGCATTGAGACAGGCATTGATCTGGACAAGTTGGTCGATGCCGGTGCCTTCATCAGCGGCTTTTTGGGTCGTCCACCCAACTCGAATGTGGCCAAGGCCATCCTCAACAAACGGGCGGGCTGAACCATGTGCGGATCTGAACTCCATGCGCTGCCCGAAGGCGTGCAACGCGTGTCGCGCGCACTGCAAGACGCGAACCATCCCCACGCCCCGGTCATGCTCGATGGTGCGGCCCGCACCGCACAAGAGGCGGCCGATGGCCTGGGTGTGCAGCTGGGTCAGATCGCCAAGAGTGTGATTTTTAAACGCAAGGAAGACGGCGTGGCTGTGCTGGTGGTGGCCTCGGGCGACCGCCGTGTGGACGAGAAAAAAGTCTCGGCCTTGGTCGGCAAGATCGGCCGCGCCGATGCGGACTTTGTGAAGGCGCAGACAGGTTTCACGATTGGCGGTGTTTCGCCTGTGGCGCATCTGACCGCACCCATCACCTTGCTCGACCAAGACCTGTGGCGCTTTGATGTGGTGTGGGCTGCTGCCGGGCACCCGCATGGTGTGTTCCAGTTGCAACCCGAAGACCTCCAGCGTTTGACGGGTGCGCCGGTGGTCGATGTGGCGCAAGCTGCCCAGCAGGAACTCACATGAGCCAACATTATTGGAAAAAACTCAGCGAGCGTGCGCAACAAGTGCTGGCCGAGCCCACACCGCCAGCACCGAATTCGGTGCCTTCGCCCTGTGTCTCGCTGTGCCTGATGCACCCTGGTGCTGGTTGGTGTGACGGTTGTTTGCGCACACTGCCTGAAATTGGGGGCTGGAGTCGGGCGAGCGACGAAGAAAAGCGACAGGTCTGGGCGCAAATACCTGAACGCTTGCGGCAACGGCAGATGATGGATCGCTGAGGCTTTTTTGATTTCGGATTCACGGGGCACCACCGCATGAAAACCATTCACTTTTATCTCGACTTCATTTCTCCCTATGCCTGGCTGGCTTTCGATGCCTTGCCGCAAGCCTTGCAAGGCATCCATTACCAAGTCGTGCACAAGCCGGTCGTGTTCGGTGCCATGCTCAAGCACCATGGGCAATTGGGCCCGGCCGAGATTCCCGCCAAGCGCGACTGGACTTACCGCCAAGTGCTGTGGCAGGCCCGGGTGCAAGGTACGCCTTTGCAGTTGCCCGCCAATCACCCGTTCAACTCCTTGGCTTTGCTGCGTCTGGCCACCGCGTGTGACCCAGCAGGCCAGCCCAATCGGTTTGTGTGTGAAAAGTTGTTCCGTCATGTTTGGTGCACGGGGCAGGATGCCGCAGATGCCCGCAGGCTGGCTGACTTGAGTGCCGATTTGGCCCCCGTGGCTGACCTGGCCAGCGCCGAGGTCAAACAAGTCTTGAAGGACAACACGGACGAAGCGATCGCGCTGAACCTGTTTGGCGTGCCCAGTTTTGTGGTCGACGGCCAGGTGTTTTGGGGCAACGATGCGCTCCCGATGCTGCGAGCCTATTTGTTGGCTGATCCGTGGTTTCAGTCACCCGACTGGACAGATGTGGGCCAGTGTCCGGTGGGTGTGCGTCGCACGGTCTGAGTTTCTCGGTACGGCAGTGGCTTGGCCCATCTCCTGAAAGAGGGATGCAGTGCAAGCCCGGCATCAGGCTGGCCTGTCATGATGGCGCAGGAGACAAACATGAGACTGGCCCTGATTTCAGATATTCACGCCAATCGCCAGGCCTTGCAGGCCTGTTTGGCCCATGCGCGCGAGCAGGGTGTGACCCAATGGGCTTTTTTGGGCGACTTGGTTGGGTATGGCGCCGATCCTGCTGCGGTGCTCGATGAGGTCATGGCCTTGGCTGCGCAAGGCGCTTGGGTGCTCAAGGGCAACCACGACGACATGGCTCTGACGCCACCGCCCGAGCAAGGCCGCGAGGCCACCGTGGGCGGGCAAGGTGCGCAATGGACACATGACCAGTTGAGCGTTGCTCAAAGGGATTTTTTGCATGCCTTGCCAATGACGGTTTCGCTTGAGGGTTTGCTCTTGGTGCATGCCAGTGCAGACCGACCCGAAGCGTGGCGCTATGTTGACAGCGAACGTGCCGCAGGACACTGCCTGGATACCGCCGTGGCCCAAGACATGGGCTCGCATGTCATGGTGGGCCATGTGCACCATCAGGCGCTGTATTACCAAGGGGCTGGACGCCTTTTGATGAAATTCGATCCTCGGCCTGGTGTGGCCGTTCCGGTGTCACCCCACAGGCCTTTGGTGGCCTGCGTGGGATCGTGCGGACAACCCCGTGACGGCGATCCGCGCGCCATGTATGCGCTGTATGACCGCGCCGCATGCAAGCTGACGTTTCATCGGGTGGCCTACAACCATGCTGCGGCAGCGGCGGCCATTCGGCAGGCAGGGTTACCCGAATTTTTTGCACAACGACTGGAGAGTGGACGTTGAAACTGTTGAATCCTGGACACCTGATCGATGGCTTCGAGGTCGAGGCCTGTTTGCATGCCGGCGGCATGGCCCATATTTACAAGGTGGTTTACGCACCATCTGATGATGGCCAGCGCCGAGCGGCGGAGTTCCCGATGGCCATGAAAATTCCGCGCATGACGGCAGCCGACGGCGCAGAAAACATTGTGAGCTTTGAGATTGAGCTTCAAATTCTGTCTGAACTCAAAGGCCTGCACGTGCCCCGCTTTGTTGCGGCAGGCGACTTGTCCCGCTTGCCTTATTTGGTGATGGAATATGTCGAAGGCCAGACCTTGCAGCATTGGCTCGATCAGCGCGAGACGTTGACGGTGCCCGCCATGGCCGCACTGGGCGCTGCCATGGCGCGAGCGGCCCACAGTCTGCACCAGCAAAACGTGTGTCACCTTGATTTGAAGCCGGCCAATGTGCTGATCCGCCCCGATGGCGCCGCAGTCATGCTGGACTTTGGACTGTCGTGCCATGCCCAATACCCTGACTTGCTGGCCGAAGAGTTGCGCAAAGCCGTGGGCTCGCCCGTGTGGATTTCCCCCGAGCAGGTGGTGGGTGTGCGGGGTGACCCGCGCAGCGATATTTTTGCCATCGGCGTGATGCTGTACGAGTTGGCCACAGGCGAGCTGCCCTTTGGTGAGCCAGCCACGGCAGCAGGCATGCGCCAGCGCTTGTGGATGGACCCCGTTCCGCCACGCAAACACCGACCTGATTTGCCGTCGTGGCTGCAGGAAGTGATCTTGCGTTGTCTGGAGCCCGTGGCGGCTGATCGCTATCCTTCAGCATCCCACCTGGCCTTTGACCTGACCCATCCCGATCAGGTCAAGGTGACCGAGCGGGGGCGTCAAACCGAGGGCACAGGTTTTTGGACGCACTTCAAACGCTGGATTCGCGCCAGCGGCATGGAATACCGTCCAAGTCCGGTGCCTGTGCAGCAGATTGAGCAGGTGCCCATCATCATGGTGGCTGTGCCGCACCACGATGTGAGCGATGCCACTTTGTATTCGTTGCGTGAAGCGGTGGCGCGTTCTCTGGGCATCCGTCCCGGTGCCCGACTGGCTTGTGTGACGGTGATCTCTTCAGGCTTGACCAGCAGCACCGAGTCGGAAAAGAGTGAAACGCAAGTGCATCGCTGGCATCTGAGCCGTTTGCAGCAATGGGCTCAACCGCTGGATTTGGGCGGGCACCAAACGTCTTTTCATGTTCTGGAGTCGGGCGATGTGGCCGATGCTTTGCTGCGTTACGCCGAGGGCAATCAGGTCAACATGATCATCATGGGGGCGGCGACGCATGGCCTGCAAATGCAACGTGTGCTGGCCACGGTGCCGATCAAGGTGGCGATGCTGGCACCCTGCTCCGTGATTTTGGTCAAGCAAAGCCTGCCTTTTGAACGGCTGGCAGAAGTGGTCGTTTGAGCCGCCTCAATGCGATGAAGTAGGCGTTTTCGCCTCTTCATCTTGTTGTTCTTTTTCCCAGCGGTTGACACACCAAGCGTTGACCACGGTCAGTAGCAAAAAAACCAAGAGGCTGCCTTGGGCAGCCATCCAGAAGTTGAATGTCCAGTCGCCGATCTTGAAATCCAGTGCTCTGGCAAACCAGACCCATCCAAAAGCGACCAGCGCCCACACGCCCAACAAACAGCCTGTGAAAACGCGAATCTTGCGGCGAATGGACAAAGATTTGGGTGAGGTCACGAACAATGAACGGCTAAAAGACGAGGTGAGGTGTTCATTATCGTGTTCAGTTGGGCTAGGGATTACCCGTGAAATTACGGCGATTTTCATGATGCGAGAAAAAATACAAGGGTTACTACCCGGTCTGTAAGCATCTGTTGGCTCGCTGTCAGATGAGGGCAAGAGCCAAGTCCAAGAATCGCGCCAAGTTTCCGTGTCGGAGACTCTTTTTTGGAGACAGCTTTATGGCTACAACTGAACCCCGCCCGATGTCGGCGGAAGAGAAGAAGGTGATTTTTGCCTCTTCTCTGGGCACCGTGTTTGAGTGGTACGACTTTTACCTGTACGGCTCGTTGGCCGCGATCATTGCCAAGCAATTCTTCAGCGGCTTGGACGAAGGCTCTGCTTTCATCTTCGCTTTGCTGGCGTTTGCTGCTGGTTTCATCGTGCGTCCTTTCGGCGCGATCTTCTTCGGCCGCTTGGGCGACATGATCGGCCGCAAGTACACCTTCTTGGTCACCATCCTGATCATGGGTGCATCGACCTTCATCGTGGGCATCTTGCCCAACTACGCCAGCATCGGCGTGGCCGCTCCCGTCATCCTGATCTGCCTGCGCTTGTTGCAAGGCTTGGCTTTGGGTGGTGAGTACGGTGGTGCTGCCACTTACGTGGCTGAGCACGCCCCTCACGGCAAGCGTGGCGCCTACACCGCCTGGATCCAGACCACAGCCACTTTGGGCTTGTTCTTGTCCTTGATGGTGATTTTGGGCACTCGTACCATCGTCGGTGAAGAGGCCTTCGCTGACTGGGGCTGGCGCGTTCCGTTCATTGTCTCAATCATCATGTTGATCATTTCGGTCTTCATTCGCTTGAGCATGAACGAATCGCCTGCTTTCGTGAAAATGAAAGCCGAAGGCAAGACCTCCAAGGCGCCTCTGTCCGAGTCTTTCGGCCAGTGGAAAAACCTGAAAATCGTGATCTTGGCCCTGATCGGTTTGACCGCTGGTCAAGCGGTGGTCTGGTACTCCGGTCAGTTCTACGCCTTGTTCTTCTTGACGCAAGCGTTGAAAGTGGACGGCGCCACCGCCAACATCATGGTCGCGATCTCCTTGATCATCGGCACACCTTTCTTCGTGGTGTTCGGCGCACTGTCTGACAAGATTGGTCGCAAGCCGATCATCTTGGCCGGTTGCTTGTTGGCTGCTTTGACCTACTTCCCTGTGTTCAAGGCCTTGACCAAGGCGGCTAACCCCGACTTGTTCGCTGCCCAAGCCGCATCGCAAGTGGTGGTCGTTGCTGATCCAGCCGAGTGCTCGTTCCAGTTCAACCCCACAGGTACCAAGAAGTTCACTTCTTCTTGCGACATCGCCAAGCAACGTTTGGCTGGCGCTTCGGTGAGCTACTCCAACGAAGTCGCTCCTGCAGGTACACCTGCCGTCATCAAGGTCGGCGAGACCGTGGTGAACGTGAAGTACTCGGCTGAAGACGTCGCTGCTGCCAAGGCCAAGGCCGAGGAAAAGCTGGCTGCTCTGAACGCTGCTGAACCCAAAGATGCCAAGGCCATCGAAGCTGCAACCAAGTCTGTCAAAGACCTGAGCAACGAGAAGACCGCTGGTGCTACCCTGTTGGGCTCCAATTTGGGCGCTGCTCTGAAGGCCGCGAACTACCCAGCCAAAGCCGACATGGCCAAGTTCGACAAAGTCACCGTCATCATCATCCTCACCTACTTGGTGATCTTGGTGACCATGGTGTACGGTCCTATCGCCGCCATGCTGGTCGAGATGTTCCCCACCCGCATCCGTTACACCTCCATGTCTTTGCCTTACCACATCGGTAACGGCTGGTTCGGTGGCTTGCTGCCCACAACCGCCTTCGCCATCGTGGCCCAGACCGGTAACATGTACAACGGCTTGTGGTACCCCATCATCATCGCTGGCGCAACCGTCGTGATTGGTGGCTTGTTCATCAAGGAAACCAAAGACGTCGACATCTACGCTGACGACTGATCTTTCTTGTAAGCATCCCGGGGTGACTCGGGTGCTACATTCTGGGCCTTCCCTCTGTGGAGGGCCTTTTTCATTATTGGAGATGAACTATGTGGAAAATTGCTGTTGGATTCGCGATCTTTGCTGCCTTGGGTATTTATGTGATCAGCAAGGGAGGTGACAAGTTGGACATGGGTGGTGAAAAGCATGGCGCTGATGCTGTGCATGTTGAGCCCGCCAAGGCCGATGCACCTGCAGCAGCACCCGCTGCAGATGCCAGCGCTGCCAAATAAGCATGCGCGTATTGCCAGGCTTTTGGCCCTGGCGATCTACCCAAAGCCACGCAGCCGCGTGGCTTTTCTTTTGGGCCGCAGAAATGTCACGGCCTGCGCCCTAGAATGTTTGGCCTCCACCCCAAAAAGCCAGCTCATGTCCCAAGGTCTCATCCGCATCCGTGGTGCCCGTCAGCACAACCTCAAAAACATCGACCTCGACATCCGTACCGGTGAGCTGACCGTCGTCACCGGCCCCAGCGGCTCGGGCAAATCCAGCCTGGTGTTTGACACGTTGTACGCCGAGGGCCAGCGGCGTTATGTGGAGACCTTCAGCGCTTACGCTAGGCAATTCCTGGACCGCATGGACAAACCGGCGGTGGACAAGGTCGAAGGTGTCCCCCCCGCCATTGCGATCGACCAGACCAACCCGGTGCGCAGTTCACGCTCCACCGTGGGCACCATGACCGAGCTCAATGACCACCTCAAGTTGTTGTTCGCCCGACTGGGCCAGTTGTTTGACAAGGACACAGCCCAGAGCGTTCGCCATGACACGCCCGAAACCATCTATGCGGAGCTGGCAGCGCGTGCTGCGCAGGCGCAAGACCCTCGCCTGTACCTGACCTTTCCGGTCGAGCTGCCGGCCAACACCAGCGCCGAGCAAGTCGAGCAGTGGTTGTCTGCCAGCGGCTTCACCAAGGTGCAGGCCGAGCGCGAAGTGGCCACGCCCACCGGCCCGCGCAAAGTGCTGGACGTGATCGCCGACCGTTTCCGTTTGGGCAAGGCCGAAAAAGCCCGCGTGGTCGAAGCCATCGAAGTGGCCCTGAAACGCGGTGGCCGCCTGAATGTGTATGTGGAGAAATTGGGGTCAGATCCCGATTCTTCCTCGACCGAAACGGCCTTTGATATCTGGCGCTTTTCCACCGGCCTGCATTGCCCCGACAGCGATCAGCGCTACACCGACCCGATCCCGTCAATGTTCTCCTTCAACTCCGCTGTGGGCGCATGTGAGACCTGCCGCGGGTTTGGTCGAGTGATTGGGGTCGATTACGGCCTGGTCATTCCCAACGAAAAGCTCACCTTGCGCGCCGGGGCCATCAAGACCATCCAGACCCCGGCCTGGAAGGAGTGCCAAGACGACCTGATGCGCCACGCCGAGACGGCAGGCATCCCGCGTGACACAGCCTGGGACAAATTGACCCAGAGTCAAAAGGATTGGGTCATCAAAGGTTCGCCCGAATGGAAGGGCAAGTGGAACCAACAGTGGTACGGCATCAAGCGCTTTTTCGAGTACCTCGAGAGCAAGGCCTACAAGATGCACATCCGCGTGCTCTTGTCCAAGTACCGCAGCTACACCGAGTGCCCCAGCTGCCAGGGCGCACGCTTGAAGACCGAGAGTTTGCTTTGGCGCATCGGCAGCCACGCCGATGCCGATGGGGTGTTGCCTGTCGACAAGCGTTTCATGCCCGCAGGCGTAAAGTGGACGCGAACGCAGCTCGAAGCTCTGCCGGGCCTGAGCTTGCACGACATGATGATCATGCCGATTGACCAGCTGCGCTTGTTCTTTGACCGCATGAGTGCCACCGCTGTGGCGTTGGCCTCGGCAGACGCCGAAGCACAAGCGCTCAAACTCCTGCTCGAAGAAATCACCACACGCCTCAAATACCTGTGCGACGTGGGCATCGGCTACCTCACGCTCGACCGTCAAAGCCGCACCCTCAGCGGCGGCGAAGTGCAGCGCATCAACCTCACTACGGCCTTGGGCACATCGTTGGTCAACACTTTGTTTGTGCTGGACGAGCCCAGCATTGGCCTGCACCCACGCGACATGAACCGCATCACCCAGGCCATGCACCGCCTGCGCGACGCGGGCAACACGCTGGTCGTGGTCGAGCACGACCCCTCCGTGATGATGGCGGCCGACCGCATGATCGACATGGGCCCTGGACCGGGCGAGCGCGGCGGCGAGATCGTGTTTGACGGCAGCACCGCCGACTTGCGCAACGCCGACACGCTCACCGGCGCCTATTTGGGTGGGCGCAAGCAAGTGGGCCTGGGCTTCAAGCGCATGGTGACCGACAGCACGCCGCGTTTGATTTTGGAAGGCGCACGCGAACACAACCTGCAAAACATCAGCGTGGACTTTCCGCTGCAGCGCCTGGTCACCATCACCGGCGTGAGCGGCTCGGGCAAATCGAGTTTGATTCAAGACGTGCTGGCCCCGGCACTCATGCGCCACTTTGGCAAAGCCACCGAAACCCCCGGCGCACATGACCGCCTGTTGGGTGCTGACCACCTGAGCGATGTGGTGTTTGTGGACCAGTCGCCCATCGGCAAAACCGCACGATCCAACCCCGTGAGCTATGTGGGCGCGTGGGACGCGATTCGTGAAATTTTTGCGACCGCGCCGCTGTCGCGTCAGCGTGGCTACACCGCCAGCAAGTTCAGCTTCAACGGTGGCGATGGCCGTTGCCCCACCTGCGGCGGTTCGGGCTTTGAGCACGTCGAGATGCAGTTTTTGAGCGACGTGTATTTGCGCTGCCCCGATTGCGATGGCAAGCGCTACCGCCCTGAAATTCTGGAAATCACCGTCGAGCGCCAGGCCATGGGGCAGGCGCAACCGCGCCACCTGAACGTGGCCGACGTGCTGGACTTGACGGTGAGCGAAGCCGCTGCCTTGTTCGCACAAGACCGCGACGTGATCCGCGCCCTGCAACCCATCGTCGATGTGGGTCTGGAATACGTGAAGCTGGGTCAGCCCGTGCCCACCTTGTCGGGCGGTGAGGCGCAGCGCCTCAAGCTCGCAGGCTTTTTGGCTGAAGCCGCCAAGAGCGCGTCCAAGAGCCGCCAGAGTCTGGCCCGCAAAGGCACCTTGTTTTTGTTTGACGAGCCGACCACGGGTCTGCACTTCGACGACATCGCCAAGCTCATGCGGGCTTTGCGCAAGCTGCTCGAAGCGGGGCATTCGCTCATCGTCATCGAGCACAACTTGGACGTCATCCGCGCCAGCGACTGGCTGATCGACTTGGGGCCAGAGGGAGGTTATGCCGGGGGCCTGATTGTGGCCGAGGGCACGCCAGAAGACGTGCGCCAACACGCCACATCACACACCGGCCAGGCCCTGCGCGAATACGCCGAGTCCATGGGCGAAGTGCACGGTGCACAAGAAGGGGCCGCAGCCTATTTGGCCGCCCTCAAAACCGTGGTTGCCACGCCAGTGCCCGTGCGCAAGGTCGCACAGAACAACAACATCCAGATCGTCAACGCCAAAGAACACAACCTCAAAAACCTGAGCGTGGACATTCCGCGTGGCAAGTTCAACGTGGTCACCGGTGTGAGTGGTTCGGGCAAATCCACGCTGGCGTTTGACATCCTGTTCAACGAAGGCCAGCGCCGTTATTTGGAAAGCCTGAACGCCTATGCGCGCAGCATCGTGCAGCCCGCAGGCCGCCCCGAGGTCGATGCGGTGTATGGCATTCCGCCCACTGTGGCCATTGAGCAGCGCCTGTCACGCGGTGGCCGCAAATCGACTGTTGGCACCACCACCGAGGTCTGGCACTTCTTGCGCCTGTTGTATGTGAAGCTGGGCATTCAGCACTGCACACACGACGGCACACCGGTGCAGCCGCAAACGCCCGACAGCATCATTGCCCAGCTCATGACGCAGTTTCGAGATCAGCACATCGGCCTGCTGGCCCCGCTGGTCACCCACCGCAAAGGCGTTTACACCGAACTGGCCGACTGGGCGCGGCCCCGTGGCTACACGCACTTGCGTGTCGATGGCGACTTTTTGCCCACGCAAGGCTTTCCGCGCATCGACCGGTTCAAAGAGCACAACATTGAATTGCCGGTGGCCAGCCTGGATGTGCTGCCGTCCAATGAGACTGCGCTGCGTCAAGCCCTGAGCAAAGCCCTGGAGCACGGCAAGGGCGTGGTGCATGTGCTGAGCGACCTGGGTGGTTTGCGCGAGGCCATGTTCAACGGCGAATCCACCGCCCGCATCGGCCAGCACCGCGTGTTCTCGACCCTGCGCGCTTGCCCGGCTTGCGCCACCTCGTATGCCGAACTCGACCCGCGCTTGTTCTCGTACAACAGCAAACACGGTTGGTGCCCTGACTGCGTGGGCACCGGCGTCAAGCTCAGCAAGGACGAACGCAAGGTGTTTGACGACTCGGTGCAAGACGACAAGGACAAAGGCCGCGAGAAAACCTTTGCCGAACCCGAGATCGAAGACTTGGCCAACGTCGCCTGCCCCAGCTGCGAAGGCACCCGCCTGAACGCCACGGCGCGTGCCGTGCGCTTGGGCTCAGCACCTGGCCAGGGCTGGCGCATCACCGACATCGCCAGTTTGTCGGTGACCGACGTGCGCCATTGGGTAGACAAGTTGCAGCTCACGGGCCGCGACGCCGACATCGCCCGCGATCTGGTGCCCGAGATCAAAAACCGCTTGGAGTTTTTGGAAGAAGTGGGTTTGGGTTACCTCACCCTGGACCGGGGTGCGCCCACGCTCTCAGGCGGTGAGGCACAACGCATCCGCTTGGCTGCGCAACTCGGCAGCAACTTGCAGGGCGTGTGCTACGTGCTGGACGAACCCACCATTGGTCTGCACGCCCGAGACAACCAGATCTTGCTCAACGCCCTGCACAAGCTGGGCGACAAAGGCAACACCTTGGTGGTGGTGGAACACGACGAAGACACCATTCGCCGTGCTGACCACATCATCGACATTGGCCCCAGTGCGGGCAAACGCGGTGGCCGCTTGGTGGCGCAAGGCTCGGTGGCCGACATCACGGCCTCTGCCGACTCACAAACTGGCCGCTATTTGCTGCACGCGATGAAGCATCCGATGCAGTTGCGCAGGTCGGTGTCGGTCTCATCACCCCATGCCGAGACATTGGCGTCGCCGATGCAATGGCTCACGCTCACAGGGGCCAACCTGCACAACCTGCGCCAAGTCGATGTACAGGTCCCTCTCAAACGTCTGGTGGCCGTGACGGGTGTGAGTGGCTCTGGCAAGTCCACGCTTGCCCGTGATGTGCTGCTGGCCAATGTGCAAGCGCTGGTCAGCCAGCGCGCCACGTTTGCTGGGCGCACCGCACAAGATGCGGGTCAACGCGTGGCCTTGACCGCGTGCAGCGATGTGCAGGGCTTTGAAACCATCGACCGCGTGCTCGAAGTCGACCAAACGCCCATTGGCAAAACACCGCGTTCCTGCCCGGCTACCTACATTGGTTTTTGGGACACCATCCGCAAACTGTTTGCCGAAACGCTGGAGGCCAAAGCCCGTGGCTATGCCGCAGGTCGCTTCAGCTTCAACACCGGCGAAGGCCGCTGCCCGAGTTGTGAAGGTCAGGGCATGCGCACCATCGAGATGAGTTTCTTGCCCGATGTGAAAGTGCCTTGCGAAACATGCCGAGGTGCTCGCTTCAACCCCGAGACCTTGGCGGTCACGTGGCGCGGCAAAAGCATTGGCGATGTGCTGCAGATGGAAGTCGACGAGGCGGTGGACTTTTTTGCCAGCATGCCCAGCATCGCGCACCCGCTGCAGTTGCTCAAAGACGTGGGGCTGGGTTACCTCACCTTGGGCCAGCCCTCACCCACGCTCAGCGGTGGCGAAGCCCAGCGCATCAAGTTGGTGACCGAACTCACCAAAGTGCGTGACGAAGTGGGCAAGCGTGGCAACAAGGCCCCGCACACGCTCTATGTGCTGGACGAACCCACCGTAGGCCTGCACATGGCCGACGTGGACAAGCTCATCAGCGTGCTGCACCGGCTGGTGAATGCGGGGCACAGCGTGATCGTGATCGAGCACGACTTGGATGTGATCGCCGAAGCCGATTGGGTCATTGACCTGGGACCAGAAGGCGGCAACGCGGGAGGGCGCATCGTGGCGGCCATGACGCCCGAAGCGCTGGTGCGCTTGGGCACCCACAC
>JAGNVG010000144.1 GCA_017986605.1 Limnohabitans sp.
CTCTGGAACAGCCACCCCAAGGTGTACTTGGATGTGGCGAAAAATGGCGAAGCCAAGTGCCCGTATTGCGGCACGGTGTACCAACTGAAAGCAGGCGAAGTGGTGGGGCACCACCACTGAAGGTCAGGCGCCGCCGTCTTGGCGATGACACGACAAGCCCACGGCGAACACTCAGGTGTTCGCCGTTTTGCTTTGAGGCAAATCCACCTCGAAACAAGCACCCCCACCGGGGCAGTCTGCGCAATGCACAACACCGCCATGCCGCTCAGCAATCGATTTGACGAGCGAGAGCCCCAAACCCACCCCGCCCACGCGCTCACTGGCACCCGGTAAGCGAAAGAACGGCTCAAAAATCCGTTCACGCCAAACCCGTGGGACACCTGGCCCTTGGTCACTCACCCGAATATGGACTTGTTGGCCTTGCTGCGCCAATGACAACACCACGTCTGCGCCATCTGCCCCGGCGGCACCGTAGCGCTTGGCGTTTTCCAGCAGGTTGCGCACCATGCGCCGCAGCAACTTGGCAACGCCGCGAACTTCGAGTTGGGCCTGGCTTTGGGGCACTTCCAGCATGGCCCCCACGCGTGCGCATTCTTCCGCGCACAGCCCCACCAGTTCCACCCACTCCACCTTGCCGATGTCAACCTCCTTGGCATCCAGCCGGCTGGCCAACAGGATTTCGTCGATCAGTTGATCCAACTCGCCCATATTGCGCAAAATTTCCATGCGGGTGCGCTGCTGCACGGCAGCGTCAGCGGCCGGTGCCGCCATCAACTCCAGACCCATGCGTATGCGGGCCAAAGGCGAGCGCAACTCATGCGAGGCATTGGCCAGCAAGGACTTTTGCGAGGCCATCAAGCCTTCGATGCGTTCAGCCGCTGCGTTGAATCGCTGTGACAAATCTGCCACCTCGTCATCGCCCTGCACAGGCACGCGCACAGACAAATCACCATCGCCCCAGCGCTGCACGCCACGCTGCAATCCTTCCAGCCGCTGGGTCAAGCGTCGCACCACAGGATACAAACCCAGCGCCACAGCCAGCCCGATCAAACCCAACATCCAGAAAAATCCATAAGGCGGCTTGGCCCACCAAGGTGGTTCGTTGCGCACATGGGGAGGCGCATGAGGTGGCATACGCTCGCCATTTCGTTCGTTGCTGCGTTGGACACGCAATGCAAGCTGCTGCCCATCTGGCAAGTTCAGCTCGAAAGCCAAAGGCGCTCCTGGTCCTGTTCGGGATGTGGTGGCCAGCACGTCCCCTTCGGCATTGAGCACCACCCATTCTCTTGGGGACGATGGCGGTGTGTTGTGCTCCACACTGACACGCCAGGCCCACCCCACCACCAGCATCAGCACAGCCACACCTGCGACCACCGCCAACCAAATGCGCAAATACAAATGGCGTGACCAGTGTCGGGACAGGGCTTGAAGGGCCATGTTTCAGTCCTGCTGCCGAGCAAAAACATAGCCCACGCCCCGCACCGTGAGAATGCGTTGCGGGGCTTTCGGGTCGGCTTCGATCGCAGCTCGGATGCGGCCCATGTGGACATCGATGGAACGGTCAAACGCTTCCAACTCGCGCCCGCGCACGGCCTCCATGATCTGGTCACGCGTGAGCACACGGCCAGCACGCTCGGCCAGCGCCACCAGCACGTCGTATTGGTAAGAGGTCAGATCGCAAGCCTGCCCGGACACAGAGACACGGCGGGCATCCCGGTCAATTTCAAGAGAGCCGAATTGCATCACGTGGGCGCTGGTTTCGGTCGGGTTGCCTTTGCGGCGCAAGATGGCTTTGATGCGGGCCAGCAACTCTCGGGGCTCAAAGGGTTTGGGCAAATAATCATCGGCCCCCATTTCCAGCCCGATGATGCGATCCATAGGGTCGCCTTTGGCCGTCAACATGAGCACCGGCACCTGTCCCAGCGCACCCGGCAACGCACGGATGCGCTGACAAACCTGCAAACCATCCATGTCGGGCAGCATCAAGTCCAAAATGACGAGATCAACCCCTGCGGTTTGCAGACGGGCCAAGCCGCTTTGGGCATCCGGCGCGGGAGCCACGTCAAAGCCGTTTTGACCCAGATAGTCAGACACCATGGCCGCCAGGCGGGCATCGTCTTCGATCATCAAAATGTGTTGCATCGGATCATCATCGCCTGCGTTTGAAGGCCCATCGTGTCGCTCGGGTAAAGATCGGTAAATCTGCCCTCAAGCTCTGGCGTGCACGCGTGATGCGAGCGCGACGAGCAGCAACACCGGCACCCCCAACCAGGCCGTGGCCGTGAAAAAACTGGCATAGCCGTAGGTATCCACGAAGTCGCCTGAAAAACCAGCAATGAATTTCGGCAAGAGCAGCATCATGGAGCTGAGCAAGGCGTATTGCGTGGCCGAATAACTGATGTTGGTGAGCGATGACAAATAAGCAATGAACGCCGCTGAAGCAATGCCACTGGCCAAGTTGTCGGCAGAAATCACCCAGATCAAAGCACTCACATCGTGCCCCACACCGCTGAGCCAGACAAACAACATGTTGCTGGCGGCACTCAGGACCGCCCCCAGCATGAGGATGCGCATGACCCCCCAACGCGCCGACAGCACGCCCCCCACAAAAGCCCCCACCAGCGTCATGATCACGCCATACACCTTGGTCACGCTGGCCACCTCGGATTTGGTGAAACCCATGTCCACATAAAACGGGTTGGCCATGATGCCCATCACCACATCACTGATGCGGTACACCGCGATCAAGGCCAGCACCAGCAGTGCTTGCCAGCGGTAACGACGCCAGAAGTCTGCAAAAGGATCCACCAAGGCTCCCTGCAACCACTCGACCAAATTGCGTGCAGGCTTGATCGGTGCGGGCACCGGTTCGGGCGAGCCCAATACCATGAGCATGCCTGGCAGCATGCTGGCCGCCATGACCAAGTAGGCCACTTGCCATGCAGCTTGGGCATAGCCCGTGGCTTGTTCACCTTGGGCCCAAGCAGCAATCCACAGCACACCCGCGCCCGCCCAGATCATGGCCAAGCGATAGCCCGTCTGGTAGCTGGCGGCCAGTGCGGCTTGGGCATCCACCTCAGCCGACTCAATGCGGTAGGCGTCCAGTGCAATGTCTTGCGTGGCCGATGCCACGGCCACCGCCAAAGCACAGGCCACCAATGGGCCAAGGAGTTGAGAGGGATCGTTCAATGCCATGCCCACCAAACCGCCAGCGATCACCGTTTGCGACAGCAACAACCAGCTGCGGCGACGCCCCAAGCGGCGTGTGAGCCAGGGAATG
Organism: Limnohabitans sp.; assembly: GCA_017986605.1. Lineage (GTDB taxonomy): Bacteria > Pseudomonadota > Gammaproteobacteria > Burkholderiales > Burkholderiaceae_C > Limnohabitans_A. Next base: position 3,281 of record JAGNVG010000144.1, read on the forward strand.
GGCATGCGATCAACCAAAGGCGCCCACATCCACTTGACCCCGTAGGCCAAGCCCACCCAACTCAGGTAGCCAATGGTGCTGCGGTCAATGCCCGCCTCACGCAGCCTGAAGCTCAACGTGCCCAGCACCAGCAGCAGCGGCAAGCCCGCCGCGAAGCCCAGCGCCAACATGCGCAAACTGGCTGGCTGCAGATACAAGTGCAGGGCTTCCCGCCAGCTGCGTGCCGAGGTCTGCGTGGGGGCGGCGGAATGAGAGGTGTCTTCGGACATGTCTGGATTATCGGTGCCTCCACCGCCCAAGCCACACCAGGGTCTGACTTGAAGGGCTTTCGTTCGCTATCATTTGCACACTATGTGCTTTATTTGCAACCTCAAGACCACTTCTGCCGATGCCGCCGTGAGCGAGCAGGACCGCCCATCGCCACGCTGGCAAGCCCGCAGAGCCTTTTTATTGGCCTCTGGCGCCACTGCAGCGGGCTCGGTTCTGGCACAAGTTGACGTGGGCTCATCATCGAGCTTGCGCAAACTGGTGCCGGCCGAAACCCTGGAAACCTCAGCGCGACAACAGTACACACAAGTGCTCGCCGAGGCCCGGGCCAAAGGGGCCTTGGCGCAAGATGGTCATCCGCAATTGCAACGGCTGCACACGATTGCCCAAAAACTCATTCCCCACACCGCGCAGTGGAACAGCCGCTCGCGCGATTGGAAATGGCAAGTCAATCTGATTGGCAGCAAACAGATCAATGCCTGGTGCATGCCCGGCGGAAAAATCGCTTTTTACACCGGCATACTGGAACAGCTGAAACTGACGGACGACGAAGTGGCCATGATCATGGGCCACGAAATGGCTCACGCCCTGCGCGAGCATGCACGCGAGCGGCTCGCCAAAAGTCAGGCTACGGGCCTTGGTTTGTCCATTGCCTCCCAACTTTTGGGGCTGGGTTCTTTGGGCGATATGGCCGCCAACCTGGGCACCCAACTGCTGACCCTGAAGTACAGCCGTGACGATGAAACCGAATCCGATTTGGTGGGTCTGGAGATTGCTGCACGTGGCGGCTACAAACCGGAAGCCAGCGTCAGCTTGTGGCAAAAAATGCAGGCAGCCAGCGGCAACGGCAGCCCGTCATTTTTGTCGACCCACCCGAGCGGGGCCAACCGCATTCAGGAACTCGAAGCCAATTTGCCCAAGGTGCAGCATCTGTACCAGCAAGCCGTCAGAGGCTGAGTTTGACTAGCCCGCCTCAGGTCCCGCCCACGTAAGGGTTGGACTGGCGTTCACGACCAAACGTACTCTCGGGGCCATGCCCTGGAATGAACACCGTGTCGTTGCCCATAGGCCACAAGCGCTGGGTGATGCTGGTGATCAGATCGTCGTGGTTGCCTTGCGGGAAATCGGTGCGGCCAATGCTGCCGGCAAACAACACATCGCCCACAAAGGCGCGTTTGATTTCAGGTGAATAAAACACCACATGACCAGGCGTATGCCCTGGGCAATGACGCACCTGCAAGGTATGTGCACCCAGAGTGACGGTGTCACCATCGGCCAACCAGCGGGTGGGCTTGAAAACACGCGCAGGCGGAAAGCCATAAGCCGCCGCCGCCGCAGGCAAACCATCGATCCAGAACTGGTCACCCGGATGCGGCCCAATGATCGGCAAACCACCCAATTGTTCAGCCAAATCGGCTGTACCAGAAGCATGGTCCACATGCGCATGGGTGATCCAGATTTGTTCGAGCTGAAGACCCCATGTCTTGACCGCACCCAAAATCAAATCAAGATCCCCTCCCGGATCGACGACCGCCGCCTGACGGGTTTGATCGTCCCAGATCAAAGAGCAGTTTTGCTGAAAAGGCGTGACGGGAATAGTTTGGTATTGCAGCATCTGTAAATTATATGGAGCGTGATAACAA
>JAGNVG010000038.1 GCA_017986605.1 Limnohabitans sp.
ACAGCGTTTTCGCTGATCAAAAGACGAGGCATGGCAAGTCTCCTGTTTCATTAAAAATTCAGTTCTGAGTCATCAAAGAAAAAGGCATCCAGTGAATTTCACCGAATGCCTTTAAGCTTTTAAATGGTGGAGCTGGGGGGATTTGAACCCCCGTCCATAAGTCTTTTTCGTACAGTTCTACATGTGTAGTCGTCTGATTTGAGTCTCGCCAAATGAACCGCGCAGCGACACGCTGAACACCCAGCCAGTACCCTTTTTTCTCACACCACCTCAAGGTACCCGAGGTGATGCCAGCCCATATGTTTTACCTTGCAGCTAGGACTTTGACGGGTTTAACCCCCTCATCACCCTAACCCAGCCTATCGGCCAACTGTTGCAAGGCTCACCGGATTAAGCGGCGAGTGCGAAACGTTCGTCGTTTGCAGTTAGTTTTTTTTCCGAAGTTTTACGAGGATCAGAACCTCGACATGCCCTGCCACGCGTCCGAACCCATGTCGAAACCAGTGCAGCCCCTCAAGACCTATTTTAGGCCTTGTTCAGGAACTTCAAGAGCGCCATGGGCGAATCAATGTGTAAATGGGCATTCCAGCGCGAAATATCGGTCTGTTGACCCAAATAACCGTAGGTGGCCGCCACGGTGCCCATGCCAGCGGCCAATCCCGCCACGATGTCGCGCTCGTCGTCGCCCACATAAACGCATCGGGCCGGATCGACCGACAAACGGCGAGCCGCTTCGAACAAAGGCTCCGGGTGGGGCTTGGCGTGTGGCGTGGTGTTGCCACTGACGATGGCACCCGCCGATGAGAACAAGGGCATGGCGGAGGTCAGAGGGTCGGTGAATCGGCTCGACTTGTTGGTCACCACACCCCAAGGCAGGCCTTGCCCAACCAGCGCCGAAATCATCTCGACCACGCCATCAAAAATACGCGTGCGCTCGGTCATGCAATTTTCGTAGTTGATGAAAAACTCTTCCTTCATCGCCTCAAACTCGGCGTGCTCGGGCGTCATGTCGAAAGCGATGCCCAACATGCCTCTGGCCCCCGCACCTGCCATGTGGCGGTAATGCTCTAGAGGGAAAGACGACAAGCCACGGTCCACCCGCATTTTGTCGACCGCCGCAGCCAAATCCGGGGCACTGTCAATCAAGGTGCCGTCCAGATCAAACAGGACGGCTTGGATGTCTTTGAACATGATCAGGCTTTCCGGCAGGCCAGCAAGTAATTCACACTGGTGTCTTGGCTGAGCCAATAGCGTTTGGTGAAGGGGTTGTATTCCATGCCTTTGAAGCCTTGAGCGTCCAATCCAGCATCGCGTGCCCAGGTGGTCAACTCGCTCGGCTTGATCAGGCGAGCAAACTCATGCGTGCCTTTGGGCAACAACTTGAGGATGTATTCGGCCCCCACAATGGCAAACAAAAAAGACTTGGGGTTGCGATTGAGCGTGGAAAAGAACACCCAACCGCCGGGCTTGACCAATTGGGCACAGGCTTTGACGACCGAGGCAGGATCCGGCACATGTTCGAGCATTTCCATGCAGGTGACCACATCGAACTGCTCGGGCTGCTCAGTGGCCAGGGCCTCGGCGCTGACTTCGCGGTACTGCACCCCTTGTGTGCCCGCTTCGAGCGCATGCAACTGGGCGACTTTGAGCGATTTGGTGGCCAGGTCAGCGCCCAACACCTTCGCCCCTTTGCGTGCCATGGCGTCGGCCAGAATGCCACCGCCGCAACCAATGTCCGCCACGTTCAAGCCCATCAAGGGCACCAGCCCGTGGATCCACTCCAGACGCAATGGGTTGATTTGGTGCAGGGGACGGAATTCACTTTCCGGGTCCCACCAGCGGTGGGCCAGATCGGAAAATTTGGCCAGCTCGGCCGGATCGACATTGGAATGGATGGTGCTCATGGTGTCTGATTGTCAGCGAACAGGCCTTCATGCATGAACGACAGGCGAAAAAAAGCCCCATCGCTGGGGCTTTTTTGATCCTCAAGAAGGATTACTTGTTGGCGCGTGTGCCCACCACTTCGATTTCCACACGGCGGTTCTTGGAACGGCCAGCAGAAGTCTTGTTGTCAGCCACTGGCTGCTTCTCGCCTTTGCCTTCGGTGTAAACGCGGTTTTTCTCGATGCCTTTAGACACCAAGTAAGCCTTCACAGCGTCAGAACGCTTGACAGACAGCTTCTGGTTGTAAGCATCAGCGCCGACGGAGTCGGTGTGACCCACAGCAATGATGACTTCCAGGTTGATGCCCTTGACCTTACCGACCAAGTCGTCCAGCTTGGCTTTGCCTTCAGCTTTCAAGACAGCTTTGTCGAAGTCGAAGAATGCGTCGGCAGCGTAAGTCACTTTGGTGGCAGCAGCTGGTGCAGCCTTAGGAGCAGCTGCTTTAGGAGCGGGTGCTGGAGCAGCCTTAGCAGCAGGGGCTGGTGCTGGTGCAGCCTTAGGAGCAACGATAGCGCCATCGCAACCGGCAGCTGCAGTTGCAGGTGTCCAGTTGGCATCGCGCCAGCACAGTTCTTGTGTACCGTTTTTCCAGACGAGGTCGCCGGAGCCGTTGCGCCAGTTGTCAACCGATTGAGCGCCAGCGGCAGTTGCGAGAGCTGCGGAGGCAATCAACATCGCCACATTATTGAATTTCTTCATGGTCTTCCTTATGAGGGATAAAGCCGCAGACTCGCTGCGAAAAAAATACGTTTCAGATGACCGTCACCTGAACCGTTGATAAATATTGTGCCATAGACGGAAGAGGGAATTCATAAATCATGTGTTGACAAACTAGGCCTCACTTGGAATGAATGACAAATGTTGCATATCCGCGACATCCGCTTGCACCTAAAATCAGGGTTTCACATTGCGTCCAATACCCCTCTATCTTTTATGACCCAGTTCGCCAAAGAAACACTGCCCATCAGTCTGGAAGAGGAAATGCGGCGCAGCTACCTCGATTACGCCATGAGCGTGATCGTAGGTCGTGCACTGCCCGATGCCCGAGATGGTTTGAAACCCGTTCACCGTCGTGCCCTGTTTGCCATGCACGAACTGAACAACGATTGGAACCGCCCCTACAAAAAGTCTGCCCGTATCGTGGGTGACGTGATTGGTAAATACCACCCACACGGCGACCAATCGGTGTACGACACCATCGTGCGCATGGCGCAAGACTTTTCGATGCGGCACATGCTCGTTGATGGCCAAGGCAACTTCGGCTCTGTCGACGGTGACAACGCAGCGGCGATGCGTTACACCGAAATTCGTTTGGCCAAGATAGCGCACGAGATGCTGGCGGACATTGACAAGGAAACCGTGGACTTCGGCCCCAACTATGACGGCTCCGAAAAGGAGCCGCTGGTGTTGCCTTCGCGCCTGCCCAACTTGCTGATCAACGGCTCTGGCGGTATTGCGGTCGGTATGGCCACGAACATCCCTCCACACAACCTGAACGAAGTGGTGGACGCTTGCCTGCACTTGCTGCGCAACCCCGAAGCATCCATCGACGAGTTGATGGAAATTGTGCCGGCACCCGACTTTCCGACAGGCGCCATCATTTACGGCATGACAGGGGTCAAGGACGGCTACCGCACAGGCCGCGGCCGTGTGGTCATGCGGGCCAAATGCCATTTTGAAGACATCGACAAAGGCCAGCGCCAGTGCATCGTGGTCGATGAGCTGCCCTACCAGGTCAACAAAAAGACCTTGCAAGAGCGTATGGCCGAGCTGGTGCACGAAAAGAAAATCGAAGACATCAGCCACATCCAGGACGAGTCGGACAAATCCGGCATGCGTCTGGTGATTGAACTCAAGCGCGGTGCGGTGCCCGAAGTGGTGCTGAACAACCTCTACAAGCAAACCCAGCTGCAAGACACCTTCGGCATGAACATGGTGGCCCTGATCGACGGCCAACCCAAGCTGTGCAACCTGAAAGACCTGATCCAGGTCTTCTTGCAGCACCGCCGCGAAGTGGTGACACGTCGCACGGTGTTCGAGCTGCGCAAAGCGCGCGACCGTGGCCATGTGCTGGAAGGCTTGGCTGTGGCTTTGGCCAACATCGACGACTTCATAGCGATCATCCGTGGCGCTCCAACGCCGCCTGTGGCCAAGGCTGAGCTGATGACCCGCGCCTGGGACAGTCAGATGGTGCGCACCATGCTGACCCGCGCACGCGATGACGGCTCGGTGGTCAACGCCGACGATTACCGCCCAGAAGGTCTGGAGCGCGAATACGGCTTGGGTCAAGACGGCCTCTACCGCCTGTCGGACACCCAAGCGCAAGAGATTTTGCAGATGCGTCTGCAGCGCCTGACCGGTCTGGAACAAGACAAGATCGTGGCCGAATACAAAGAGGTTATGTCTGAGATCGAAGACCTGCTGGACATTCTGGCCAAACCTGAGCGTGTGTCGACCATCATTGGCGACGAGCTGGGTACCGTGCGCCAGGAATTCGGTCAGACCAAGATTGGCGCACGTCGCAGCGAGATCGAGCACAGCGCTCAAGACCTGTCCACCGAAGACCTGATCACGCCCACTGACATGGTCGTGACCTTGTCGCACAGCGGTTACATCAAGAGCCAGCCGCTGAGTGAATACCGCTCGCAAAAGCGCGGTGGCCGAGGCAAACAAGCGGCGGCCACCAAAGAGGACGACTGGATCGACCAGCTCTTCATCGCCAACACGCACGACTACTTGCTGTGCTTCTCCAACCGGGGTCGTTTGTATTGGCTCAAAGTCTGGGAAGTGCCTGCGGGCTCACGTGGCTCACGCGGTCGCCCCATCGTCAACATGTTCCCGCTGCAAGAAGGCGAAAAGATCAACGTGGTGCTGGCCTTGACTGGCGAAGCGCGCACCTTCCCCGAAAACCAATATGTTTTCATGGCCACTTCCATGGGCACGGTCAAGAAGACTTCGCTCGACGAATTCAGCAATCCTCGCAAGGGCGGCATCATCGCCGTCAACCTGGACGAGGGTGATTTCCTGATTGGCGCAGCACTCACGGACGGTCAGCACGACGTGATGCTGTTCAGCGACGGCGGCAAGGCTGTGCGCTTTGACGAAAACGATGTACGCCCACTGGGTCGCAGTGCACGCGGCGTGCGCGGCATGATGATCGAAGACCATCAAAGTGTGATCGCCATGCTGGTGTCGGAACAAGAAAACCCAGACGCCCCCGCCGACGAGGCCAAAGCCCGCGCCAGCGTGCTCACGGCCACAGAAAACGGCTACGGCAAACGAACATCCATCGCCGAATACACACGTCACGGCCGTGGCACCAAAGGCATGATCGCCATCCAGCAGTCCGAGCGCAACGGCAAAGTCGTCGCAGCCACCTTGGTCCACGCCGATGACGAGATCATGCTCATCACCGACACGGGTGTTTTGGTGCGCACCCGTGTTTCCGAAATCCGCGAGCTGGGCCGTGCCACACAAGGCGTGACCCTGATCGGCCTGGACGAAGGTGCCAAGCTGTCGGGCTTGCAACGCATTGTGGAAAACGACGCGAATGCCGCAGAGGGCGATGCCGAAGTACCGACAGACGACAGCGCACCCGCAGCGGAATAAGTGATGGGGCGCGCTTTCAACTTCTCGGCGGGTCCCGCCGTCATGCCCGAGGCTGTGTTGCAGCAAGCCGCATCGGAGATGCTGGATTGGCACGGCTCAGGAATGAGCGTGATGGAGATGAGCCATCGCGGCAAGGAGTTCATCAGCATTTACGAGCAGGCCGAAGCGGACCTGCGCGAGCTGCTGGCCGTGCCCGACCACTTCAAAATCCTGTTCATGCAAGGTGGTGGCTTGGCCGAAAACGCCATCGTGCCCTTGAACCTGTCGCAAGGCGGGGCCATGGACTTTGTGCTGACGGGTAGCTGGAGCCAAAAGTCGCTCAAGGAAGCGGGTAAATACGGGCAAGCCCGCGTGGCGGCCTCGGCGCAAGCCGACGGTTTCACGACTTTGCCCGCGCCAGCCACTTGGCAGATTGGCGCTGACAGCCGCTACGTGCACATCTGCGGCAACGAAACCATCCACGGTGTGGAATTCCATGAACTGCCCGACCTCAAAGCCTTGGGCTGCGACGCACCGCTGGTGGTGGATTTTTCCTCGCATGTGGCCTCCCGCCCGGTGGACTGGTCACGCGTGGGCCTGACTTTTGGGGGTGCGCAAAAGAATTTGGGTCCCGCAGGTCTGACCTTGGTCATCGTGCGCGAAGACCTGATCGGCCATGCCTTGCCCCATTGCCCCAGCGCGTTTGATTACAAACTGGTGGCCGACAACCAGTCGATGTACAACACGCCACCCACCTACAGCATTTACATCGCCGGGCTGGTGTTCCAGTGGCTCAAAAAAAATGGCGGCATTGCCGCCATGGAGCAACGCAACATCGCCAAAGCACAGCTGCTGTATGACTTTCTCGACAGCTCCAGTCTGTTCGAAAACCGTGTCACCCAAGACTGCCGCTCGCGCATGAACGTGCCTTTCTTCTTGCGTGATGAGTCGCGCAACGAGGCCTTTTTGGCGGGTGCCAAAGCGGCAAACTTGCTGCAACTCAAGGGCCACAAATCGGTTGGGGGCATGCGGGCAAGCATTTACAACGCCATGCCAATCGAAGGCGTACAGGCTTTGGTGGCCTTCATGCGCGAATTTGAAAAAACACAGGCCTGAACCCGGCCCTCTGAAAGACTTGCGGACATGAGCCAACAACCCATTCAGTCGGATGCCTTGGGCGCTTTGCGTGTGCAAATTGACTCACTGGACAAGCAGCTGCTCAGCCTGCTGAACCAGCGCGCCCATGTGGCCGAACAAGTGGGCGAGATCAAACGCGCCGAGGGCTCGCCGTTCTTTCGCCCGGACCGCGTAGCCCAGGTCATCGACAAGATCACCAGCGCCAACCCAGGACCACTCAAAAACGAACACGTCGCCTCCATCTGGCGCGAGATCATGTCGGCGTGCCTTGCGCTCGAAGCGCCGCAACGCGTGGCGGTGCTTGGGCCCCAAGGCACATTTTGCGAACAAGCGGCCATCGAATTCTTTGGCAGCGCTGCCAACCTGATTTACTGCGCCAACTTCGACGAAGTCTTCCACGCCACCGCTGCGGGCACCGCCCAATATGGCGTGGTCGGCATGGAAAACTCCACCGAAGGCGTGGTGGCCCGATCGCTCGATTTGTTCTTGCGCTCGCCTGTGCATGTGGTGGGCGAAGTCAGCCTGCAGGTGCGTTTTAATTTGCTGCGCCAACTCAATTCAGACGCGGGCATCGAGGTCGTGATGGCCCACCCCCAAGCGCTGGCCCAGTGCCAGGGCTGGTTGTCCAAGCACCTGCCACATGTGGAGCGCCGCGCCGTGTCGAGCAACGCCGAAGGTGCGCGCTTGGCGGCCACCAACCCGGCCTGGGCAGCACTGGCCAGCGAGCGCGCAGCCAGCCAATTTGGCCTGCACATCGTGCACCACGCCATCCAAGACGAAGCCTTCAACCGCACGCGCTTTGCCGTGATCAGTTTGCCCCAGACCCTGGCCACGCCACCCGCCTCGGGCAATGACTGTACGAGCCTCGTGGTGTCGGTGCCCAACCGCCCTGGTGCCGTGCACGACTTGTTGGTGCCGCTCAAAAACAACGGCGTGTCCATGACACGTTTTGAATCGCGCCCTGCCAAATCGGGCCAGTGGGAGTATTACTTCTACATTGACCTGCAAGGCCACATCAGCGAGCCGCATGTGGCGGCGGCCTTGCAAGAGCTGCAAGGCCTGTGCGCGTTCTACAAGGTGCTGGGTTCGTACCCTGTGCCCGAGTGAGCGTGAGGTGAAGTTCCAACGCCTGGCCCTGATTGGCTGCGGCCTGATGGGCGGCTCTTTTGCGCTCGCGCTGCGCCAAGCGGGCCTGGTGCAGCACATCACCGGTTTCAGCGCCTCCGAAAAAACACGCCAACGCGCCCTTGAGCTGGGTGTCATCGACCAAGCTTGCAACAGCGTGACTGAGGCTGTGCAAGGCGCTGATTTGGTCCTACTGGCCGTGCCCGTGGGCGCCATGCACAGCAGCTTTGCAGCTTTGCGGGACACCCTGTCACCCAAAGCCTTGTTGATGGACGTGGGCTCCACCAAATGCGACGTGATCGCTGCGGCCCAGGCCGCCTTGGGCGAACGCCTGAATTGCTTGGTGCCTGCCCACCCGATTGCGGGCAAAGAGGTGGCCGGCATCGAGCACGCCGAAGGCACGCTCTACCAAGACAGACGCACCATCCTCACGCCTCTGCCGCAAAACAGCATCCGCCACATCCAAACAGCGAGCGAGGTCTGGACCGCCATCGGCAGCCACGTGAGCCACATGACCCCCGAGGCGCATGACGCCACTTTTGCAGCCGTCAGCCACTTGCCCCACCTGTTGGCCTTTGCCGCAGTGAATGCGCTCACGGCTCAGCCGCAAGGCGCAGCGTTTTTGGAGATGGCGGGCCCTGGCTTTCGAGATTTTTCCCGCATCGCCGCATCGGATGCGTCGGTCTGGCGAGATATTTTGAGCGCCAACCGGTCTGAGGTGCTCACGCAAATGGCGCACTTTCGCGCGGCGCTTGATCAATTTGAAAACACCTTGAAGCAAGGCGACACCGCCGCGCTGCAGCAACTGATTCAACAAGCCAGCGACGTGCGCTCGGCTTGGACGCTGCAAGCGGGCAACGCTTGCAACAAAGCCTCTGAAGACTGACCCCATGTTCTCCACCGCCTTCCTTGACCTCCCCGCGCTGCAAGGCGCGTCCGGCACCGTCACCCTGCCCGGCTCCAAAAGCATCTCCAACCGCGTACTGCTGCTCTCGGCACTGTGCCAGGGCACCACCGTGGTCCACGACCTGCTGGACTCGGACGACACCCGCGTGATGCTGGCCGCGCTGCGACAGCTGGGCTGCGGTGTGCAGGTCGATGGCACCACGGTGACCATCACGGGCTTGGGCGGCCGCGCATGGCCAACTGAGGCGATTGAATTTTTCATGGGCAATGCGGGCACCGCCATGCGCCCGCTCACCGCAGCGCTGGCGGTGCAAGGCGGCGACTTCACGCTCAAAGGTGTGCCCCGCATGCACGAGCGCCCGATTGGCGACCTCGTGGACGCCCTGCGCGAATTGGGTTGTGCCATCGACTACTTGGGCAACCAGGGCTACCCTCCGCTGCGCGTGCGCCAGCCTTCGCTGCAACTGGACAAACCCATCCCCGTGCGTGGCGATGTGTCCAGCCAATTCCTCACGGCGCTGCTGATGGCCTTGCCGCTGGCAGCCCAAGACCGCGCCATCACCATCGAGGTGGTGGGCGAACTCATCAGCAAGCCTTACATCGAAATCACACTCAACCTGCTGGCGCGCTACGGCATCGCGGTGGAACGCCAAGGCTGGGAACGCTTTGTCATCCCGGCCGGCAGCCGTTACCAGTCGCCCGGCACGATCCACGTCGAAGCCGATGCGTCTTCGGCCAGCTACTTCATCGCGCTGGGGGCAATTGCAGAGGGTCAAGGCATCCGCATTCAGGGCGTGGGGGCCGACTCGATTCAGGGCGACATCCGCTTCATGGACGCTGCAGCGCTGATGGGCGCAAAAATCACCAGCGGCCCCAACTGGCTGGAGATCCAGCGCGGCGCTTGGCCCCTGAAGGGCATCACGCTCGACTGCAACCACATCCCCGACGCGGCCATGACCCTGGCCGTGATGGCCCTGTATGCCGACAGCCCGACCACGCTGCGCAACATCGCCAGCTGGCGCGTGAAAGAAACCGACCGCATCGTGGCCATGGCCGCTGAAAGCCGCAAACTCGGGGCCACTGTGGAAGAAGGCCCAGACTGGATCACCATCCACCCCCTGCCTGCTCAAAAATGGCAACGCGCCAGCATCCACACTTACGACGACCACCGCGTGGCCATGTGCTTCTCGCTGGCGGCTTTCAATGCCGACCAAGTCCCGGTGCGCATCGAAGACCCCAAGTGCGTCGCCAAGACCTTCCCCGACTACTTCGAGGCCCTGTTCTCGGTGGCGCACACAGCAGCCGCCAACATCCCGGTGATCTGCATCGACGGTCCCACCGCCTCGGGCAAAGGCACCCTGGCCAGCCGCGTGGCCACGCAACTCGGCTACCACTACCTGGACTCAGGTGCGCTCTACCGCGTGACCGCCCATGCCGCTTTGCAGTCGGGCCTGACGCTGGAAGCCGCTGACGAAGCCCAAATCGCTGACCTTGCCCGCCACCTGCCCGTGCGTTTTGAAGGCGAGCAGGTCCTGCTGAACAACGTGGACGTGACCGATGCGATCCGCAGCGAACAAGGCGGCATGAACGCCTCCAAGGTGTCCGTATTGCCCGCCGTGCGAGATGCTTTGGTGGATCTGCAACACAGTTTTCAGCGTCTGCCAGGTCTGCTGGCAGACGGCCGAGACATGGGCACGGTGATCTTCCCGAAGGCCCCTTTGAAGGTTTTTTTGACCGCCAGCGCCGCCAAACGCGCTGAAAGACGTCATAAGCAATTGATTTCTAAGGGTTTTTCGGCTAATATCGACGCTCTTCGCGCTGACTTGGAAGCGCGTGATGCACGGGACATGTCCCGCAGCGTCGCGCCACTCAAGCCCGCACAAGATGCCTTGCAACTGGACAACTCGTCCTTGACCATCGAAGCCTCGGTGGAACAGGTGATGGTCTGGTGGCAAAGTCGGCAGGTTTTCGGTTAACCAACCCAAGTTAATTGACCGAACACGGCCACCCCAGCCCACCCTGTGTGGGCTGTCCTGAAGTTCCACTCGGCTCTCTTCGTGCAGCTTGCACACTGGTCAGGTGGTTTTTTAAAACCAACCGCGGCTCACACCGCAAACCAATCGCCACAGTCAGCTCCTGGAAACGACGCATTCCGCGTTCGTCAGTCCTGTTTGTGGATGAGGAAATCACATGTCTGAATCTTTTGCCGCCCTCTTTGAGGAATCCCTGCAACGTACCGAAATGCGCCCTGGTGAAGTCATCACCGCTGAAGTGGTGCGCATCGAACACAACTTCGTGGTCGTCAACGCCGGTCTCAAGTCCGAGTCCTACGTGCCCCTCGAAGAGTTCAAGAACGACCAGGGTGAAGTCGAAGTCCAGGTCGGCGACTTCGTTTCCGTGGCCATTGGCTCCATCGAAAACGGCTACGGCGACACCATCTTGTCCCGCGACACCGCCAAGCGTTTGGCTTCTTGGATGTCTTTGGAAAAAGCCTTGGAATCCGGCGAGTTCGTCACTGGTGTGACCAGCGGCAAAGTCAAGGGTGGCCTGACCGTGTTGGTCAACGGCATCCGTGCTTTCTTGCCCGGCTCTTTGGTCGACACACGTCCTACCAAAGACCTGTCTCCCTATGAGAACAAGACCCTGGAATTCAAGGTCATCAAGCTCGACCGCAAGCGCAACAACGTTGTGTTGTCACGCCGCGCTGTGGTGGAAGCCTCGATGGGCGAAGAGCGCGCCAAGCTGATGGAAACATTGCGCGAAGGCTCCATCGTTCACGGTGTGGTCAAGAACATCACCGAATACGGTGCGTTCGTGGACTTGGGCGGCATCGACGGCTTGCTGCACATCACCGACATGGCATGGCGCCGTGTCCGTCACCCTTCCGAAGTGGTCACTGCGGGTCAGGAAATCACGGCCAAGATCCTCAAGTTCGACACCGAGAAAAACCGCGTGTCCTTGGGTCTGAAGCAAATGGGCGACGACCCATGGATGGGCGTGAACCGCCGCTACCCACAAAGCACCCGCATGTTCGGCAAGATCACCAACATCGCCGACTACGGCGCGTTTGTGGAACTCGAGCCAGGCATCGAAGGCTTGGTGCACGTGTCTGAAATGGACTGGACCAACAAGAACGTGGCTCCTTCCAAAATCGTTGCTCTGGGTGACGAAGTCGAAGTCATGGTCCTCGAGATCGACGAAGACAAGCGCCGCATCAGCTTGGGCATGAAGCAGTGCCGTGCCAACCCATGGCAAGAGTTCGCTCAGAACACCAAGCGCGGCGACCGCGTGAAGGGCCCGATCAAGTCGATCACCGACTTCGGCGTGTTCGTGGGCTTGGCTGCCGGCATCGACGGCTTGGTGCACCTGTCTGACTTGTCTTGGAACGAAACCGGCGAAAACGCTGTGCGCGAATTCAAGAAGGGTCAAGAAGTTGAGGCTTTGGTCTTGGCTGTGGACGTGGACCGCGAGCGCATCAGCTTGGGTATCAAGCAACTCGACTCAGACCCATTCACCACTTTCGTGTCGATCAACGACAAAGGCCAAACCGTCACCGGCAAGGTCAAGACTGTGGACGCCAAGGGCGCTGAAATCGACCTCGGCGAAGACATCGTCGGCTACTTGCGCGTCAGCGAAATTTCACGCGACCGCGTGGAAGACGCCAGCCATGTGCTGAAAGTCGGCGACGAAGTGACTGCTGTGGTGGTGAACGTGGATCGCAAGACCCGCAACATCCAGTTGTCGATCAAAGCCAAAGACGCTGTGGACCAACAAGAAGCCATGGCTTCCTTGTCACAACAATCGAAGAGCGAAAACGCTGGCACCACCAGCTTGGGTGCTCTGTTGCGTGCCAAGTTGGACAACAACTGATCTTTTTGATCTGAAGACGCTTGCTGTCTGAAAAGCCTGCCCCTGTCATGGGGGCAGGCTTTTTTCAGACCGGTGCTGGACACCTGCAAGACACATGAACCACAAAGTGATCCCATGACACGCTCTGATCTGGTTGAAGAACTCGCTGCACGTTTTGCACAGCTCACCCACCGTGACGCCGAACTGGCCGTCAAAACGGTGCTCGACGCCATGAGCGATTCGCTGGCCAAAGGGCACCGCATCGAGATTCGCGGCTTTGGCAGCTTCTCCATCAACCGCCGCCCACCCCGTGTTGGCCGCAACCCCCGGTCTGGCGAAAGCGTTCAGATTCCGGAAAAACGGGTTCCCCATTTCAAACCCGGCAAAGCACTGCGCGAAGCCGTGGACGCTGGCACCGCCAGCCAAACATCGAGCCCTGCAAAAACCTGATCTGTTGCACAGACCACACGGTCTGCAGCATCGGTCCGTACCGACTAGACAAGGGCCTTAAGGACAGCAACTGGCCCGTTAGAATGAAGCCAGATTCCGAGGTCTTCCATGAAACGTCTGCTTCGGCTGCTTCAGTGGCTACTGAAAGCCGCTGTCTTTTTTACACTCTTCGCTTTTGCGCTGAATAACCAGCAAGAAACGCGCGTCAATTTCTTTTTTGGCACGTTTTGGCAAGCCCCCACAGTGCTCGTGGTGCTTTCTGCCTTCAGCATGGGTGTGATGGTGGGAGTGCTGGGCATGGTCCCTCGGTGGTGGCGTCATCGTCAAGCTGCTCGGCATCATCAAGCTGCGCCAACCGAACCAACCCCTGCACCTGAAGTGACTCATGGAACTTGATCTGACCTGGATTTTGCTGGGACTGCCCGCGGCTTTTGCGCTGGGCTGGATCGCTTCGCGCCTTGATTTAAGGCAGATGCGCATCGCCAACCGGCAAGCCCCCCGTGCCTATTTCAAAGGCCTGAACTACCTGCTCAACGAGCAGCAAGACAAAGCCATTGACGCCTTCATTGAAGCAGTTCAAAACGACCCCGATACGTCTGAGTTGCACTTCGCACTGGGCAATTTGTTTCGACGCCGAGGCGAATACGACCGGGCTGTTCGTGTACACGAGCATCTGTTGTCACGGGCGGATTTGAGTGGCGCAGACCGCCAACGCGCACAGCATGGCTTGGCGCTCGATTTTCTGAAAGCGGGTTTACTGGACCGAGCCGAAGAGGCGCTGCGCAAGCTCGAGGGCACGGCCTATGAAGGCCAGGCTCGTTTGGCGCGTCTGGCTATCTACGAGCGCTCACGCGAGTGGCCAGAAGCCGCACAGGTTGCACGTCTGCTTGAAAACTCTGGCGAGGCCAACTTTGCCATCCGCATGGCCCACTACCAATGCGAGCAAGCCCGTGAAGCGGTTCAACAAGGCGATACGGCTTTAGCCGAGAAGATACTGACAGCGACCCTTCAAGCCACACCCGATGCCCCCAGACCCCGCATCTTGCTGGGGCAGCTTCAATTGACACAAGGCCAAGCTGGGCAAGCATTCGACACTTTGTCTGTGCTGTTTGAACGTTCCGATTTGGCTGCACCACTGGCCGCCGCGAGCCTAGCCAAGGCCGCCCAAGCCGCCGCGTTGACGGCACCCGCCATGCAACTGCTTGAAACACATTACGCCAAGCAACCTTGCATCGATGTGCTTGAAGCCATCACCACGCTGGAAGCCCATACCCCAGAGGGCACGGCCGCATCACACCAACGCTACCTTGTTCATTTGGAAAAACAAGCTTCATTGATGGCTGCCACACGCTGGCTAACCGAAGAAAGCACCGAAGCACACCCCTTGCCTGCACCTGTTCAAAAAGCGCTAGAGCAAGCCATCAGGCCTTTGTCTCGCTACCGTTGCGCCGCCTGCGGATTTGAGGCCAAAGAACACTTTTGGCATTGCCCAGGCTGCCAAGCTTGGGACAGCTACCCCCCAAGGCGCGTTGAAGAACTCTGAGGCTTGACTTGAAACCGGTGGTTTCAAATGAAGCCCCCCCTTGCAGCTATTCTTCCTGATGGCCACAATGGCTTGCACTGCAGAGGCGCTGCAGTCACACCACGCAGGGAGAGGCTCAGATGATCACAAAGATGACAGCCGCCATCGCCACCATCTTGTTGACAGGCGTCGCCTGGGCACAAGTGGATTTGAACAAAGCCACAGAAATTGATCTCGATGGTTTGAACGGAGTCGGTCCGGCACTGACCCGCGAGCTCATGACCGAGCGCCAAAAAGCCCCATTCCAGGATTGGACTGATGTGATGCAGCGCGTCAAAGGCATAGGCCCCAAGAAAGCCGCCAGCTTGTCAGCGCAAGGCCTGCGGGTGCAGGGTCAGGGCTATGGCCCATCCCTCGGCACCCCATCAAAAAAACCCTGAAACTCAGGCCGACGCGCTGGGCTCGGGTTCGCCAAAACCGCCGCCGCCGGGCGTGTGGATTTCGAACACATCGCCCGTCTGCATCTCGACCTGACCAATGTGCGCCAGCTCCTGCACGCTGCCATCGGCACGCACGACGCGGTTGATACCTGCCAAGCCGCTGTACCCACCCGCCATGCCAAAAGCTGGATGAATGCGTCCGTTGGACAAAATGCCCGCCGTCATCGGCTCCAAAAAACGCACCCGACGCACACCGCCATCGCCACCGCGCCAGCGCCCTGCGCCGCCCGAGCCTTGACGAATCGCGTAGCCTTCCAAGCGCACCGGAAATCGGAACTCCAGCACCTCGGGGTCCGTGAGGCGTGAATTGGTCATGTGGGTTTGCACCACCGAGGTGCCGTCAAAACCACCCACCAAGTCGCCTTGCGCGTCATAGCGCCCGCCCGCACCGCTGCCGCCCGAAATCGTTTCGTAGTACTGCACCCGCGCATTGCCAAAGGTGAAGTTGTTCATGGTGGGCTGGCTGCCCGCCATCACACCCAAAGCGCCAAACAGCGCGTTGGTGATGCATGTGGAGGTTTCCACATTGCCCGCCACCACCGAAGCAGGCGGGTTGGGGTTGAGCATGGAGCCTTGTGGAATGATGACCTTGAGCGGCTTCAAGCACCCCGCGTTCAGCGGGATGTCATCCTGAACCAGGCTGCGGAACACGTACAGCACCGCCGCCATGCACACCGCCCGCGGAGCGTTGAAGTTGTTGGGCAGCTGGGCGCTGGTGCCGGTGAAATCGATCTCGGCCGTACGCTCAGCCGCATTGACGCGCACCGCCACCTGGATCTGCGCGCCGTTGTCCAGCGGCAAGGTGAAGGCACCGTCTTTCAGGCGCGTGATCACGCGGCGTACCGATTCTTCGGCGTTGTCCTGAACATGGCGCATATAGGCCTGCACCACATCCAAACCAAACTGGTCGACCATGCGGCGCAGCTCCTGCACGCCTTTTTCGTTGGCGGCAATCTGCGCCTTCAGGTCGGCCATGTTTTGCGCCGGGTTGCGCGAAGGGTATTCGCCGCTTTGCAGCAGCGCCACCATCTCGGCCTCGCGCAAGCGCCCGGCTTCGACCAATTTGAAGTTGTTGATCTGCACGCCTTCTTCTTCGATCCGCGTCGAAAACGGCGGCATGGAACCCGGCGTCAAGCCGCCCACATCGGCGTGGTGCCCGCGTGAGCCGACATAAAACACGGGGTCTGTGTGACCGTCCAGGTAGACCGGCGTGATGACGGTGATGTCGGGCAAATGCGTGCCGCCGTGGTACGGGTCGTTCAGCACAAACACATCGCCTGGCTGCATGCGTCCCTTGTTTTCTTGGATCACGGTTTGGATGCTCTCGCCCATCGAGCCCAAATGCACCGGCATGTGCGGCGCGTTGGCAATCAAGTGCCCTTCGGCACTGAACAACGCACACGAAAAGTCCAAGCGCTCCTTGATGTTGACCGAGTAGGCCGTGTTTTGCAGCTGCAGCCCCATTTGCTCGGCGATGTTCATGAACAGGTTGTTGAACACCTCCAGCAGCACCGGGTCGGCCTGCGTGCCTGCGGCGTGCTGCACCGCCCGCGCCTGCACCCGCACCAGCAGCAAATGGTCCAGCGCCGTCAGTCGCGCTTGCCAACCGGGCTCCACCACCGTGGTGGCGTTTTTCTCGGCAATGATGGCCGGGCCGTCGATCACATCGCCGGGGCGCATGTCTTCGCGCACCACCAGCGCAGCTTCCTGCCACTCGGCCACACCTTGTGCATTCGCGGCGTACACCCGCACTGTGTCGCGGCGCGGCACTTCGCGCTTGGGGTGCAGGGTGTGAGCGGCCTCTTCGGGCGCATCACCGGGCAGCACCGCCTCGACCGACACGGCCTCCACCACCAGAGCCTTGCCCTGCATCAAGAAGGCAAAGCGCTGGCGATACGCCGACTCAAAACCCGCCACCAATTGGACTAAATCGCCCCAAGGCACGACCAGCGCCGAATCGGTGCCTTCGTAGCGCAAATGCACGCGTTGGCGCAGCTCGATGCGGTCGGCACCTCCGGCATCCACGCCCATTTGCGCCAGCAAGGCTTGACGCGAGGTCTCGCCCAAAGCCTGCAAGCGCTCGGCCATGAATGGCATGGCGGCCGCATCCAAGCGCCGCTCGATGGATTCTTCACGCATCACGTTCTGGTCCGCCAAGCCCATGCCGTAAGCCGATAAAACGCCCGCCAGTGGGTGCACCAGCACCTGAGACATGCCCAAGGCATCGGCCACCAAACAAGCGTGCTGACCGCCCGCACCTCCAAAACACTGCAAGGTGTAGCGCGTCACATCGTAGCCGCGAGCCACCGAGATTTTCTTGATCGCGTTGGCCATCTGCTGCACCGCGATCTGGATGAAACCGTGCGCCACATCTTCGGCAGCACGCCCGGTTTGCGCGGCCAGTTTTTGGAAGTGCCCGCGCACCACCTCTGCATCCAACGGCTGGTTCGCCTCCGGCCCGAACACCGAGGGGAAAAACTGCGGTTGCACCTTGCCCACCATCACGTTCGCATCGGTCACGGCCAAAGGCCCACCCCGGCGGTAACTGGCCGGGCCTGGGTTGGCTCCCGCGCTTTGCGGCCCCACCCTGAAACGCGCTCCGTCATAGGCCAGCAGGGAGCCACCACCCGCCGCCACGGTGTGGATGCTCATCATCGGCGCACGCATGCGCACACCTGCGACCTGGGTTTCAAACTCGCGCTCAAACTGCCCGGCAAAGTGCGACACATCGGTGGACGTGCCACCCATGTCAAAACCAATCACCTTGTCGTGTCCCGCCAACTGCGCCGTGCGGGCCATGCCCACAATGCCGCCCGCCGGGCCGCTCAAGATGGCGTCCTTGCCCGCAAACACCTGCGCGTCAGTCAAGCCGCCCGAAGACTGCATGAACATCAGTTTCACACCCGGCATCTCGCTGGCCACTTGGTCCACATAACGGCGCAAGATGGGCGACAAATACGCGTCTACCACCGTGGTGTCGCCCCGGCTGACCAACTTCATCATCGGGCTGGTTTGGTGCGAAGTGCTGACTTGGGTGAAGCCCACTTCACGCGCCAGCCGTGCCGCCGCCAACTCGTGCGCCGTGTGCCGCCAGCCGTGCATGAACACGATGGCCACCGAGCGCACACCTTGTGCATGCGAATTCACCAATTGGGTGCGCAAATGCACCTCGTCGAGCGGCTGTAACACCTCACCGTCCACCGACACCCGCTCATGCGCCTCCACCACAGCGCTGTACAGCAACTCGGGCAACACAATCTGGCGGTCAAACAAACGCGGGCGGTTTTGATACGCAATGCGCAGCGCGTCACCAAAGCCTTGTGTGGTCACCAGCAGCGTGGCTTCGCCCTTGCGCTCCAGCAGCGCATTGGTGGCCACGGTGGTGCCCATCTTCACGCACTCGACCTGCTCGGGTGTGACCGGCTCGCCGGGCTTCAAGCCCAGCAAATGCCGAATGCCCGCCACCGCCGCATCGCGGTATTGCTCGGGGTTTTCAGAGAGCAGTTTGTGCGTGACCAAAGTGCCGTCAGGCCGCTTGCCCACCACGTCGGTGAAGGTGCCGCCCCGGTCGATCCAGAATTGCCAGCGTTGTTGGCCAGAGAGTGTGCTGTTGGATTCAGTCATCGGTAGATCAACCATTCAAAGTTCACAAAGAAGCCGCCGCACGCGCCGCTTGGTCGTACATGCCCGAGAGCACACGCAGCAATCGGGCCAGCTCGCCAATGTCGCGGTTCAGGCCATCGTCGGCCTTGAGCGCATCGATCAGGCAGCTCTCGCGGATCT
>JAGNVG010000145.1 GCA_017986605.1 Limnohabitans sp.
TTTGGTGCGGCTGGCGGGGATCGAACCCACGACCCTTGGCTTCGGAGGCCAATACTCTATCCACTGAGCTACAGCCGCATTGTTTGGTGCTCTGATTATCTCACGGCTTCTCTTTCTTACGGCTCACTGCAAGCTCGGTGAAGGGTGGGCCGCTATAATCTTTGGTTGATTACGGTCAACACCCAGGCCTACAGGCCAAGCCCAACAAGAGGATCTCATGAGCGACAACAGCCACGATCAACACGAAGCACACACCGGCCCGGTGAAAACTCCCAAGCAAATGCTTTTGCTGAGTCTGGCTTCTTTCGTCATTCCGGTGTTCATCATCATTGGTTTGGTTTTTTACGTGACCTCGGCCAACAAAACTGCGCCCGGTGCCAGCGACTCTGAAAGAGCCGTTGCCGAGCGCATTCAGAAAGTCGGCGTGGTTGAAATTCGTGACGCCAACCGCCCATTGAGAGCTGGCGAGGAAGTTTACAAAGCCCAGTGCTCCGCTTGCCACGCCTCCGGTGCTGCTGGCGCACCCAAGTTTGCTGACGCTGGCGCTTGGGGTCCACGCATCAAACAAGGTCTGGAGACTTTGGTCAACTCAGCCCTCAAAGGCAAAGGGGCTATGGGTGCACAAGCCGGTGGTGATTTCAACGACATCGAAATCGCACGTGCTGTGGTCTACATGGCCAACAATGCAGGCGCCAAATTTGACGAACCCAAGGCACCTGCTGCTGAAGGCGAAAAGAAATAACGCAAACGCGACATGACTGAAAACCGATCCTTGTGGTCGGTTTTTTTATGCCTGTTCCATGCGTTGGTATTTTTCTGCTTTCTGCGGACTGATGACATAACCAAAGCGCTGTGGCAAGTCCCGAGACAAGCATTCTTCGGGCGTCCACAGCCCCATGTCGACTGCCTCTGCGACATAAGCCACATCGAGTGTATGGACGAGTCCAAAACCTCCTGTCGTGTTCAAGTAAACACGACCGACTTCGTCCATCAGGCATCCCAACACCTCTGTCACTTTGCCTGTATGCGCGCTTGGTTCGAAATGGGAGTTCAATCGCCAAATATAAGGTGAGACCTCCAGTTCGATGTACACCCTCTGGGGGCCGTTCTGAAAAAACCAGCGTCCTCGTTCATCGGCATCGTAGTTGCGATGAATGAAATCGATCAGCTTGTCATGCCGAAGAACAGAGCCTTTGACCCCTCTTTGGCCACTTTGGAAGGTGCCCAATTGCTGCACACGATCATCTCGCATGTACCACTGACCCCGACTGTCCAGTCCTAACCAACCAAAACAATCGGGCACATGGGGCCACTTGGCCATGGCTTGTCGAACAATGTCATCCATCGGTTCTTATCCTTTTGAAACCAAGGCCTGACCTGAAGCATCCATAAGCCACGAGCCCACCGCATCCGGCAAGCCCCGCACATGACTGGGCCAATTACCTTCAGCAAAGCCCACATGCCCACCTTGTTCAGGTTGCCACAAGGTGACCATTTTGGAGACATCGCTCTTTTTGGGCAAGCTGAGCGCGGGAACGAATGGATCATTGCGTGCATTCAGCGCCAAAGCTGGAATGCGAATGTCACGCATCAAGGGTTTAGCTGACGCACGAGACCAGTAATCGTCCGTGTTTTTGAATCCGTGCAAAGGTGCTGTAAAGACATTGTCAAACTCATAGAGATCACGCGCGGCCACAAGTTTGTCCCGATCAAACAGCCCGGGATGTTGTTCCCATTTGGCCAACGCCTTGGGCTTCATGCTTCGCAAAAACATGCGTGTGTAAATTTGACGGTTCAATCCCCGCCCGATCGCCTGACCACTCTGAACCAAATCCAGTGGTGAGCAAATAGAGGCCACGGCATCCGCGTGTCGAGCCGCACTTTGGCCATGCTCCGCTGCCCAGCGCATCAGGGCATTACCGCCTAAGGATACGCCTGCTGCGACCAATCGTTCACCTCCGGCCTGCTGGTGCTGCATGCGCAACCGCTGCAAGACCCAATCGATCTCCTCATGGTCACCTGAATGGTACGCACGTGGTGCGTGATTGATCTCTCCGCTGCACCCGCGAAAATGAGGCAGTGCAAATTGAACGTCGTGCTCTGCGGCCCAGTCAGCAAAGGCCTGTGCGTAATGGCTATCTGATGAGCCTTCAAGGCCGTGAAACAACACCAGCAGAGGTCGATCCTGCCGACTGGCAGCTTGCCGATCGACATCGATGAAGTCCCCATCCGGCGTCAGCCAGCGCTCACGTTGCTTGGGCAATGCGAGGCCCCAGCGTCTGCGTGCATAGAGCGCAGGCCATATGGTCTGGGCATGACCGCCTGGCAACCAAGCTGGTGCGCGGTATTTCATCTTCTAGTGCAGCACTGTGGGCTTCACACCTACATCCGCCGAGTCTTGCGGCGTCCCGGGGCTAGCGTGGTGCGCCACCATGCGCCAGCCTTGGGGCATTTTCTGGTAGACATTGGTGGCAATCACATAGGCTTGTTTGGCCCCTTGCGGCGCGATCACTTCGACACGCTCTACAAGGTGATGCACGGCACATGCCAGCGATTCAACCTTGTGAATTCTTTCCGGGTGAGCTTGCACACTGCCATTGGCAAACATGGCCTCAAATGCTGCACGAATCGCACCGGGTCCAATGATGCGCGGGCCCCCGGGGTGCACGCAAACTATGTCATCTTCTTCAGCCCAACACGCCATGAGCTGTTCAAGATCGGCGTTGTGTAGTGCCTCGTAGAAGCTTTGTTCAATATCGTCGGGCGTGCCACCCACGATGGCAGCTTGCAGTTTGGCGCGTTTCATGATGGCGCAAGTCTACACGGCCATTCAGTACGCTGACCCACAAAAAAACCCGGCCACATTGCTGCGCCGGGTTTTTGAAGAGGTTTGCACAAGTGCAAGCGCTTCTTTTGAGTCGTGCCTTATTTTTTGCGGTATTTGCGCAGAGCCGACAACTGAGCCGCCAAGACAGCCAACTCGGACTGGGCACGGGCCAAGTCGATTTCGCTTTTGGCATTGCGCAGCGCTTCTTCGGCGGCTGCTTTGGCCGCATTGGCTTTCTCTTCGTCGAGATCTTTGCCGCGGATCGCGGTGTCAGACAGCACGGTCACGCAGTCGGGCTGCACTTCCAGAATGCCACCAGCAACGAAAACAAATTCCTCGCCGCCGTCAGCCTTTTCGATTCGAACCGAACCGGCTTTGATGCGGGTGATCAGTGGGGTGTGGCGTGGGTAGATACCCAGTTCACCAGACTCACCGGGCAAAGCCACAAACCGGGCTTCGCCCGAGTAAATGGACTCTTCGGCACTGACCACATCAACGTGGATGGTGTTCATGTTTACTCCTTAAAAAGGTGCGTTCAAGCGGGCTACGGGGCGACTGGACCAGCCACCCCGAAGCGCTGCTTTAAGCTGCCTTTTTGGCCTTTTCGAAAGCTTCGTCGATGGTACCGACCATGTAGAAAGCTTGCTCTGGCAGGTGATCGCACTCGCCAGCCACAATCATCTTGAAACCACGGATGGTTTCGGCCAGCGTGACGTACTTGCCGGGGGAACCGGTAAACACTTCAGCAACGTGGAATGGCTGCGACAGGAAACGCTGGATCTTGCGGGCGCGGGCCACGGCCAACTTGTCTTCAGGAGCCAAGTCATCCATACCCATAATGGCGATGATGTCGCGCAGTTCACGGTAACGCTGCAATGTGCCCTGCACAGCACGGGCTGTTTCGTAGTGGTCTTGACCAACCACCAATGGATCCAGCTGACGGCTTGTGGAGTCCAGAGGATCCACAGCAGGGTAGATACCGAGCGATGCGATGTCACGGGACAACACGACGGTCGAATCCAAGTGAGCGAAAGTGGTCGCTGGCGATGGGTCGGTCAAGTCATCGGCTGGCACGTAAACGGCCTGGATGGAAGTGATCGAACCGACTTTGGTCGACGTGATACGTTCTTGCAAACGGCCCATTTCTTCGGCCAGCGTAGGCTGGTAACCCACAGCAGAAGGCATACGACCCAACAAGGCGGACACTTCGGTACCGGCCAGTGTGTAGCGGTAGATGTTGTCCACGAAGAACAACACATCTTTACCTTCGTCACGGAAGGATTCAGCGATGGTCAGACCGGTCAAGGCGACGCGCAAACGGTTGCCTGGTGGCTCGTTCATCTGACCGTACACCATGGCCACTTTGGACTCAGGCAGGTTCTCCAAATTCACGACGCCGGAGTCGGCCATCTCGTGGTAGAAGTCGTTACCTTCACGGGTACGCTCACCCACACCAGCGAACACGGACAAGCCGCTGTGCGCCTTGGCGATGTTGTTGATGAGTTCCATCATGTTCACGGTCTTGCCCACACCGGCACCACCGAACAGACCAACCTTACCGCCTTTGGCGAACGGGCAAACCAAGTCAATCACCTTGATGCCGGTTTCCAGCAGTTCTTGCGATGGGCTCAGTTCGTCGTAAGCAGGCGCTTTGCGGTGAATGGAAGCGGTGAGTTCCTGGCTGACAGGACCACGTTCGTCGATGGGCGCACCCAACACGTCCATGATGCGGCCCAGCGTGGCTTTGCCCACTGGAACGGTGATGGCTTTACCGGTGTTAGACACGATCAGGCCACGACGCAGACCGTCGGAAGAACCGAGCGCAATGGTGCGCACGATGCCGTCGCCGAGTTGCTGCTGCACTTCCAGGGTCAGCGCGGAGCCTTCCATTTTGAGTGCGTCATAAACCTTGGGCATCTGGTTGCGTGGAAATTCCACATCGACCACAGCGCCAATACACTGAACAATTTTTCCTTGGGCTTGCATTTTTCGCTCCAAATAATTTGAATTTGCAGAACTGGGAATCAACCGCTGATCGCGGCTGCGCCAGAGACGATTTCCGACAGTTCTTTGGTGATGGCTGCTTGACGGGTCTTGTTGTAAACGAGCTTGAGCTCGCCAATCACATTGCCAGCGTTGTCCGTGGCGGCCTTCATGGCCACCATGCGCGCAGC
>JAGNVG010000039.1 GCA_017986605.1 Limnohabitans sp.
GGCGCGGCTTACCTCGTGTCCAAAGCCATCAAGCACGCCCAGGTCGTGGGCTTTGCCGACATGGGCATGGAAGCCATCTATGAATTTGACGTGGTCGACATGCCCGTGACTGTGGCGGTTGACGCAGGCGGCACCAGCGCCCACATCACTGGCCCCGCCGAGTGGCAAAAGCGCATCGCCACGGGTGAGTTCAAGGGCATTGGTGTCAACGCAGCCTGAATGTGAATCGGTGGTGGATTTGTTTGTGCAAATGCCGCCGCCCTCGCAGCTTCCATGAACGAATCCCCCATTGGTGTTTTTGACAGCGGCATCGGCGGCCTGAGCGTCTTGCAATCTTTGCAAGCCGCCTTGCCCGCTGAGCACTTTGTCTACTGGGCTGACAGCACTCATGCGCCATATGGGGAAAAAAGCGATCTCTTCGTGCGACAGCGCAGTTTGGCGATCACGGAACACCTGATCAAAAAGCACCACATCAAAGCCCTTGTAGTGGCCTGCAACACAGCCACGGCTGCCGCCATACATGAACTCAGGTCGCAACACCCTCACCTGATCCTCATCGGTGTGGAGCCGGCCCTTAAACCGGCACTGCAGCTGAGCCAAACTGGGCACATTGGTGTGATCGGTACACGGGGCACGCTCGCCAGCGACAAGTTTCACCGCCTGTTGACCAGCCTCCAAGAGCAGGCCATCTTCACCGTTCAACCATGCAACGGGCTGGCGCTGGCCATCGAGCAAAGCACCCACTTAGCAGCCGAAGCCCCTGCGACACAGCGCGTTGCAGAGTTACTGCAAAACTACACCCGTGAAATGGGCCAATTCGGCACAGCTGCAGGGCAGATGGACACCTTGGTTTTGGGGTGCACCCACTATGTATTTGCTGAAAATGTGCTGCGCCAATTGCTCGGCCCGCATATCCATCTCGTTTCAACTGGCGTGCCCGTCGCCAGGCAAACCAGGCGCTTGCTGGAAGCCGCGGGCTTGCTCACTAGCAGCCCAGGACCACAACAGCGCCATGAACGCCTGAAACTCATGACCAATGGTGACTTGGAAAGCCTACAAGCTGCAGCGCAGCGCTGGCTGGGACTCCCGCACACGGTCTGCCAACAGGCAGCCCCCCACGTTTGATCAGTCTTGCCCCATCGCCACGCGGTGGCCGCGCTCGACATTGACAGGCATGAGCAAGACCAAGCCCAACACAAACAGCAAAGAAGTCGAGCCAATGGCGATTCTCTGATTGCCACCGCTCAGCCAAGTGATCAGCCCGTAGCTCAATGGGCCCAAGATGCTGGCCAAGCGGATCGCAAATGTCCACAAGCCAAAAAACTCGCCGGTGCGTGCAGGCGGCACCATCAGACCGGCCATGGCGCGACCAGAAGACTGGCTAGACCCCATGCAAACCCCAGCAATGGCAGCAGCCCACCAGAACACTTCTTTGGTACTGGACAAAGCGGCAATCACACACGTCAGGATCCAGCCCAGCAAGGTCAAAGACAAAGCCCGCTTGTGGCCCATCCGGTCTTGCGCGTAGCCAAAAACGAAAGCGCCCACAAAAGCAGCAATGTTCAACACAAATATCAGGACCATGGTTTCCTGTGGTTGAAACCCGATCACTTGTTCGGCATAAATAGCAGCCAGTGAAATTGCGACTGCCACACCACCTTGATAGGCCACTGCGCAAGCCATCAAGCGAATGAAGTCCGGATAGGCACGTGCATCGCGGAATGTTTGCGCCAAGCCTTGCAAGCTTTTCAACATGCCCACCACGGGTGCATCTGGCTGGGGCTTCGCGTGCTCGCGCATCAGCGCAAAGGTCACACAAGCCGCCAAACCATAAATCATGGCCGTGATCAGCATCGTGACGGGCACAAATTGGCTACCGGACTCACCGCGTGCTTGAGCGGCCAACACATAGGCCAAGCACACCCCCAGCGTGAGCATGCCCCCGATGTAACCCAAAGCCCAACCCCAACCACTCACACGGCCCATGGCGTGCGGCTTGGCCAGCTCGGGCAAAAAGGATGCGGTCAAAGACTCGCCATAGGAAAAGAAGGTGTTGGAGATGACCAGGATCAACAAACCCAATGCCACCTGACCCGGCCCCACCATGGACAGTGCCGCCGTGCTGAGCACGCAAGCGACCGTGATCCCCATAAGCAAACGCCGTTTGCCCGCCACCCGGTCAGCCCAAGCCCCTAGCCCCGGCATGGTGAGCATGACAATCAAGTAAGACAGGCTCAGCCCTGATGTCCATGCGAGTGTGGCCCATGGTGCGCCATCAGCGACTCCACCCACAAAATAAGCAGCGAAGACGGCCGTGATGACGACCGTGGTGTAGCCCGAGTTGGCAAAGTCATACATGGCCCAACCAAAAACCTCGCGCATGCGAACACCGGGGTTGAGCGCTTCGCGGGAGAACATGGCGGCCATCATGAACTTTCAGTGAAGATGACGTGGACGGCGACCACCACCACCGTGGCCGCTGTTATTACCACCCGAACCACGGGGGGGTTTGCCCAGCTCCAGAGAACTGACCAGATTATCAAAGCGCTGGCTGAACAACTTGTCAATTTCTGTCACAACGCCAGACAATTCGGAGCCATCAAAATGGCGCTCCATCATGTTCACGACATCGTGCACCAGCAAGTCCCTCTGGGCTTGCATGATGGCCCCTGGATCAGGTCCGACAAACAACATCACGAAATCGTCGCGTGACTCAGCACCACTGGCTTCGTCCTCGTCATCGAATTCAGTGTCGTAGAAGGTCACCTCGATCTGAGTGCCTGCTGCCGACAAATCATTGAGGTTCATGCACAGATCGTCCATGACCATGCGGAAATCATCGTCGCCACGAACCGTCCAACACATCTGGAGTCGAAGACCATGGAGGTCAACACGAATGCCCGGCTCTTCTTCGTAAAGACTGGGTGAGCCTTCCGCCAGCGTGCGAGCGCCTGCGTAATGCCAAAGCGGCTTGAGCGCTTCTTGGATCGCCTTGATGTCGGTGCCGGGTTTGATCGGCACATCACCATGCACATGAATTTCAAGCGGTGCGTTGTCGTTTTTCATGATGGTGCTTCAGTATCGATGGTGCCCCGAGCCGGAATCGAACCGGCACGCCCCTTTTCAGGAAGCAACGGATTTTAAGTCCGGTGTGTCTACCAGTTTCACCACCGGGGCCAAGGCTGTATTGTGCCCTGATAAAACCGACTTTCCGACTCAATTCATCTGCAAGTTCTGCATAGCAAGCACATAAAAAACAATGACACTCAAATAACCCACAGCCCAAAAAATCGAGCGAAACAATGCTTTGTCGGCCAAATAACAAGCGACATAAGCGACCCTGGCGGCGACAAAAAGCACAGCCAGCATGTCCACCAACCAAGGCTCAACGCCGGTGAGCAATGCCAGCACGACGCCCACAGCAAAGAATGGGAAAGCCTCAAAGCAGTTGGCTTGCGCTGCATTGGCCCGGGCTCTGAAGCCCGTTTGCTGAGCCAACCAAGCCCGAGGGTCATGGTTGTTGTAGCCTTTGGCACCGGACTTGGCAATGCCTGCACAAACCATAGGCATCAAACCGGCCACCAACACTGAAGCATAAGAAATGACCATCACAGCCTCTCATTGCAATTAATCCGAATCGATACGACGACCTGACATAGCTCGCCCCAACAAAAAAGCCACTGCAAAACAGTGGCTTGTGGCAGTCCAGGATCGGCCTAGGCCAGATCCAGATGCAATCAACCGCCTTTTTTCGAGCGCTTGCCTGGGTTCTTCTTGCTGCGCGTCGCAACACCACGCTCCAAGCTCACGCGCTGGCCACGGCCATGGGTGCGCAATGTCACGCCGGGTAGTGCTGGCAGGGGTGCTGTGAATTTACGATCGGCTTCGGTAACGATTTTGTTGCCCATGGATGGCTCCAGATAAAAAATGCAAAAGCGTTATTAAGCCACAAGAATGACGCATTTTCTGCGTGCACAACTTTCAAAATGACACCGACAGGCCTTTGAGGCCGCATTTCAACTGACGATAAACTGGGCACATGGACTTCACCACCGTGTTGATCGTGGCTTATTTCGCCCTACTGGCCGTCTCTATGCGTAAGCGCTGGGGCACGATTGAGGGACCTTGGCTCTTTTTCTTTCGGGCCTTCTTTCCAAACTGGAAGTTTTACCACGGCATCAACCTCGCGCCACGCCTTTATGTCCGAGGTCAAGCGAAGTCGGGGCACTGGTCCGAGTGGCGCTTGATCTACCCGCGACTGCCACTGCGTGCCCTGCATCTGATTCACAATCCCGCGGTCAATCTGGCCCTGACACACCAAAACCTGATCGACCATCTGGCCAACGACATCAATGACTTGCCAGACGGCGCCGACATTCAACTCAAGGTAACTTACCAATTGGTCGCCCGACTGGCCCGACAAGCCCTTGAAGGCGGTCAATGGGGCAATCATCCCATGATGAGCCAAGCACCGATACGCGATCTGAACGCCTTCCAGTTTCAACTTCGCATGGAATTGCCGGGTTCGCAAAACAGCCAACTCATGCTCCAATCGCCGGAGCTGAGTGCATGAGCTTGTCTTTAGCCATCCGCGTTTTCGAAATCCTGCTGGGTTGGAGCCTGGTCATTCAAACGCTGGAATACCTGCGCGTGCAACCACTGGACCGCATCACCATCTGGCCCATTCTCAAGCAAGAAATTCCAGCCCGACCAGTTTGGCTCAAGACTTTGCTGCATCACATCCTCCAGCCAAAGCCTTACACCGCCCTGCTCTTGCTGCGTTTGGGCTTGGCCGTGGCGCTGATGCTCGGTCACATCGGCTTGAGCGGTGCAATCATGTTGTTTTTGCTGGCCCTGCTGCTGCTCATACGCTGGCGCGGTGCTTTCAATGGTGGCAGTGACTTCATGACACTGGTCGCCATCAGCGGCTTGCTACTGGCCCATACCGTGGGCGCAATAACCGACAGTTCATGGGGCTGGCGTACAGGGTTCTGGTACATCAGCTTGCAAACCATCAGCTCGTATTTCGTTTCAGGCTGGGTCAAGTTATTTCGTCCCGAGTGGCGCTCTGGACGCGCAATGACGCTCTTTTTGGACACCGGTATTTATGGCCCCCTGCCAGCCCAAAGTATTTTCCGGTACCCCATCGTGGCCAAGGCTTGCTCTTGGTCATTCACGGTATGGGAAGGTTGTTTTCCACTCGCCTTGCTGGATGCTCGATTGGCTTGGTTGTTTTGCACGGTGGCTGCGCTTTTCCATTTTTTGGTGTTCTTGTTTTTTGGACTCAACCGATTTTTCTGGGCATGGACTGCCACATTCCCCGCCGTATTGTTTTGCGCATCGGCAAGTTGGTGAAAAAAAAAGCCCTGTCAGCTTCACGCTGGCAGGGCTTCAGATTGGAGGCGCGACCCAGAGTCGAACTGGGCTAGACGGATTTGCAATCCGTTGCATAACCGATTTGCTATCGCGCCAAATTCACATGTTTGACAAAAAAGGGAAGCTGTTGCTTCCCTTTTTGCTGAAAGATGTTGGCACTTCTTTCAATGTCTGGAGCGGGAAACGAGGCTCGAACTCGCGACCTCAACCTTGGCAAGGTTGCGCTCTACCAACTGAGCTATTCCCGCATTTAGAAGACCCAAATTATACATCGATAAACCATCTAAAACGGCCATACCGGACAACGCGGATCAATTTTTCAAAGATATCTCAATGCCAGAGATGGAGGCGCGGGCCGGAGTCGAACCGACCTACACGGATTTGCAATCCGGTGCATAACCGCTTTGCTACCGCGCCTTGTTTCAAAACCGATTGGCTTCAAAAAACCAACAAAAAAGGGAAGCTGCTGCTTCCCTTTTTGCTGAAAGATGTTGGCACTTCTTTCAATGTCTGGAGCGGGAAACGAGGCTCGAACTCGCGACCTCAACCTTGGCAAGGTTGCGCTCTACCAACTGAGCTATTCCCGCATTTCAGAGAACTTGGCATTCTATGCCGTGTTCGCTGCGATCGATGAATTGTAATGCAAATTTCGGGGCATTTTGAGCCGCCCCGAAAAAATTGCATCAATGTTTGACCGCTTGAGGTGTCGCAGACGAAGCCACCGCCGTCACGGCAGCGGCAGCCACCTCTTCATCGCTCAAAGGCACCGGCTTGGCTTCGAGCGCGATGTCCAAGACCTGGTCTATCCATTTGACAGGCACGATCTCCAAACCATTTTTGACATTCTCCGGAATGTCTTGAAGGTCTTTGACGTTGTCTTCAGGAATCAACACCGTTTTGATACCACCACGCAGAGCCGCCAGCAGCTTTTCTTTCAAGCCACCAATGGCCGTCACTTCACCACGCAGCGTGATTTCCCCCGTCATGGCGACATCCGCACGCACGGGAATGCCCGTCATGGCCGAGACCATGGCCGTGGTCATGGCCGCACCAGCACTCGGACCATCTTTGGGCGTCGCACCATCGGGCACGTGAATGTGTAAGTCTTTCTTTTCGAAGACCTCGTCTTTGATGCCCAGCAGACGCGAGCGGCTTCGCACCACAGTGCGAGCAGCCTCGACCGACTCCTTCATCACATCGCCCAATGAACCGGTGCGCGTGATGACACCTTTACCGGGCATGAGCGCCGCTTCGATGGTCAACAAATCGCCGCCCACCTCGGTCCAGGCCAAACCGACCACTTGGCCAATCTGGTTCTTTTGCTCGGCACGGCCATAGGTGTACTTGCGTACCCCCAGAAATTCATTGAGGTTGTCCACCGTCACCTGAACCTGCGGCTTCATCTGCTTGAGCAACAATGCCTTCACCACCTTGCGGCAGATCTTGCCCAGCTCACGCTCAAGAGAGCGCACACCGGCTTCACGTGTGTAATAACGGACCACATCGCGAACCGCCTCCTCGCTCACAGCCAACTCAGACGCTTTGACGCCGTTGTTGGTCATTTGCTTGGGCAGCAAATACTTCATGGCGATGCTGGTCTTTTCGTCTTCGGTATAGCCGGACAAGCGAATCACTTCCATACGGTCCAACAAGGCCGAGGGAATATTCATCGAGTTAGACGTCGCCACGAACATCACATCGCTCAAGTCAAAGTCGACCTCGACGTAATGGTCACCGAAGGTGTGGTTTTGCTCGGGGTCTAACACTTCGAGCAGCGCGCTGGAAGGATCACCCCGGAAGTCAGTGCCCAGCTTGTCGATTTCGTCGAGCAAGAACAAGGGGTTCTTGGTGCCCACCTTGTTCAGGTTCTGCAACACTTTACCGGGCAAAGCACCGATGTAAGTGCGGCGGTGCCCCCGAATTTCGGCTTCGTCACGCATGCCGCCCAAGGCCATGCGAACGTACTTGCGCCCCGTGGCCTTGGCAATCGATTGGCCCAACGAGGTCTTGCCCACGCCGGGAGGCCCAACCAGACACAAGATGGGCGCTTTGACCTTGTCCACGCGCTGCTGCACCGCGAGGTATTCCAAAATACGGTCTTTGACTTTGTCCAGACCAAAGTGGTCCTGGTTCAAGACGTCTTCGGCATTGCCCAGATCGTGCTTGAGCTTGGTTTTCTTGCTCCATGGCAAACCGGTTAGCACTTCGAGATAGTTGCGCACCACCGAGGCTTCTGCCGACATGGGTGACATCAGTTTGAGCTTTTTGAGTTCACCCTCGGCCTTTTTACGGGCCTCAGCCGACATCTTGGCGGTCTTGATCTTCTTCTCGATCTCTTCGATGTCTGCGCCCTCTTCGCCTTCGCCCAGTTCTTTCTGGATGGCTTTGACTTGCTCGTTCAGGTAGAAGTCACGCTGGTTTTTTTCCATCTGGCGCTTGACGCGACCGCGGATACGTTTATCCACATTGAGGATGTCGACTTCGTGTTCGAGCTGGGCAAACAGGTTTTCAAGACGGGCCTTGATGCTGGCCAAATCCAGCACCTGCTGTTTGTTTTCCAACTTGAGAGGCAAGTGGGCTGCAATGGTATCGGCCAAGCGGCCAGCATCGTCGATGCTGGAGATCGAAGTCAGAATCTCTGGTGGAATCTTCTTATTGAGTTTGACGTATTGGTCAAACTGCTGCATCACGGCGCGTCGCAGCGCTTCAATTTCGCTGCTGGGCTCGGACTGCTCAGCTGTGGGATCAATGGGCGTGACGGTGGCAACAAAGTGTGCTTCGCCGTCCACAATGGTCTTGACCAGCGCACGCTGCTGACCTTCAACCAGCACCTTGACCGTGCCATCTGGCAACTTGAGCATTTGCAAAATGGTCGAAACACAGCCCACATCGAACATGTCATCGATCGCAGGCTCATCTTTAGCCGCTGTCTTTTGAGCCACCAGCATGATGCGGCGCTCGGCAGACATGGCCGACTCAAGGGCTTTAATGCTCTTAGGACGCCCCACAAATAACGGGATCACCATGTGTGGGAACACCACCACATCGCGCAAAGGCAACATGGGCAGTTCGATCGGGGTGGGCGGCAAAGGTGTGTGTCCAGACATGGTGTGTCCCTCAGGTCAATTCAGCTACACATGGATGCTGCGCCCGCGATTTCAACCCATGCAAGCAAAGGGGTATCCATGACGGGCGGCATATGTGGGTCAGGCCTGCTTGGCCGACTCGCGGTAAACCAGCAGTGGCGGCTTGTTGTCATCAATGACCGACTCGTCCACCACCACTTTTTCGACGTTCGCCTGGTTGGGCAATTCAAACATGGTGTCGATCAGTGCCTGCTCCATGATGGAGCGCAGGCCACGCGCACCGGTTTTACGTGCCAAGGCCTTGCGGGCCATGGCCGTCAATGCGTTGGGGCGCACTTCAAGCTCAACACCTTCCATCGCCAGCAATTTGGTGAACTGCTTGACGACAGCATTTTTGGGTTCGGTCAGGATCTGCACCAAGGCCTCTTCGGTCAACTCAGCCAAGGTGGCAATCACCGGTAAACGGCCTACCAATTCGGGAATCAAACCGAACTTGATCAGATCTTCGGGTTCGACTTCGTTGAACACATCGGTGAGTGAGCGTTGCTTTTTGCTCTTGACCGTCGCGCCAAAGCCGATGCCGCCAGATTCGGTGCGGTTTTCAATGACTTTTTCAAGCCCTGCGAAAGCGCCACCGCAAATGAACAAGATGTTGGTCGTGTCGATTTGCAGGAAATCTTGGTTGGGGTGCTTACGGCCACCCTGTGGCGGTACGCTGGCCATGGTACCTTCGACCAGCTTGAGCAAGGCCTGCTGCACGCCCTCGCCAGACACGTCGCGGGTGATCGACGGGTTGTCCGACTTGCGGGTGATCTTGTCGATCTCGTCGATGTAGACAATGCCGCGCTGGGCGCGCTCGACGTCGTAATTGCAGGTCTGCAGCAACTTGGCCACGATGTTTTCAACGTCCTCGCCCACATAACCCGCTTCGGTCAGGGTGGTGGCGTCGGCCATCACAAAAGGCACGTCCAGCATGCGGGCCATGGTCTGGGCCAGCAAGGTTTTGCCCGAGCCCGTGGGGCCAATCAGCAAGATGTTGCTCTTGGCCAATTCGACATCGTCTTTTTTAGCCCCCTCTTTGTGCTTGAGGCGTTTGTAGTGGTTGTACACCGCTACCGCCAGACTGCGTTTGGCTTTTTCCTGGCCAATCACGTAATTGTCGAGGTTGGTCTTGATGTCCAGTGGTGTGGGCAAGCCCTCTTTGGCACCCTCGCCCACGGTGGTGGTGGAGGCCAGTTCATCGCGCACGATGTCGTTGCACAAGTCAATGCATTCGTCACAAATGAACACCGACGGCCCTGCGATCAGCTTTTTGACCTCGTGCTGGCTTTTGCCGCAGAAGGAGCAGAACAGGTTTTTCTCAGTGGTCGAGCCTTTTTTATCGGCCATAAATGTCGCCTCGGAATCCGGAATTCGTCAATGATAACGAAAGAAAAACGGCGTTCACCCTTTGGAGGTCAACGCCGTCAGCCAAGGTGCCGGAAAGCCCGGCCACCCTCAAGCGCGTTTGGAAATAACTTCGTCGACCAAACCGTAGTCTTTGGCTTCGCTCGCAGACAGGTAATAGTCACGCTCGGTGTCGATCTCGATCTTTGAAAGCGGCTGACCGGTGTTCTCCGACAGGATCCGGTTCAGGTGTGCACGCGTTTTAACGATTTCGCGCGCCGCGATCTCGATTTCGGTGGCTTGACCACGCGCACCGCCCAAAGGCTGATGAATCATGATCTTGGAGTTAGGCAGCGAAAAACGCTTGCCCTTGGCACCCGAAGACAACAAAAACGCGCCCATGCTGGCGGCCATGCCGTTGCACAGTGTGGACACATCGGGCTTGATGAAGTTCATGGTGTCGTAGATCGCCATACCGGCGCTCACCGAGCCACCAGGGGAGTTGATATACAACGAAATGTCCTTTTCTGGGTTTTCGCTCTCCAAAAACAGCAACTGCGCCACGATCAGATTGGCCATGTGGTCGTTGACCTCACCCACCAAAAAGATCACACGCTCCTTGAGCAAACGCGAATAAATGTCATAAGCCCGCTCGCCACGGCCCGACTGCTCGACGACCATGGGGACCATGCCCAAATTTGTGATGTCCAGTGCGCTCATCTTTTCTCCAGAAATTTCATGGATGACTTTAACCGGGTTTTCAACCCCACCAAAGAGATGGGGCTTGTGAGCCAGACTACAAGCCCAGCACAAGCCCCATTCTTCAAGGATTCAAAAGACCGATCAGGCCTGTTGACCCATCAACTCTTCAAAAGTAATGGCTTTTTCGACCACTTTGGCCTGGGCCAGGACGAAATCGGACACATTGCTCTCAATGACCACGGCTTCGACTTCGGCCAGACGCTGGTTGTCGCTGTTGTACCAACGCACCACGTCGTCCGGACGCTCGTAGCTGGCGGCCAGCTCTTCGATGTGGGCCTTGATTTGCTCTGGTTTAGCGTGCAGGGTGTTGCCGCGCACGACTTCAGCCACCACCAGACCCAAGCGCACGCGCTGCTCGGCTTGAGGGCGGAAGATGTCGTCAGGGATCGGGGCCTTGTCAGCGTCCTTGATGCCGCGCTGCTTCAAGTCGGCACGGGCGCCTTCTTTCAGTCGCTCGATTTCGCTTTGCACGATGGACTGGGGCAGATCCAACTCGGCCTTGGCAACCAAGGCGTCCATTGCGGCTTGCTTGTTGCGAGCCAGCAAGCGGAATTTCACTTCGCGCTCGAGGTTTTTACGGATGTCAGCGCGCAGGCCTTCGACGGTCGCGTCGGCAATGCCCAAGGACTTGGCCAGCGCTTCGTTGACTTCAGGCAAATTAGCCGCTTCGATTTTCTTGACAGTGACCAGGAAGTCGGCAGTTTTTCCAGCCACATCCTGACCGTGGTAGTCCGCAGGGAACGCCAATGGGAAAGTCTTGCTTTCGCCAGACTTCATGCCACGCACGGCGTCTTCAAATTCCTTGAGCATCTGACCGTCGCCCAGAATGAATTGGAAATCTTCGGCTTTG
The DNA here is from genome assembly GCA_017986605.1 of Limnohabitans sp. Taxonomy (GTDB): domain Bacteria; phylum Pseudomonadota; class Gammaproteobacteria; order Burkholderiales; family Burkholderiaceae_C; genus Limnohabitans_A. The sequence continues at coordinate 11,461 of JAGNVG010000039.1, forward strand.
CCGCCGGAGAACACTTCACCGTCGATCTTGCCTTCGAAGTCAATGGTGGCACGGTCGCCGTCTTGTGCAGCAGCGTCTTGGGCGCGCTGGGCGAAGGTGCGGCGCTGTTTGCGCAAGATGTCCACGGTCTTGTCGATGGCGGAGTCAGAGACTTCAGCCGTCAACTTTTCGACTTCAGTTTCAGCCAAGTTGCCCAGCTTGACTTCGGGGTACACCTCGAAGATGGCTTCGAAGTTCAGCTCGCCCTCAGGCGCGCCTTCTTTTTCAGAAATGCGGGGCTGACCAGCCACTCGCACTTGGGCTTCGCTGGCCGCCAAGGAGAAAGCTTCGCCGACTTTGTCGTTCAGCACTTCGTATTGAACCGAGTAGCCATAGCGCTGGGCCACGACGTTCATGGGCACTTTGCCTGGACGGAAACCGTCCATCTTGACCGTGCGGGCCATTTTCTTCAGGCGTGCATCCACTTCGGACTGGATGGCCGTCACAGGCACAGTCAGGGTGATCTTGCGTTCCAGCTTTTCAAGGGTTTCAACAGTCACTGTCATCGTCGTTCTCGGTTAAATGAATTTCTCTCATGCCGCCGGGTTACCCCTTTGGCCAAAAGTCGGTTGGTGCGCGGGGCGGGACTCGAACCCGCACAGTGTTGCCACCGTCAGGACCTAAACCTGGTGCGTCTACCAATTTCGCCACCCGCGCAGGTCCAAACAAAAAGGGCGTCAGGCCTGCCCTTCAGCCCCAAAGCTGCCTGACACACCTGACCGCCCGGTTGAAATCGGTCAACTTTCTATTTTAGCCGCTTCAATTGTCCAATTTCAGGCATGGGATTCATTTGGTCGTGGAATCCTGAACCAAGCCGCGTACATCGCAGGCAATGCCAGCAAGGTGAGCGCCGTGGCCACGATCAAGCCCCCCATGATGGCGACCGCCATCGGGCCCCAAAAGATGCTGCGTGACAGGGGAATCATGGCCAACACCGCTGCGGCTGCCGTCAGCACGATCGGGCGCAGACGCCGTACCGCCGACTCGACAATCGCTTGCCAAGGCGCCACGCCCGCGGCACGGTCTTGCTCAATTTGGTCGATCAGGATCACCGAATTGCGCTGAATCATGCCCATGAGCGCAATCACGCCGAGCAGTGCAACAAAGCCAAACGGTCGGTTGAGCACCAGCAAAGCGCCGGCCACACCCGCCATGCCCAAGGGGCCCGTCAAGAACACCAGCATGGCACGGCTGAAGCTTTGCAACTGCAGCATCAGCAAGGTGAACGTGATGAACAGCATGACCGGCACGCCCGCCGCGATCGAGGCGGAGCCTTTGGAGCTTTCCTCCACAGCACCCGCCACTTCAATGCGATAACCGCTCAAGCCTTGGCCTTGCCAAGTGGCTTCGGTCTTTTTGAGGGCGGGCAACAACTGCGCCGTGACGGTCGCACCCTGCAGACCTTCGGCGATGTCAGACTGCACCGTGATCGCGTATTGACGACCCTCGCGCCACATCACGCCTGGCTCCCAGGCAAAGACCGGGGTGGCGATTTGCAGCAGTGGAATCGACTTGCCGGATGCCGTGGGCACATAGGCATGGCCGAGATCGGACAAGGCGTCACGCTCGGCCAAAGGCTGGCGCAGCACGATGTCGATCAACTTGTCGCCATCGCGGTATTGGCCGACGGTCGAGCCGCTCAACAAGGTCCGCGAAGCTTGGGCAATGGACTGGCTGGTCACGCCCAATGCACGCGCTTTGGCCTGATCCACCTCCAAGCGCACCGACTTGACCGACTCGTTCCAGTTGTCGTTCACGCCCCGGGTATTGGCGTTTTGGCGCATCTCGGCCTTGATCTCATCGGCCTTCAGGCGCAAGACCTTGGGGTCCGGACCCACCACGCGAAACTGCACGGGGTAAGGCACAGGCGGGCCGTTAGGCAACAACTTGACTCGCCCACGGACCTCAGGGAACTCCTGCGCCAGCAAAGCGGGCAGCTTGGCGCGCAGCACTTCACGGGTTTTCAAATCCTTGGGCAGCACGATCAACTGAGACACGTTGGTCTGAGGAAACACCTGGTCCAGTGGCAAATAAAAGCGCGGCACACCCGAGCCGACCCAGGTGGTGACCGACTTGACGCCCTCTTCCTGCGCCAAGCGTTGCTCCACCCGTTTGGCCATGTCTTCACTGGCCTTGAAAGGTGAACCTTCCGGGAGCCACAAATCAACCAGGATTTCCGGGCGACTGGAATCCGGGAAAAACTGCTGCTGCACCTTGCCCATGCCCACAATGCCCATGGCAAACAAGAACACGGTGATGCCGATCGTCTTCCAGCGGTGCGTCACACACCACGTCACCCAAGTGCGGAAATGCCGATAAAACGGCGTGTCAAACATCTCGGCCGAATCCAGGTGCTCGGCCGACACAGCATGCGCTGGCGGCTTGAGCAACCAGGCCCCCAAATACGGAACGAAGTAAACCGAGGCCACCCAGCTGACCAGCAAGGCCACCACGGTGACTGCAAAAATCGCGAAGGTGTATTCACCCGTCATGGACTTGGCCATGCCGATCGGCAAAAAGCCGGCGGCCGTGATCAAAGTGCCCGTCAGCATGGGCATGGCCGTCAACTCATACGCAAAGGTGGCCGCACGCACTTTGTCGTAGCCCTCTTCCATCTTGCGCACCATCATCTCCACCGCAATGATGGCGTCGTCCACCAACAAGCCCAACGCAATGATGAGCGAGCCCAGCGAAATTTTGTGCAAGCCAATGCCAAAGTAATGCATGGCCAAAAAGGTCACGGCCAGCACCAACGGAATCGTGATGCCCACCACCAAGCCGGGGCGGATGTCAAGCGTCCAGCGACGCCACAAAGGGTGGCTACCGGGTCGCTTGTGCAAGCCCAACGACAGAAAGCTCACCGCCAACACAATCACCACCGCCTCGATCAGCACCTTGATGAACTCGTTGACCGAGTTGGAAACGGCGCTCGGCTGGTCTTGCACTTGTGTCAAGGTCATGCCCGCAGGGAAGCTGCTTTGCGCCAGAGCCACCGCTTGGCGTAAAGATTGGCCCAAGGCGATGATGTCGCCGCCCTTGGCCATGGAGACGCCCAACCCAATCACTTCCTGCCCTTCATGACGCACCTTGACAGAAGGCGGGTCTGAGTAGCCACGGGTCACCGTCGCGATGTCCGACAAGCGAATTTGCGTGCCCGAGGCACCGCGGATCGGCATGGCCTGCAAATCGGCCAAGCTTTGGAACTGCCCCCCCACACGCACTTGCACCACATCGGCGGGCGACTGCAAATTGCCAGCCGATTCAACCGCGTTTTGCTGGTTCAACTGGGCCAATACTGCGCCCATGTCCAAACCCATTTGCGCCAGTTTCTTTTGCGAGACTTCGACAAAGACCTTTTCGTCTTGCGCACCAAACAACTCCACCTTGGCCACATCAGGCACACGCAGCAAGGCTTGACGCAGGCTGTCTGCCTCGGTCTTGACCTCGGCAGCCGTGAAGCCTTGGCCACTCAGGGCATAGATCACGCCATACACATCGCCAAATTCGTCGTTGAAGAACGGGCCGACCACGCCTTGCGGCAAGCTGCCGCGCATATCGCCAATCTTTTTGCGCACCGTGTACCAAACCTGAGGCACATCACCGGGTTTGGAGTTGTCCTTGATCTGAAAAATGATTTGCGCTTCGCCCGGTTTGGAATAGCTGCGAATCTTGTCGGCGAAAGGCACCTCTTGCAGGGTGCGCTCCAACTTGTCGGTCACCTGCTCGGCCACCTGTTCAGCGGTCGCGCCAGGCCAATAGGCCCGCACCACCATCGCCCGGAAGGTGAAAGGCGGGTCTTCGTCCTGGCCCAGCTGAAAGTAAGACGCCATGCCCAAGACCATCAGCACCACCATCAGGTAGCGGGTCAGGGCCGGGTGCTCCAGCGCCCAGCGCGAGAGGTTAAAGGAGGTGTTCTCGGTGCTGCTCATGCGATCACCGTTGGGCTGTAGAGGCAGCAGATGCTGGCGTTGCAGGTGCAGCAGGTGCCAGGCCACTGGCTGCAGCCCCGTAAACCGTCACTTTCTGCCCCGGCGACAAGACGTGCACGCCCGCACTCACCACCTTTTGCCCGGGCTTGAGTCCCGAGGAGATGACCACCTCGTTACCGTCGACACGCCCCACCTGCACCGCCTGGGTGTTCACGGTCATGCTGGCTTCATCCAGCAGCCACACCACGGTGCCCTGTCCTTCCTGGCGCAGCGCGCTGGTCGGCAACTTAATCACCGCGCTCTGACTGCCTGGCAAGCCGGTAGCCAACACATTGACCGTGGCACCCAAAGGCAAACGTTCTGAAGCGTCCAGCGCCAGTTTGACGGCATAGGTGCGCGTGACCGGGTCGGCACTGGCAGCCAACTCGCGCACTTTGCCTTGCAGCGCTTGACCCGTGCTGGCCAGGGTGGCCTGCATGGTTTGGCCCAGTTTCAGAGCCATGGCCATTTGCTCAGAAACCGCAAAGACCGCGTCACGCGGACCATCGTGCGCCAAACGCAACACGGGCTGGCCTGCAGACACCACCTGCCCCACTTCGGCATCCACGCCGGTGATCACGCCAGCATGACTGGCCATCAAACGGGCGTAGCCCGCCTGGTTGGTTTGGGCCTGAGCCTGGGCTTTGGCCTGGTTCAAAGCGGCATCAGCAGCTTTGAGGGCCGCATCGCGCCGCTCCAGCTCAGCACCGCTGATGAAGTTTTGAGCCTTCAGTGCCTCATAGCGCTTGAAGTCGGCCGCGGCCAAGTCGCGCTGGCTTTGCGCAGCGCTGACTTGAGCCAAAGCCGCTTGTGCCGCCAACTGGTAGTCTTGCGCATCTATTTGGGCCAGCACTTGACCTGCTGTCACTCGCTGCCCTTGCTCCGCTGTGCGTTGCACCAACTTGCCCGCGACCCGAAAACCCAGACGCGACTCCACACGCGCACGCACTTCGGCCGAGTACTCGCCCTCGACACTGAGCGCACCACCGGCCACGGTCATCACTTTGACCGCACGCAAAGGCTCCTGAGGTGCTTCGGCTTTGGAACAGGCTACCAAAGTCGTCACGAATGCAGCGGCGGCGCACAAACGGAAAACTCGCCCACAGGCGAGTGACAAGTTAGAGGGCATGGTTTTTCCGGAAAAATAATAATGACTGACTGGTTAGTAATCTATTCAAAGTCATCCGGAATGTCAAGCGACAATAGCGATTGACCATGCGCCAGCAAGCCCTATTTCCCCCACAAAAACACCCCGGCCTGAGCCCGGAACATCGGCAACTCTTGCGCCGAGTGTCACGCTCGTTTGACTTGTCCATTCGGCTGTTGCCCGTTGCGTTGCAGGCGCCCGTGGCCATCGGCTACTTGCTCGCACGCGCCACCGACACCGTGGCCGACACCACCGCATTAGCGCTGGATGAACGCCAACACTTGCTGATGGGCATGACCCAAGCGATCGCATCGCCAGATGCGCAGATGGGTGCAAGCCATGAACTGAGCTCGCTCGCCCGAGCTTTTGCAGCACAACAAACCGACCCACACGAGCGCGCCCTGATGCAAGCGCTGCCGCAATGCCTGCCCCTGCTGAACACCCTGGGGCCCCAAGACCGAGCTAGTGTGCGACAAGTGCTGGCACACATCACACAAGGCCAACAACTGGACATGGTGCGTTTTGGCCCCGGGCTGCACGCGCTCGAGACCGAAGCTGAACTCGACCAATACACCTGGCTGGTGGCCGGTTGCGTCGGTGAGTTCTGGACCGAGCTGTGCGAGCGTCACTTGCCCGCTTATGCACGACTGCCGCAAGATGAAATGATGCGTATCGGGCGACGATACGGCATGGGTTTGCAACGCCTGAACATCTTGCGCGATGCAGGTGCCGACCTGGCTGCTGGGCGCTGCTATTGGCCAGCGGAAACACTGGCGACGGTCGGGCTGACCCCCGAGAAACTGGCCAACGCCGCCAACACCGGGTGTACAGAGACTTGGCAGACTCTGGCCCCGCTTTACACCCAATGGCTGGACCACACCCAAGCCCAATTGGCCGATGGCATGCGCTACGCCATGGCCCTGAAACCCCTGCGCCTGCGCTTGGCCAGCGCCCTGCCCGCACTCATTGGTGCACGCACCTTGGCCATGCTGCGGCAAATCGGGCCATTGGCCATGACGCAGCACGTCAAAATGCCGCGACACGAAATGCACCAACTCATGTGGCAAATCGTTCTGGGCTTGGGTTCCGCCGCCAGTTTGGAGCGGCTGTTCCAAAAATTGTCGACGGCATCTTCGGATTGAAGCCAGCGTTTGGGTGCGAGAATCCCTTTCCATGAATCCGCAAGACTACGTCCAGCAAAAAGCCGCCGCCTCGGGCAGCAGCTTTTATTACGCCTTTCTGTTTCTCCCGCCAGAACGCCGTGCGGCCATCACTGCTTTTTATGCTTTTTGCCGGGAAGTGGACGATGTGGTTGACGAAATCAGCGACCCCAGCGTGGCCGCCGCCAAGCTCGGTTGGTGGCAAAAAGAAGTGCAACAAGCCTATGCGGGCCAGCCCAGCCATCCGGTCATGCAGGCACTCATGCCCCACACCCAGCCCTTTGGCATCGAAAGCCGCCACCTGATGGCCGTGATCGAAGGCTGCCAAATGGACCTGAACCAAACCCGTTACCTCGACTTTGCAGGCCTGACCCAATACTGCCACCTGGTGGCGGGCGTGGTGGGCGAAGTTGCGGCACGCATCTTTGGCCAGACGGACGAAGCCACCACGCAGTACGCACACAAGCTGGGACTGGCTTTTCAGATGACCAACATCATCCGCGACGTGGGCGAAGACGCCATGCGCGGTCGCATCTATCTGCCACTGGACGAACAGCAACGCTTTGGTGTCAAGGCCAACGAATTGATCCAGCGCACCTATTCAGACAACTTCACCGCCTTGATGAAGTTCCAGACCGAGCGCGCCCACGC
>JAGNVG010000040.1:0-14240 GCA_017986605.1 Limnohabitans sp.
TTCAACCGGGCCATTCGCTGGCTGGGTGTTGCCCGTTGGCAAATGCTGCACCGCAGTGTGTATGCCGTGGCCGTGTTGGCCGTGTTGCACTTTGTGTGGATGCGTGCGGGTAAAAACAACTTTGCCGAAGTCTGGGTCTACGCGACAGTGCTGGCGCTGCTTTTGGGTTGGCGTGTTTGGCGTTGGGCTCGCCAATCCAGACGACGGGCCTGATTCGCAAGGTGCATTGCACCTCGCGCGCACGTGTCAGACCAGTTGTTCCAGCGCAAAGGTGTCGAACGCCGACTCGCGCTGGCGGATCAGGTGGGCCTTTGCGCCATCGACCAAAATCTCGGCCGCTCGGCCCCGGGTGTTGTAATTGCTGGACATGCTCATGCAGTAAGCTCCAGCCGACAACACCGCCAGCGTGTCACCCGCTTGCACCAGCATTTGGCGGTCGCGGCCAATCCAGTCGCCGCTCTCGCACACCGGCCCCACGATGTCATACAAGGTGCCATCTGCGTTGACAGAGCCTGCACGCGGTGTGACCGGAACGATCTGGTGAAAAGCCTGGTACATGGCCGGGCGTGGCAGGTCGTTCATGGCTGCATCGACGATGCAAAAATTCTTTTGCTCGCCCGGTTTGAGGTACAGCACTTCGGTCAGACACACCCCGGCGTTGCCGACCAGTGAGCGGCCTGGCTCGATCATGATTTGGCGCTGACCGTAGCCGCGGGCATCCAGCTTGGCCAGCAACTGTGCCCACAGCACATCAGCTTCGGGTGGTGTATCGCCGTTGTAATTGATGCCTAACCCACCACCAAAGTCGATGTGATGGATGGCGATGCCAGCGGCTTCGATCTCGCCCACCAGATCCAGCACGCGGTCCATGGCGTCCAAGTAAGGCGTGGTTTCGGTGATTTGCGAGCCGATGTGGCAATCGATGCCCACGACCTTCAGGCCAGGAAGGCTGGCTGCGTGGCGGTAAGCGCGCAGAGCGTCTTCGTGTGCAATGCCAAATTTATTGCCTTTGAGCCCGGTAGAAATGTAGGGATGGGTCTTGGCGTCCACGTTGGGGTTCACCCGCAAGCTGACCGGTGCTTTCAGCCCCAAGCCCATGGCCACCTCACTCAGCACATCGAGTTCAGCTTCACTTTCCACGTTGAAGCAGCCGATGCCCACTTGCAACGCTTGTTTCATTTCGGCGCGTGTTTTGCCCACGCCCGAAAAGATCACCTTGGCCGGGTCAGCGCCTGCGGCCAGCACACGGGCCAGTTCGCCACCCGAGACGGTGTCAAAGCCGCAACCAGCGTCGGCAAAGACTTGCAAGACGGCCAAGGTGGAGTTGGCTTTCATGGCGTAGCAAATTTGGGCCTTGCGTCCTGCAAAGCCGCGCTGGTAGGCCGCCAAGGCGGACAGCATGGCCGCTTTTGAATAGACAAAAAGAGGGGTGCCGTGTTCGCGGGCCAAGTCGGACAAGCGCACGCCCTCGACCATGAGTTGATCGCCTTGGTAAGCGATGTGAGGTTGGCCTGGCAGGCCTTGGGGTGTGGCAATGTCGTTCATTTGGGTGCGGCAGCGGGTGCCTCAGGTGCAGTCGAAGGGGCAGTGGGCTCTGTGTTGGCGTTGGGGCCAGGCGAGGCTGGCCACAGTTTCAAGGTTTGAGGCAAGGTCGCGCGCCCGGCAGACTCAGGTGTGTTGGGCAAAACCAGGGGGCCTTTTTGGCCGCAAGCAGTCAACATCGCCGCACCGCCAACAAGGGCATGCGCCGTGACTAGAATCTTCAATACCTTCAACATGCAGCGATTGTAATGACCGACCTTGAATTTCTGGACCAAGCTGAACGCCTGCTCGCGGGCGTGGAGATCAGCAGCGATCGCCTGAACGACGACACCGACGCCGACATTGACAACCAGCGCACGGGTGGCATGGTCACGCTCACTTTTCCTAACCGCAGTCAGATCGTGATCAACCTGCAAAAGCCCTTGCATGAGGTGTGGTTGGCAGCCCGTTGTGGTGGTTTTCATTACAAGTTTGATGGGGCGCACTGGATGGACACCAAAGGACAAGGTGAGTTTTGGGCAAGCCTGTCTCGCTATGCCTCAGAGCAAGCGGGGCAGAACCTGTTGTTCCAGCCCTGATGCGCGATCAGGGCGCCAGGCCAGCCTCTGCAGCGCTGGCCTTGCAAAGCCTTAGTTCCTGAACAAGTCCAAGATGCGGCTGCGCTCTTCGGCAGGCGGTATGGCACTCGGGGTTTTGCCGGAGGATTCGTTGCCTGTTCCCAATGTGCTCACGCCGCCGCCGTTGGCGTACTCCTCGTACATCCAGTCACCGCTGACGTTGACCAGTCCTTCAGGCACGGCGGGTTCAGACACGGGGACGCCGCGCAGGGCTGTTTCCATGAAACTGATCCAAACTGGCAGGCTCAAGCCCCCCCCGGTTTCCCGGTCGCCCAGTTTGCGTGGGGTGTCATAGCCAATCCAGACCACAGCCGCCAACTGATGTTGGTAGCCTGCAAACCAAGCGTCCATCGCATCGTTGGTGGTGCCTGTTTTGCCATAAATGTCAGGGCGTTTCAGTGTGGCTTGGGCCCGTGCTGCTGTGCCAGAACGCGTGACCTCTTGCAGCAAACTGGTCATGACAAAAGCATTGCGGGCCGGTATGGCGACGGTGCTCTCATCCAGTTGCGTGGGGGCAGGGCTTTCCACCAACACACGGTCTTTGAAGTCGGTGATGCGTGTGATCAAGTGAGGTTGCACCCGGTGACCGCCGTTGGCAAAGACCGAGTAGCCCGTGGCCATTTGCATGGGCGTGACCGAACCTGCTCCCAGTGCCATCGTCAGGTAAGCCGGGTGTTTGTCTTCATCGAACCCAAATCGAGTCACCCACTCCTGAGCGGGGCGAGAACCTACGGCTTGCAGCACCCGAATCGAGATCATGTTCTTGGATTTGGCCAGGCCGGTGCGCAAACTCATGGGCCCATCAAACTTGCCGTCGTAGTTTTTGGGCTCCCAAGGTTGTCCACCTGTGACCCCGCTGTCGAAGAACAAGGGCGCATCGTTGACCACCGTGGCCGGCGTGAACCCTTTTTCCAAGGCTGCCGAATAAATGAATGGCTTGAAGCTGGAGCCCGGTTGGCGCCAAGCTTGAGTCACGTGGTTGAACTTGTTTTTGGCAAAGTCAAAACCACCCACCAGGGCCCGTATGGCACCTGTTTGAGGGGTGATGGCGATGAAGGCGCCCTCTACTTCAGGCAACTGGGTAATCTCCCACGCTCCTTTGGGGGTCTGGGTGATGCGGATCAAGGCCCCTTTGCGAATCTGTTTGGCTGGAGGGGTTTTGTCTGACAAGCCCGATTGCGCCGGTTTCAGACCATCGCCCGTGATGCTGATTTGTTCGCTGTTTTGGCGAACCACCACCACTTTGCGGGGAGATGCTTCCAGGACCACGGCGGACAAGACATCGCCATTGTCAGGATGCTCGTCCAAAACATCGTCGATGGCATCTTCCATTTTTTTGGGATCTGCAGGCAGGTCGATGAATTTTTCAGGACCACGGTAAATCTGGCGACGTTCAAAATCCATGATGCCCTGGCGCAGGGCCTTGTAGGCCGCCATTTGTTCCGACGCTTGCACGGTGGTGTAAACGTTCAGGCCGCGCGTGTAGGTTTCCTGACCATACTGTGCAAAGACCATTTGACGGACAGTTTCGGCCACGTATTCTGCATGCAGGATCTTCTTGTCGGCTGCAGACCTCAGCTTGAGCGGTTCGGCTTTGGCTTCTTTGGCTTGGGCGGTGGTGATGTAGCCGTTTTCCTCCATCCGCTCGATGATGTAAAGCTGGCGTGAGCGGGCGCGTTTGGGGTTGCTGATGGGGTTGTAGGCCGAAGGGGCTTTGGGCAAGCCGGCCAGCATGGCCGCTTCAGCGATGGTGATTTCCTTGAGGGGTTTACCGAAGTAAATTTCGCAAGCCGATGCGAACCCATAGGCTCGGTTGCCCAAGAAAATTTGGTTCATGTAGATCTCAAGGATCTGGTCCTTGCTCAACATGTGCTCAAGTTTGTAGGTCAGCAAAATTTCATAAATTTTGCGGGTGTATGTTTTTTCCGATGACAGGTACACGTTGCGTGCCACCTGCATGGTGATGGTGGACGCACCTTGGCTTTTGACCCTTCCGATATTGGCAATGCCAGCCCGCAAAATGCCCAAGTAGTCCACTCCACCGTGTTGGTAAAAGCGGTTGTCTTCAATCGACAAGACCGCATCTTTCATCACATTCGGGATGTCTTTGATGGGGGTCAGGTTGCGCCGTTCTTCGCCAAATTCGCCCATCAATTGCCCATCTGCGGTGTATACCCGCAGAGGCAGCTTGGGTTTGTAGTCCGCCAAGTCTGAAATGTCGGGCAAGTTGGGGTAAGCCATGACCATGGCGACACCCACCACCATGAGGATGGACAGCAGACCGGCCGCCATGATGCCCAGCGTCCAGAAGGCTATTTTGACTAGCCATCCAGTGGGAGTGAGCGCAGGAGCACGCTCTTGGGGACGTTGCTGTTCTGGAGAAGGGGTGTCTTTGGGTGGCATAGGTGGGCTGTTGGTGCAGCCAACAAGATGCAGGCCGCCGATCATTATAAAAATCCTGAACGCAAGCCCAACTTGTTTGAAAAGGTTTTTTGAGCTATTTTGTTTTATAAAATTGTCATGAACGCTGATTCATGTTACAAAAGCGGACACACGACCATTCTGGTCCCTTCCTCGGGAGGCTCGACATGCAGGCATTCGCGCATTGGTGGCGGCAGCTGACTTTCAGGGCGACTCGTCAAGCTTGGGGTTTGGCCCCACATGGGATGGCTTGGGCTTTGGTGGGCTTGAACAGACAAACCCATGACGTGGCCAAAGTCAACACCACGGTGTCGTTGCAGGAGCCCGGTGGACTCGATTTTTCAGACCTCGATTGGTTGAGCCAAGCCTTGCGACACAACGGGCGCTTGCGCGGTGGTCGCAGGCACCGTTTGAATATGGCACTGCCTGCTGCCCGTTTGCAAGAAGGGGTCATCGACTTCCCAGCCCAACTGCCACAAGAAGATTGGATTTATGAAGTCCAATTGGAAGTGGCGCAGGCGCTTCAGTTGTCACCTGATGAGGTGAATTTCGATTTTGAACCCGCTGCCTTGACCGATGGTCTTGTGCAACGTGTGCATTGGATGGGTTGCGCGCAAGCGCACATGGCTCAATTCAAGGACTGCACTCGAGCCGCGGGCTGGCGACTGGCCACAGTCGAGTCTGAATTGCAAGCCGCCCAACGCGGGGTTCGTGCCTTGCAAGGTGGAGTGAACAGTTTGTTGACGCAAGCCCCACAAGATTGGCAGTTTCGCTTGGCAGCCCCATCCGGTTTGACGGACGTCGGCATGGAAACGGATACGGACGAAGCCATTGCGCAAGTCCTGAGCACACCCACAGGTGCGCGTTTGGTGGCATCGGGCTTGGCGCTGAAGGCTTGGCAGTGATGCGATCGCTCAATTTACTCCATTACCCGAGCCAAGCTCGGCAGCAAAAGGTTTTTCATCGGTGGTGGAGCAGTTTGGCTGGCTTGCTATTTGGGGGCGCTTTGGCATGGGGGTGGCTGCAATGGCAAGACTTGCAGACCACAGGGTTACAGCAAGAGCAAAAGCGCTTGCAAGCGAACTTGGCCGCAAGAACGCAGCAGGCCAAAGAGGCCGCACATCGGCAAACCCAATCGCGCATGCACGCTCAACAGTTGGCGCACTTGAAGCTGGTCGGGCAGCAGCAGCAGGCTTGGCTGTCTTTACATGACAGTTTGCAAACCGAGGCTCGTCTCAGTGGCCTGCGTCTGGAGCGTTTGCAGGCGGAGTCTGAAAAGATCGAACTTCATGGTTCGGGGATGCCCGTGGACAGGGTGAATCAAGCCCAACGCAGACTGTCGGATCAGCTGGAGTTTCCATTGACCTTGGCGAGCATCACGGCGACAGGGCATGAGGGCGTGAGTTTTGTTTTTCAAGCCATGTGGCCTTTCGGGCGAGCCGCATCCAGTGTGCCGTCTTCAGCCGTGCCAGGGGCCAAGCCATGAGCCTGGATCACCCATCGCGACAGCCTTGGCATGCACCGTCGTGGGGCGACTTGAACTGGCCTCACGTGCAACGATTGTTGGAGCGCTGGCTGCGACGATGGGGTTTTGCGATCTCCGGTTGTGTGGTGAGTTTCGCAGCTGTTGGGTTGGCACAGGTTCAGCTCAGCGAAGACCATGCGCGCACAGCACAGGCCGTTGCGCAATTGCACCAGCAATTGGCGGCCTTGCCCGATGGTTTGCCAGATGGCTCCGTGAAGTCTTTGTCCATCGACGAACAGGACCTGCTCGGCAGTTTGCCGGGGCCGACGCGGCAGGCACAAATTTGGGTGGATTTGCAACAAATCTTGGCGCAGCGGGGGCTCAGTCTTGTGTCGCTGCGGCCCTTGCCGCTCACGTTGGCCAAAGCAAGTCCCGCAGGCTTGTCCAGCCAAGCGGTTGCGTTGCGTGTGCAGGGGCGTTTTGAGGATTGGTCCCGTGTTTGGGGCGAGTTGGCCCATGCGGGGCCAGTGTGTTCCATCGAACGACTCAGCATAGCCGCCACAACGCGACCAGCAGAAGTTCAAATCGATGCGGTGTTGCGGCTTTGGCTGCGCCCTGGCGAAGTGGACTCGCATACACCGTCAGAATTTGTGGATGCTTGGGATCGGCTCAGATTGTCCCAAGCGCAGCCCTTCGCGCGATCCGGGGCTGTTTTGTTTGCGCAGGCCAAAGGCCAGTCTTTTGGGGAAGATGCACCACAGCCGATCGACTTAGCCGAAACCCGCGCACCGAACGAGGCCGGTGTCTCGGCTGCCGCCATCGGGGTCGCCGCCGCAGACGCTTTGCCCGAAGATCCTCAGCGGTGGCCTTTAGCGAGGGTGCGTTTGGCTGGGCTTTGGCAGCAAGGAGCCGATCGGCAAGCGATCTTGTCCGCGGGTTCGCATTGGGTGAAGGTCAGCCCTGGGCAACGGGTGACACAAGAAGGACACCGGGTCGCAGCCATCACCGATGCGGGCGTGAGCCTGCGCTTGGCCCAGGGCCCTTTGTTGGTCCTCAATTGGGGTGAGCGGCAAGACAACACAAAAGGCGGGACCCCAAAATGAAGCGTTTGCAGCAATGTGCCGTGTACGGTGTTGGGTGGGTCTGGGGCGTTAGCCTGGGGATGTCGTCTTGGGCGCAATCTGCTCAAGCCCCTGCGCCGCCAACGTCCTCGGTGGTCAGTGGGTCTTCCGCGAGCGCAGGGCCCAGCGCAGATCTTGTGGCGTCAAGCCCGGACAACAAGCCGATCAGTTTGAACTTTCAGAACATCGAGGTGAAAGCCTTGTTGCAGGTGTTTGCCGATTTTTCGGGCCTGAATGTGGTGCCCACCGAGGGTGTGACGGGGCAGGTGAGCGTGCGTCTGAACGAGGTGCCTTGGCAGCAAGCTTTGAGCATCGTGCTGCAATCCAAGGGCTTGGTGAGTCGCCAGGAGGGGCGTGTGCTCTGGGTGGCACCACAAGGTGAATGGGCTTTGCGTGAGAAAAAACAGCTCGATACCCAAGCGGCATTGGATGCGGTCAGTCCCTTGCACATGCTGTCATTGCGTTTGCAATACGCCCGTGCCACAGAAGTGGCCCAGCGCTTGCAGGGCGGTGCAGCGGGCAGCACGGGCGGGCGTTGGTTGAGTGCGCGGGGCAGTGTGTTGGCTGAGCCCAGAACCAATCAACTCTTTATTTCAGACTTGCCTGCGCGTTTGTCGGATTTGGAAAAAATGCTGATGCAGCTGGATGTTCCCGTTCGGCAGATCCTGATTGAGGCGCGGATTGTCGAGGCCGATGACCAGTTCGGTCAATCGCTGGGTGTGCGTTTGGGGGCGGGTCTGGCGGTTCCCCTGAAAGTGCAGGGGCGCTCCAACACCTTGAGCGTCGGGGCAACCAATCAGCCTGCCGCAGCGGGGACTGCTGCTGGCAATCAGATCAACTTGCCTGCGGGCTCGGCTGGGCAAACATTGAACAGCCCCGCCACCTTTGCTGTCTCGCTGTTCAATGCTGCTGCAGACAAGTTCATCAACGTGGAAATCTCAGCCTTGGAGGCTGCGGGCTTGGGTAAGGTGGTGTCGCGTCCCCGTGTGGTCACGGGTGACCAGACCAAAGCCCTCATCGAGCAGGGCACAGAGTTGCCTTACCAAGTGTCGCTGGGCAACGGCGTGAATTCGATCCAGTTTCGCAAAGCCAACCTCAAGTTGGAGGTGACGCCTCAAATCACCCCTGATGGCTCGGTGGTGCTCGAGGTGGATGTGAACCGTGACAGCGTCGGGCAAATCACCCCTGCGGGTTACGCCATCAACACCAAGCATGTGAGAACCCAGGTGCGCGTGGAAGATGGCGGCACCGTGGTGTTGGGTGGGATTTATGAAGAAACCAATCGCAACGACGAAGCCAAAGTCCCGGGCCTGGGGGATGTGCCTGGCTTGGGTTGGTTGTTCAAGAACCGCGATCAGACCCGCCGAAAAAGCGAATTGTTGATTTTTCTGACGCCCCGCGTGGTGGCCGATGCCCCGGCCTCACTGGGGCCTTGAGTCAGGACGGATGGTACGCGGCAGTCGCTGCCGCAATGTCGTCAAGCGGTCGAATACACTTAGCGCCTCTGTGCGGCTGACCATGACGGGATGCGGCCAGACCGACTTTTTCCAGTGTGAGACTTTCTTGAGCATCATCTTTGTGGGCCTTCCGGGTTCTGGCAAAACCACCATTGGTCGGCAATTGGCGCGCCGCCTTGGCTTGCCTTTTGTGGATTCCGACCATGTGATTGAGCACCGATTGGGGTGTTCGATCCGGGAGTTTTTTGCCCGCGAAGGAGAGGAAAGCTTCCGCGATGTTGAGCAACAAGTCCTCGATGACCTGACGCAATCCCACCAAGGTGTGATCTCTACGGGGGGTGGCTCCGTCTTACGCGAAGCCAACCGCCGTCACCTGCATGAGCGCGGCCATGTGATTTACCTGCGATCTGCCCCCGAAGATGTTTTTCGCCGGGTGCGCCACGACACGGCACGGCCATTGTTGCAAGTTGACGATCCGATGGCCCGTTTGCGAGCGCTGTTTGAGGCTCGTGACCCGCTGTACCGTGATGCGGCCCACTTTGTCATCGAAACCGGGCGTCCATCGGTGGCCACACTGGTCAACATGATCGTCATGCAACTGGAGTTGGCGGGACATTGGCCAGCCCATTCCCAAGGCCAAGGGGCTGCACAAGCTGCAGCCAACCCCGACAGAGACGGCTGAAAGACGGGCCAAAGCCCCTACACTCGGTGCTTATGTCCGAGTCCATCACTTCCCACATTGAACAGGTCGCCATCTCGCTGGATGACCGCAGCTACGACATCCACATCGCGCAGGGTCTGATCGCCCATGCTGAGACTTGGAGCGGCCTGCCCAAAGCGCAGACGGCCATGATCGTGACCAACGAGACCATCGCGCCCTTGTATGAGTCCGCCTTGCGCGCAGCCATCGCGCCGCATTACAAGCAAGTCCACACCGTGGTGCTGCCCGATGGCGAGTCCCACAAGGACTGGCAGACCTTGAATCTGATTTTTGACGCGTTGCTTGCCAAGGGCTGTGACCGTAAGACCGTGCTGTTCGCACTGGGCGGTGGGGTGATTGGTGACATGACTGGTTTTGCAGCCGCCAGCTACATGCGTGGTGTGCCTTTTGTTCAGGTTCCGACCACGCTGCTGTCGCAAGTTGACTCGTCCGTGGGGGGCAAAACCGCCATCAACCATCCCTTGGGCAAAAACATGATCGGTGCGTTCTACCAGCCCGTTCGTGTGGTGTGTGATCTGAGCACGTTGACCACACTGCCCCCGCGCGAGCTGAGCGCGGGCTTGGCCGAAGTCATCAAATACGGACCGATTGCCGACATGGCTTTTCTGGACTGGATTGAGGTCAACATCGATGCCCTGATGGCGCAAGACCCCATCGCCTTGGCGCACGCCGTCAAGCGCAGTTGCGAAATCAAGGCCTGGGTGGTGGGGCAAGATGAGCGCGAAGCAGGTCTGCGTGCCATCCTGAATTTCGGCCACACCTTCGGCCACGCCATCGAAGCCGGTCTGGGCTTTGGTGTCTGGCTGCACGGCGAGGCGGTGGGCTGCGGCATGGTCATGGCCGCCGAGCTGTCGCACCGGATGGGTAAAGTCGATGCCGCCTTTGTCGCCCGTCTGCGTGCGCTGATCGAACGCGCCGGGCTACCTGTGCGGGGTCCGGTGATTGACGCAACGGATAACGCCGGGCATTACATCGAGCACATGCGGCTCGATAAAAAAGCCGTGGGTGGCGACATCCAGTTTGTGGTCATTGACGGCCCCGGCCAAGCGGCGGTTTGCGGTGCGCCCGATGACATGGTGCGCGACGTGATCAACGCTTGCTGTGCCTGAGCCCAGGACGAGAGGATGCGCGATTTGACTGAAACTGCCTTTCAAGTCACGGGCAGTCTGTCGGCCTTGGCTTGCGACCCTGCGCAAACCCGAGGCCGCCGTTTTGCCGAGCCTGCCGCGCCGACACGCAATGCCTTTCAGCGCGACCGCGACCGCATCGTGCATTCCACCGCGTTTCGCCGCTTGGTTTACAAAACGCAGGTGTTTTTGAATCACGAGGGTGATTTGTTCCGCACGCGCCTCACGCATTCGCTCGAGGTGGCGCAACTGGGCCGCTCCATCGCCCGGGCGCTGGGACTCCAAGAAGATTTGGTCGAAGCGGTGGCGTTGGCTCACGATCTGGGGCACACACCTTTTGGCCACGCAGGGCAGGACGCGTTGGACGAATGCATGGCCGAGCATGGCGGCTTTGAGCACAACCTGCAAAGCCTGCGTGTGGTGGATCAACTTGAAGAACGCTACCCTGGGTTTGATGGTCTGAATCTGAGTTTTGAGACACGCGAGGGCGTGCTCAAACACTGTTCGCGCGTCAATGCCGAGCATCTGGAGCGGGTCGAGCCCGGAGGGGTGGGGCGGCGCTTCATAGACCGCACTCAGCCTAGCCTTGAGGCGCAGTTGTGCAACTTGGCTGATGCGATTGCCTACAACGCACATGACATCGACGACGGTGTGCGCTCAGGCCTGATCAGTGCCAACCAGTTGCTCGAAGTCGAGTTGTTTGCTCATTACCACCACCAAGCGCTGAACGAGCATCCGGCGCTGTCGCAAAAGCCACGCCGTCTGCTTTATGAAACCATCCGACGCATGCTGAGCGACCAGGTCTATGACGTGATCAACACCACCCGTCAGGCGGTGACTCAAGCAGGCGTCACCACCGCATACGAGGCCCGCTTGGCCGGTCCTTTGGTGGGGTTCAGTCCTGAGATGAAAGCCCGCACGGCTGAATTGAAGCGATTTTTGTTTGCCAGTTTGTACCGCCATCCGCAGGTGACCGATACCACCGGACGTGCCAAAGAGGCTGTGCGCGAGTTGTTTGCTGCCTATGTGGCGCAGCCCGCTGAAATGTCGGCCGACTTTGCCGCCAGCCGTGATCTGCGACGCTCGGTGGCCGATTACATCGCAGGCATGACCGACCGATTTGCGCTGCGAGAACACGAACGCCTGACCGGGCGCAAAGTGCTGTGATCTTGGTGAAGGGCGTGACCATGCTGTGTGGGTGTGGGCCGCTGTTCGATCAAGTGTGTACGACACAGGGTGTGCTATGACCTCCTTGCGTTCTGACCGCGCTGCTTGGCTGGTGGTATTGGCCGGTGTGGTGGCGGCATTGCAAGTGGGCAAATTGCCCCCGGCATTGGCGGCCTTGCAAGCCGATCTGGGCCTGACGCTGGTGCAATCGGGCTTCATGTTGTCGATGGTGCAGTTGGCGGGTTTGCTGCTGGCGGTGTTCATGGGCTTGTTGGCCGATGGCATGGGCCTCAAGCGGAGCATGTTGTGCGGCTTGGTGCTTCTGGCGCTGGCCAGTTTGGCGGGTGGCCTGGCGAAATCGCCTTGGGTTTTGCTGGCGCTGCGGGCGTTCGAGGGGTTGGGCTTTTTGCTGGTCGCCCTGCCTGCACCCGCACTGATCCGGCGGTTGGTGCCGGCGCAAAACCTGAGCGGCATGCTGGGTGTGTGGGGGGCTTACATGCCGACGGGCACGGCGCTGGCTTTGTTGCTGGGACCGCTTTTCATCCCGGTTTGGGGCTGGCCCCGCTGGTGGGATTTGTTTGCCCTGATTGCGCTCGGTATGGCGTTGTGGTTGTCGCAGGCTGTGCCGGCTGATCCGGTGCGCATGGAGGGGGGAGCTGGCACTCGCATCAGCACGGGGCAGCGCCTGCGCCAGACCTTGTCGGCGCGAGGGCCCTGGTTGGTGGCACTGACGTTTGCCATGTATTCCGGTCAGTGGCTGGCGGTGGTGGGATTTTTGCCATCCATTTATGCCTCGGCGGGGGTCGCGGGTGCTGCGCTGGGCGGCCTGACTGCACTGGCAGCGGCGGTCAATATGTTGGGCAATATGGCTTCGGGTCGTTTACTGCAACGGGGCTGGGGCCCTGCACAGTCGATCACCCTGGGTTTTGTGGCCATGGCGCTGGGCAGTACGCTGGCTTTTGCCACGTTCTCGGAGGACTGGCCTTGGCTGCGCTATGCCGGGGTCCTGCTGTTTTCGGGTGTGGGCGGGCTGGTGCCGGGCACACTGTTCAGTCTGGCGGTGCGCTTGGCCCCGGGTGAGCAGCATGTGGCCACCACCATAGGCTGGATGCAGCAGTTGTCGGCGCTGGGTCAGTTTGTGGGCCCACCTGTGGTGGCGGCTGTGGCCGCACGCGCAGGCGGCTGGCAACTCACGCCGCTGGTCACCGTGGCGTGTTGTGTGGGCGGGATGATGCTCGCTTGGATGGCTGGACGCGAACTGCAACGGCCGACGACGCAGGCACAATCTCACCCATGACCGATATGACCATTCCCGAAGTTGCCGACACGGTGCGCTGGCTCGAACGCGCTGTGATTGGATTGAACCTGTGCCCGTTTGCAAAAGCCCCTCATGTGAAGGGTCAGATCCACTTCGCTGTGAGCGAGGCCAAAGGCCTCGAAGGCCTGCGTGATGAGCTGATCGAACAGTTGCAAGCCTTGGCCGGATTGCCTCCCGAAGAACGAGAGACTGTGTTGTTGATCATTCCGCAGATGCTGCGCGACTTTCTGGAGTTCAACGACTTTCTGGACGAGGCCGATGCCGTGCTGCAAGAGCTGGACATGGAAGGCGAGTTTCAGGTGGCGAGTTTTCACCCCGAGTTCCAGTTTGCCGACACCGAGCCGGACGACATCAGCAATTTCACCAACCGCTCGCCTTACCCCACGCTGCACCTGCTGCGCGAGGAAAGCATTGACCGGGCGGTAGAGGCTTTCCCTGAAGCTGAAATGATTTACGAAACCAACATCGAGACCCTGGAAAAGCTGGGGGCTGAGGGCTGGAAAAAGTTGGATGTGGGTCCTCGCCCATGAAAAAGCAAACGGCCACCGACAACGCTGCTTCGCAGCTGCCGCCCGAAGTGCGCCCCGGCCAGTCGGTCGAGTTGCTCAAGCAGCTCCACATCCTGACCCGCGAGGGCAAGCTCAATCAAGATTCGCGCCGCAAGCTCAAGCAGGTCTACCACCTGTTCCAGTTCATCGAAAAGCTGCTGCTGGAGTTGCCCGCCAGCGAAAGCGGCCCCACGCTCGCCGACCACGGTGCAGGCAAGTCGTATCTGGGTTTCATCATTTACGACCTGTTTTTCAAAGCGCTGGGCCAAGGCACGATTTATGGCATTGAGACCCGCAGTGAGCTGGTGGCATCGTCCCAAGCGCTGGCCCAAAAGCTGGGTTTTGACCGCATGCGCTTTTTGAACGTGAGCGTGGCCGAATCGACCCAAAGCAGCGAGCTGCCCGCGCAGATCGACGTGGTGACGGCCCTGCACGCTTGCGACACCGCCACCGACGACGCCATCGCTTTTGGTCTGCAAAAGAAAGCCAAATACATGGTGTTGGTGCCCTGCTGCCAGGCCGAGCTGGCCCGGGCGCTCAACCAAAACAAAGCAATCAATTTGCAGCGCACGCCTTTGGCCGAGCTGTGGCGTCACCCGCTGCACACCCGCGAAGTGGGCAGCCAGCTGACCAATGTGTTGCGCTGCCTGTATCTGGAGTCACAGGGTTACCAAGTGACGGTCACCGAGCTGGTGGGCTGGGAGCACAGCATGAAAAACGAGCTGATCTTGGCCAA
>JAGNVG010000040.1:14340-18383 GCA_017986605.1 Limnohabitans sp.
TGGCCACCGATCAGGTCGGTCATGGCCGCAGGGCCGCTCTTGTAGGGCACGTTGGTCATCTGGATGCCCGCCATGCTGGAGAGCACTTCGGTGGACACCAGTTGCGAAGTGCTGGCGCTGGCAAAGGTGACTTGTGTGGGTTTGGCTTTGGCCAGGTCCACCAGTTCTTTCAGGTTTTTGGCGGGCACATCGTTGTTAACGGCCACGATCAGGGGGACCGAGCCCATGTAGGCCACAGGCGCAAAGGCGGTGTCTTGGTCGTAGGGCAACTTTTTCATCAAGCTTTTCAGCGCCGCATTGGTGCTGTTGGTGCCGATCAAGATCGTGTAGCCGTCAGGAGCCGACTTGGCCACCACATCGGCGCCGAGCATGCCGTTCACACCGGCCTTGTTGTCCACCACCACAGGCTGGCCCAAAACTTCAGACATTTTTTGCGCAAAAGCGCGGCCAATTTGGTCGGTCGCGCTGCCCGCAGCAAAGGGCACAACGGCCTTGATCGGTTTGTTGGGGTAGGCCTGTGCCAGCGCTTGGGTGGCCACAAGGCCGAAGCCCAAGGCGGCAGACAACAAAGAGGCGATGCGCAAATGTTTCATGGGTTCTCCAGTGGGTCAAAAAATCATTCAATCACAAAAGTCAGCAGGTGCGCACTCAGGCATTTCCCGTGGGCGTCCAATGCCAGCGAGCGGGTCACGCCACCGCCCAGTGCGTTGTGCATGACAAAGTTGAGGGCGCCCAGTTGGGGCAGGGCGTAGCGTTCTACCGGGCCGTGCACGGTGCCTGCAAAGTGGGCTTGCACGCGTTCGGCGCTCAAGTGTTGTTCCAGCAGGGCAAAGTCGTTTTTGTCGTAGGCGATGACCGACAAGGTGGATCGGTTGCCTTTGTCGCCGGTGCGGGTGTGGGCGATGTCGCGCAGCAGCATGTCAGTGTCCTTCGGCGTTGAGCAGCACGGTGTTGGTGTCCACGGATTCGCGGGGCATGAGCACGGCGGCAGCGGCGATGACTTCGCGCACCGATCGGGTGGCGCCGCCGCCGCCTGCCGGGCCGTTGAGGTAAAGCGCTTCGACTTCGTGCGCCACATGCTGGGCCTGCTGCTGGGTGGGCACGCGCAGGGCCACGCGGGCACGCACCTCGGCGGGTTCAGCGTGGGACGGGCTGGAAGGGCCGAAGATCGCGTTCACGCCGATCAGGTCGTAGCGAGCCTCGAACTCGGCGTAACCGGCATCGGCCAGCCTTTGGCGTACCAAATCCAGCGCGAGTTGGCCCCGCGCTGGTGCTCCAAGTCCGGCGTAGCTCATCTGCCCTTCGCCGATGAAGCCGTCGCGGTAACCCAGCGTGACCTTGAGCGTGTCGGTGCGTGGGTGGCCGCTGCCACCGGTTACCTTAACCCGGTCGGTGCCCAATTGCGTCAGCTGCACCTGAGAAAAATCGGCCACTACATCCGGCTGTAGGTAGCGGGCTGGGTTCTCGATCTCGTAGAGCAATTGTTCTGAGCACGTAGCCACCGTGACGCAGCCGCCCGAGCCCTCTACTTTGGTGATGACGGCGTCGCCCGATGCGCTGACTTCGGCCAGCGGAAAGCCCAGCCGGGCCATATTGGGCACGTCCTTGAACCCAGGATCGGCAAAGTAGCCGCCCGTGATCTGCGCCGCGCATTCCAGCAAATGCCCAACCAAAACGCCTTTGCCCAGCCGTTGCCAGTCGTCAGCAGCCCAGCCGAAGTGGTGCATCAAGGGCGCCAAAAACAGGGCCGGGTCGGCCACGCGGCCGGTGATGATGACTTGGGCGTCGCTGTGCAGGGCAGGCTGTAAGGCTTCAGCGCCCAAATAGGCGTTGGCTGAAATCAGATGCGGCTGCAAGTTGGCCAGGGTTTGTGTGGATTCCAGAACAGGAAGAGACAAGCCGTTGGCCGTTAAAGTGGTTAGCACATCGTCGCCCATGACCACCGCCACTTTGACCTGCGGTAAGCCCAATTCACGGGCCACAGCCAGCACCGCGTGCCCAGCTTGCAGCGGGTTGGCCGCCCCCATGTTGCTGATGATGCGTGTGCCGTGCCCGATGCAAGCCGGCAGCACGGCCCGCATCCGGGCCTCCAGCATCGGGTCAAAGCCGCCAGCAGGGTCTTTGGATCGCTCCAGTTGCGCCAAGGCAATCGTGCGCTCGGCCAGGCACTCGAACACCAGATAGTCCAGTTGGCCCTTTTCGGCCAGTTCTAAAGCGGGCGCAATGCGGTCACCCGCATAACCTGCGCCAGCGCCGACCCGTAGTGTTGTCTTGTGCATGCGCCAAGCTTAAGAGCATTGGACGCACTGGGCTGTCACATGAGAGCTTGGTCAGTGCAGTACGGCCACAGGTACCCTGCCCACGGTGGGCAAGCCAGCTTGCGTCCATGCAGCCATACCCCCTCGGTACCAGATGACCTGGGTGTAGCCCAGCTGGCGAGCGCGCATGGCCGCATTCACAGACAGCCAGCACGCTGAACTGGCGCAATAGAACACCACGGGCTGGTTCAAGTTGGGCGCAGCGGCCAGCAACATTTGACGAAAGCGTTCAGCATAGGCTGATTCCTGTTGAGCGTCTTCGAAGGCGAGGCCACTGTGGATGAGGTTCAGTGCACTAGGGATCACTGGGCCGAAGGCCGCCGCGTCGATGACGACAGGGCGTTCGTTTTGCTTCAAGGCTTGGACCAGCGTGGCCGTATCCCAGCGTTGAATCCCCTCCAGCATTTTGGGAGTCATGCCTGTAACGTGGTTGCCGGTGCGTAAGCGCGAAGGAGAGGGGCCACCTGGCTCATCGCGTTCTGCTTGACTGAGCGCAGGGGGTGGGGCTTTCAGGGTCTCGATCAATGCATTGCTTTGGCTCGGCTCTTCATCGTAAAGCGGCAGCAGTTCATGGTCGTTGACGGCGACAAGTCGGCAGAGTTTGGGGTTGTTTTTGGCGTGGTTGCAGTGATAGAGGGCTCTCAACATGGCCACTCCTGGGTCGTCATCACCCCATCGGATGCCATAGCCCGTTTTTCCCCTGCCGATGGCCAAGGCCTTGTTTTGGTGAGCGCTGAGGTAATTTTTGAAAGTTCTGCCGCCGATGGTTTTGCACAGCAATTGGCCTTGGCATAAAGAGTCAATCAACTGATCCGCACGGTCTTGGAAGTCCACGGGCGGGGCGTTGAGGGGCCTGCCAAAAAACCCCAGTTTGATTTGCATGCTGTCTGGTAATTGCAGTGCAACCGTTTCAGTTTGTGTGACCACCCCTAAAGAATAAGCGTCCTTGCCGCTGTGCTGTTGGCATTGGTCTAAAGGTGTTTGACCTGTGGGGCAGAACCAAGGCGTTCGGTCCTTTTCTTGTGTGCGTTGCATTTCGCGGACTCGCAGAAAACCAGATGCCTCTTTGATGTCATAGAGCGCTTGGTTGATGACTGCGGCATCGAACTTTTCGCCCATTTGTTGTTTGTACAAGGCGTACATCTGAGGCATGGCTTGGCTGAGGACTTTTTTGCTGTCTAGGTCGTGTGCACCGTGGATGCCGATCATGGTCATTCGTGGGAGGTGGCCTGTGCCAAAGCTGCGTTCTTGACCTGCCATGAAAATCAGAGAGCATGCGGACATGCATAACCCTGATGCGACCGTTTTGATCTTCGCGTCTTGCACCATGCGGGCGACCCGCATACCTGTCCACAGATCACCACCTGGCGCATTCACCAAAATCAGCCGCTTAATCCCGCCTTTTGCAAAAGCATCTTTGAAACTCAGGAAATCTTGATCGACCGTTGGCCCCGTTGCATAAAGGTCATTGTTGACCCGTTCAAGTGTCATGGCATGGCTGAGCGGCGTGAGTCCCAAAAACAGGGTAACAAGCGCCGAGAAGAATGTGTTCTTCATGTAATGCCTCGTGATGGTGACTGTTGATGCTTTTGATCAGATTATTTTTGCATCAAAAGATTTCCATTTCCATTTCCATGGAGCTACCAATTTCAATTAATTGAATTAATTGGGGTCAGATCCCAATTAAACTGCCGTTCTTATTCAGGGAGTTTCCATGGCCCGCCA
>JAGNVG010000041.1:0-1782 GCA_017986605.1 Limnohabitans sp.
GGCAGCGCTCCACAGAGTTTTTGGCCGGGTAACCAAGGTTATGGCGTGGCCGGTCGTCCTCGCTCTGCAACCATTGTGATCACGCGCCAAGACGGTGGTCTGATCGGCTTGTAAAGACCTACAGGATGCGACCTCAATGAGGCCGCGATCCACTGGAATGCGGCCACACTTTCAGGTGTGGCCTTTTTTAATCGAGAGATGGCTAAGTTGACATCGTTTTGTCACAATGGGCCGCTAAAGTTCAATCAGTCCCCACGCAAGACCTCTCGGGTGACTTCGTTTTACACCCCTGTTAGGATTTGACATGTTGAAATTGAAATCTTTTGTGGCAGCCATTGGTCTGAGCGCTGTCGCAGCCGCCAGTTTTGCCGCCGACATCACGGGCGCTGGCGCCACGTTCCCATTTCCGATCTATGCCAAGTGGGCTGAAGGCTACAAAGCCGCTACCGGCACAGGCATGAATTACCAGTCCATCGGCTCTTCTGGTGGCATCAAGCAAATCCGCGCCAAGACTGTGACTTTCGGTGCGACCGACGCCCCGGTTAAAGGTGAAGGGCTCGACAAAGATGGCATGGTTCAGTTCCCCGCCATCATTGGTGGCACTGTGCCCGTGATCAACCTGGATGGCTTCAAGCCAGGCGAGTTGCGCGTGACAGGCCCTGTGTTGGCCGAAATGTTCATGGGCAAAATCAGCAAGTGGAATGACCCTAAGTTTGTGGCTTTGAACCCCGGTAAAACCCTGCCCAACGAAACCATCACGGTGGTGCACCGTGCAGATGGCTCGGGCACGACCTTCAACTGGACCGACTATCTGGCTGCTGTTAGCAAGGAATGGGCTGATTCCGTGGGCAAAGGTGCTGCGGTCAAGTGGCCAGCGCCCACCTCCGTCGGTGGCAAAGGCAATGAAGGCGTGGCAGCCAACGTGAACCGCGTCAAAGGTTCTTTGGGTTACGTGGAATATGCCTACGTGAAAAAGAACAAGATGAACTTCATGCAAATCCAGAACGCCGACGGCAAGTACGTCAGCCCTGACGATCTGACTTTTGCAGCCGCCGCAGCCAGCGCCGACTGGTTCAGCGTGCCGGGTATGGGCGTGTCCATGGTCAATGCCAAGGGTGCCAACAGCTGGCCAGTCAGCACGGCTTCTTTCATCTTGATGTACAAGAACCCAGCCGACAAAGCCGCTTCGGCCGAAGCCCTGAAGTTCTTTGACTGGTCTTTCAAAAATGGCAAGAAAATGGCTGCCGATCTGGACTACGTGGCCTTGCCTGACAGCTTGACCGATCAGATCCGCGCTAAAGTCTGG
Organism: Limnohabitans sp.; assembly: GCA_017986605.1. Lineage (GTDB taxonomy): Bacteria > Pseudomonadota > Gammaproteobacteria > Burkholderiales > Burkholderiaceae_C > Limnohabitans_A. The sequence goes on from JAGNVG010000041.1 coordinate 1,307, forward strand.
TCGCAAATTCAAAAGTAATTCAGGTCAGTCCTGTCATCCGTCGGTTGTTGTCTAGCGACCGGCGGTTTTTTTGTTGAATTAGATGCTTTTTGTTTGATGGGCCAAGACATGCAAACCCCCCCTTCGAGTGCAGACCGCACCAGCCAGATGCTGGCGGTGGTGAAGCGGCAGCGTCTGCAAGACGTGTTGTTTCACCGCCTGACACAGTTGTTTTCCTTATTGGTTCTGGTGGCCTTGGCCGGGATCATCGTGTCTTTGTTCATCAATGCTTGGCCCACCTTCGCCAAGTTCGGCGCGCGTTTCATTTGGTATGTCGAGTGGGACATCATCAATGAAGAGTTTGGTGCCGCGATCGCGATCGTTGGCACCTTGGCCAGCGCCGGCATTGCCATGCTGTTGGCCGTGCCTTTGGCGTTCGGCATTGCGGTTTTTTTGACCGAAACCTGTCCCGCTTGGTTGCGTCGCCCTTTGGGGAC
>JAGNVG010000041.1:1882-18317 GCA_017986605.1 Limnohabitans sp.
TTGGCTGCGGCCAAAATCATGATCAACCGGGCTGAAAAAGCCAAGGGGTTCTGACATGGCCATGAACATGAATCAAGGCTTGTATCGCCGTCGCCGTTTGGCCAATGCATGGGGCATGGTGACGTCCATGGTCGCCATGGGCCTAGGCTTGGCGGTGTTGTTGTGGATTTTGGTGGTGCTGTTTTCCAACGGTTTTGCAGCGCTGGATTTGAACTTGCTCACCCAAGACACGCCAGCCCCAGGCACAGAGGGTGGTGGCTTGCGCAACGCCATTGTCGGCAGTTTGATGATGGTGGGGCTCACTGTCCTGGTGGCTACGCCCGTGGGCATTTTTGCCGGCATCTATCTGACTGAATATGGCGACCAAAGCAAAACGGCTGAGCTCACTCGATTTGTGACCGACATCATGCTGTCGGCCCCGTCGATCGTGATTGGTTTGTTTGTGTACGCCATAGCTGTGGCCACGATGGGCACATTTTCTGGTTATGCGGGTAGTTTGGCTTTGTCCTTGATCGCGGTTCCCGTGATCATGCGAACAACCGAAAACATGCTGCGTTTGGTGCCTGGCAGTTTGCGTGAGGCTGCGTTTGCACTGGGTGCTCCACGATGGAAGGTGTCACTCTCGGTCACTTTGCGCGCGGCCAGGAGTGGTGTGATCACCGGCCTGTTGTTGGCTGTGGCCCGCATCAGTGGCGAAACTGCGCCTTTGCTGTTCACCGCGCTGAACAATCAGTTCTTCAATTCCGACATGGGCAAGCCCATGGCCAATTTGCCGGTGGTGATTTTCCAATTCGCCATGAGCCCTTATGAAAACTGGATTCGTTTGGCTTGGGCGGGTGCTTTGCTGGTGACCTTGGCTGTACTGCTGCTCAACATTCTGGCGCGCGTGTTTTTCAGGGACAAACAGTCGGCTTAACGCTGCTGAGCCCGATCATCTGCGTTATCTCTATTTGAATTCACAGGAATCCACATGCCTGACAAGAAACCGACACAAAACGCCATCGAAGTGCGTAACCTGGACTTTTTTTACGGCTCGTTCAAAGGGCTTAAAAATGTCAATCTGGACATTGCTGAACACCGCGTGACGGCCTTCATTGGGCCATCGGGCTGCGGCAAATCCACTTTGCTGCGCACGCTCAATCGCATGTACAGCCTGTATCCCGGCCAGCGTGCCGAAGGGCAAATCAAGTTCTACGGACAGAACATCTTGGACAAAAGCCAAGACTTGAATTTGTTGCGTGCCCAAATTGGGATGGTCTTTCAAAAGCCCACGCCTTTCCCGATGTCGATTTACGACAACATCGCGTTTGGCATCCGTTTGTATGAAAACCTCGGCCGAGCCGAAATGGATGAGCGCGTCGAGTGGGCCTTGACCAAAGCCGCCATCTGGTCTGAAGTCAAAGACAAATTGGGCCAAAGCGGCTTGTCACTCTCGGGTGGTCAGCAGCAACGTTTGTGCATTGCCCGCACAGTGGCCGTGAAGCCCAAGGTGATTTTGCTCGATGAACCCACATCTGCGCTGGACCCTATTTCGACGGCCAAAGTGGAAGAGTTGGTCAGCGAGTTGAAGAAAGACTACACCGTGGCCATCGTGACGCACAACATGCAGCAAGCTGCTCGTGTGTCGGACTTCACAGCCTACATGTACTTGGGCGAGTTGGTCGAATTTGGCCAAACCGAACAAATTTTCATGAAGCCTGCTCGTCAGGAAACCGAAGACTACATCACAGGCCGTTTCGGCTAATCAGGAGCAAACCATGGAAAAACACATTTCAAGCCAATTTGATGCCGACTTGACCAACGTGTCTTCGCGCGTTCTGGAGTTGGGTGGTCTGGTGGAGTCGCAGACGCGCCATGCTGTGTATTCATTGGCGCAGTTCAATATCGAAGTCGCCAACCAAGTTATTGCCACTGAAAAGCAAGTCAACACACTGGAAGTCGAGATCGATGCCGAGTTGGCCTCCATCATTGCTCGCCGCCAGCCCACAGCCAGAGATTTGCGTTTGCTGATGGCGATCTCCAAAATCACCGGCAACTTGGAGCGCGCTGGTGATGAAGCAGAGCGGATTGCCCGCATGGTCAAACAAATTTTGGAGCAAGGCAGCCCTCGCAACCTGCCATCTTCCGAACTGCGCATTGCTTCGGATTTGGCATCCGGTTTGTTGCGAAAGGCATTGGATGCGTTTGCGCGTCTCGACGTGAATACGGCCTTGGTGATTCTGAAAGAAGACGATCTGATCGATGCCGAGTTCAACGGATTCATGCGCAAGCTGGTCACTTACATGATGGAAGACCCTCGCACCATTTCGGCCAGCTTGGACTTGCTGTTTGTGGCCAAGGCGATCGAGCGCATTGGGGATCACGCCAAGAACATCGCCGAGTTCGTGATCTATGTTGTCAAAGGTGCCGATGTTCGCCATACGGCCCTGACAGATGTCGAAAAAGCAGTCCAATGAGAAGCCTGCCCAGAATTTTGATCGTTGAGGACGAGGCGCCGATTGCCGAATTGATTTCGGTGAATTTGCGTCACAACGGTTTTCAACCTGTCTGGGCCATGGACTCGGAATCGGCGCAACGTGAGCTCGATGAAATTTTGCCCGATGTGATCTTGCTTGACTGGATGTTGCCGGGTGAAAGTGGTCTGGCGTTGGCACGCCGTTGGAGGTCAGCAGCCCGCACCAAGGCCACGCCCATTTTGATGATCACTGCACGTGGTGATGAGGCGGACAGGGTTGCGGGTTTGGATGCGGGTGCAGACGATTACATCGTCAAACCATTTTCGCCTCGCGAACTTTTGGCCAGAATTCGTGCCGTACTTCGCAGAAAGGTCCCGGAGTCGGCGGGCGGTGCCGTCAAATTGGGCGAACTGCAGCTGGATGCAGATACTTACCGTGTCAGTTGGCAAGATAAACCCATCAAAGTCGGCCCGACCGAGTTCAAGTTATTGCAATACCTGATGCGTCACCCAGAACGTGTGCATACGCGTGGCATGCTGTTGGACAAAATTTGGGGCGATCACGTTTACATTGAAGAGCGCACAGTAGATGTGCATGTCAAGCGCTTGCGTGAGTCACTGGGTGATGCCGGCAGTATGATCGAAACAGTGCGTGGCGCAGGCTACCGCATGACCGGATCTCCCGCGATTTAACTGTGTGCGTTTGAATGCTAGTCCCATTAATTGAGCTTGTTTTTTCGGTATTGGTGGTGGCTTTGCCTGTCTGGTGGTGGACGGGCTTGACTGAAGCCACCTACGCGGCGCTGTTGACCGTTGTGATTTATGCGGTTTTATTGATCTGGAAAACTTATCGCATTGATAGATGGCTGTCTGGATCTGATTTGTACACACCACTGCCCTGGAAAGGGGTCTGGTCAGAGATTGCGCATCGTATTCAGCGTTTGCTGCGTCAACGCGAAAATCAGGCGCTCGTGGCAGAGCAGCGGTTGCAGTTTTTCTTGCAGGCTATTCAGGCTTCACCCAATGGGGTGACTTTGCTGGATGCACAAGGGCGGATCGAGTGGTGCAACGCCACAGCTTCAAGTCATTTGGGCTTGGATGCCACTCGGGATTTAAAGCAACACATTGTCCATTTGGTTCGCGATCCTGTTTTTTCAAAATATTTCGCCATGGATCAGCACGATGCGGAAGCCGTCATTGATGGTCATGCCAGCTCTTTGGCGAAAACGCCTAAGTTGTCCGTTCAGCTTCATGCTTATGGTGAAGGGCAAAAATTGCTTCTGACACGCGATATCACATCGATCACCTTGGCAGATGCAATGCGTCGCGATTTTGTTGCCAACGTATCGCACGAGATACGCACCCCGCTCACTGTGCTCAGTGGCTTTGTCGAAACCCTGCAGTCCATCCCTTTGGCGGCAGATGAGCAACAACGTTACTTGCATCTGATGGCTGTTCAGGCCGAACGAATGCAAAGCCTGGTCGCTGACTTGTTGACCTTGTCGCAGCTCGAAGGCAGCTTGCCCCCCGGCTTGTATGAAAAAGTGGAATTACCTGACTTGATGAGTCGTGTGGCCATCGATGCAGCGGCATTGTCATCGGTGTTGTCCGCTCAAGATGGAGATGAGCGAGGCCCCGTGCATGAGTTGATTTTTGAGCCCGTACCGAATTTTTCTCTGCTCGGTGTTCGCTCAGAACTCCTCAGCGCCATTTCCAATTTGGTGAGTAACGCCGTGCGCTACACCCCTGCAGGAGGACAAATCCGAGTTGCATGGTCTCGCACGCCGGATGGCGCTGTTTTTTCGGTCAGCGATACAGGGCCCGGTATTGCACCTGAACATTTACCGCGCTTATCAGAGCGGTTTTACCGTGTGGACCGCAGCCGCTCTCGTGAAACAGGCGGCACAGGGCTGGGCTTGGCCATCGCCAAACATGTGGTGCAGCGTCATGGTGGTGAGCTGCGAATCCAGAGCCAAGTAGGCAAGGGCTCTACCTTCATGTTGGTGTTGCCAGCGGGTCGAATCGAAGCCTTGACCAACTGATTCTGTCGGCGTGTTTGGGTTTTATCTAAGATCCATTGAATCTCACGGAACCTTTAGTGTGTGGTTGATGATGGCATTGAAAGTCCTGCGTTTTGTGCCTGCATCCATGATCATTGCGGGATTGAAAATCATGAAAACCGAAGAATCCTTTTTAATCATTTGTGCTTGTTAAGGGGAATACCCGGATGTTCGATGTTTGAATGATTTGTTACCTTAAATGTTGTGTAGCTCTCTAACGTCTGGAGCGCTGGAACACGATAAGAGGAGACAAATTAATGACCCCTGCGCAAATACAAAACGCTTTGGTGCTTTGCATCATTGTGGGTTTTGCAACCATGGAGTACGTCAGTCGACGCTACAAGCAAACGGTTCATGCCACAGGCAATGACACCAAACTCGAACTGTTGATGTTTCTGAGCGTGCTGGCTGTCACGCAACCTTTGGCTATTTTTGTCACGGCCAAACTGGGGGCGCTTTGGGCTCCACAATACAAAGGCGTGCTGGCTGACATGCCGTGGTGGGGCATGGTGGGGGTTTTGTTGGTGTTGGATGACATGACCCAGTATTGGTGGCACCGGTTGTCTCACACCTCATTCTTGTGGCCTTTGCATCGCGCGCATCACTCGGCTGAATACATGAGCATTCGGGTGACGTTCCGCAACAATTTCTTCTACTACCTGATGATGCCCGGCCTCTGGTTTGCGGGTGTTTTGCTTTATCTGGGTTTTGGCGGCATGGTTTACGCAGGTTACATAGTGGTCAAACTCTTTGTCATTTTGGGCGCGCACAGCGCTTGGCGTTGGGATGAGCCGCTGTACCGCATTCGCGCTTTGCACCCTTTGATGTGGGTGTTGGAGCGGACCATCTCCACACCAGCAACTCATTGGGCGCACCATGCGATCTCGAACGCCGATGGCGTGGGGCATTACAAGGGCAATTTTGGCAACCTGCTGTTTTTGTGGGACATCATTTTTGGCAGTGCGCACATCACACGCCGTTACCCTGCGCAAGTGGGTCTGATCGATGACAAGTTGTTTGGCCAAGAGCGTTGGTATCACCAAATGTTGTACCCCTTGCTGCAGTCCAAGCGGGAACATACGGCCTTGAAGTTTGGCGGCAGTGTGTACGAAGGGCCAGAAGGCCAGACACCACAAGCCTGATTGAATTCTTGGTGAGCCCACTGATGGGAGCGTCATGCCTCCCGTCTGTGGGCTTTGTCGCTTCAACGCTGAAGACATTCGTGCCAATGCGCATGGCGGTGTCTTGCTTCGTCATGCCAGGTTAAATTGGCCGCTAGGTTGCCGCTGTGATCTTGATCACACCACTGGCTTGGGCCAGTGGGGGCTGTTTAAGCCGTGCTTCATCCCCGATCTTTAATCTCTGTCTTGAGATGCTAAGAAAGGTCGAATCGATGACGAACTTGAACATGATTTCCATTGCCACTTTGGCCATCAGTGCCTTGATCATTCAGACGACGGCTGGGGCCGCGACCCCGCAAAGTGAGCTGCAACGTTGGCAGCAGGCGGCTGGGCAACCGGGTGACGCAGGCCGTGGGCAGGTTTTCTTCGGACGGCGTCATGACGGTGAGTGGTCGTGTGCGTCATGCCATGGCCAGCCACCCACGCAAGACAGCAAACACGCCTCTACAGGCAAGAGAATCACCGCGTTGGCTCCCGCTTTCAATGCTGAGCGATTCACAGACAGTGCCAAGGTGGACAAATGGTTTAAGCGCAACTGCAAAGACGTGGTGTCACGTGAATGCACCGCTCTTGAAAAGGCCGATGTGATGGCTTATCTGCTGGGGTTGAAATGATGAAATCCATTGGCATCCAATCGGTGGTCTTTTGCTGTTGGGTCTGGAGTGGCTGTGCATCGGTTTGGGCCGATGGCCGGCTCATGCCGGAACAAGTCCCAGTGATTTACAAGCAAGAATGCGCGGCCTGTCACATGGCCTATCCGCCGGGTCTCTTACCAGCGCCATCCTGGCGTCGTATCGTGAATGGGTTGGATCAGCATTACGGCAGCGATGCCTCTCTGGAGCCAAGTCAGGTTCAACAAATTGGCACCTGGTTGCAAGCCAAGGCAGGTACTTACAAGCGCGTGCGTGAAGAGCCCGTTGAAGATCGGATTACCCGATCCGCTTGGTTTGTGCGCAAACACCGTGAGGTAGAGCCTTCCGTTTGGCGGCGAGCGAGTATTAAGAGTGCCGCACAGTGCACTGCCTGCCACATCCATGCCGATAGCGGCAACTTTGATGAGCATCAGGTGCGGATTCCGCGCTGAGCGACGCTGTTCCATCTCTGGTCATCAAGGCCTACAAACATACCGTTCACAAGGAATCCTTCACGATGTCGAACATTTCGTCAGTTGTCGATGCGCCCTCTGGTCTGCGCGCACCCACTCGCCGCACCGTGGATGCCTTCACCCGAACTTTGCATGCCTTGCTGGCGCTGAGTTTTGTGGGCGCTTATGTCACGGCAGAAAGCGAAATTTTCCGATGGGTACATGTGAACTTGGGCTACACCTTGGCGGGCTTGCTGCTGGCTCGTGTCGTGTGGGGTGTCTTGGGGCCTCGTCATGCACGCTTGTCAGCCTTGTGGGGTAAGTTGAGTGGCTTGGGCGTTTGGTTGAAGGGCTTGCGAGCGGGCCATGCATCTTGGAGCCAAGCTCAAAATTTGTACATGGCGGTGTCCGTGGCGCTGCTCTTGGTGTCCATCGCGCCTGTGGTGCTGTCTGGCTATGTGACCTATCAGGAATGGGTGGGTGACTGGATGGAAGAAGTGCATGAGTTTTTTGGCAACTTCATGTTGATGGCTGTTTTGGCGCACATTGGCGGGGTGCTGGCACTCAGTTTCTTGCGCCGCCGCAATCTGGCCACGCCCATGCTCACAGGTCGCGTGCCGGGTGTTGGGCCAGACCTCATCAAACGAAACCATAGGTTGCTGGCCTTGCTGCTGCTGACGATGGTGTTGTCATTTTGGGTCTGGCAATGGCCATCTGCCACGCAGCAACAGATGTCTGGCAATGTGGACGCATCGCATTTGGCGGCTGGCAAGGCACAATCTGATGCAGACGATGATTGATTTTTATGAATGGAAAGTCAGGTACTGACCATGCGTGTTTTATTGGCGGAAGATGATCCATTGCTGGGGTCTGGTCTTCGGGCAGGTTTGCAGCAACAAGGTTTTCAAGTGGACTGGGTTCAAGATGGTGTGGCCGCACAACGTGAATTGTTGACGGGTGTTTATCAGGCTTGCGTGCTCGATTTGGGCTTGCCCAGGCAAGACGGCATGCACAGTCTGGCGACTGTGCGACAGCACAAAATCACGACACCCGTATTGATCTTGACCGCTCGCGATGGGGTTCCTGATCGCATCGCTGGCTTGGATGCTGGAGCGGATGACTACCTCGTCAAGCCGGTTGATTTGATGGAATTGGCCGCCCGCTTGCGCGCCTTGGTGCGAAGGGCCCATGGTTTGGCGGAACCTCGGCTGGAGGCGGGTGCTTTGCGAATGGATCCAGTATCGCGAGAAGTTCGTTTGGGGGATCGCTTGGTCGATTTGTCTTTGCGTGAATATGAGGTTTTGCAAATTTTCATGCTGCAGGCTGGCCGTGTGTTGACCCGCACGCAGATTGAGCAACAGCTTTACCAGTGGGGCACCGAGGTCAGCAGCAACACGGTCGAGGTGCACATTTACAACCTCCGTAAAAAGCTCCGCGCGGATGTGATCGAGACTTTGCGCGGTGTCGGCTACATGCTGCCGCAACAGGTCAAACCGGACTCTGTGAGTGTGCCCAAAGGCGCTGTATGAATGCTTGGTCAAAAGCTTCACTGCAATGGCGCTTGACTTTCAGCATCATGCTGGCCACGGGCTTGGTCTGGTTGCTGGTGCTGGTGATGACTTGGTTCAAAACGGAGCATGAGCTCACTGAGTTGTTGGATGCCCATTTGGCTCAGACAGCCGCTGTGCTGGCGGTTCAAACCGATGATGAACATGATGATGACTTCACGACTGCAGATGTATTGCACAAATACCAACCGCGGGTGGCTTTTCAAATTTGGCACGAAGATGTTTTGATGTCGCGCTCAGCTGGAGCGCCAGAGGTGCCTTTTGCGCCATTGGGGGTACGTGGGCTATCAGATCAATGGCGGGGACAAAAACATTGGCGTGTTTTTGTTACACCCGCGCGTGAGGAGGATGTTTGGGTGATGGTGGCTGAATTGCATTCGGCACGCAACGATGTTTTGAGAGCTGGATTGAAGTCCGCCATCGTTCCCATGATGCTGGCCTTGCCTGTCTTGGCGCTGTTCATTTGGGCCATGATCTTCAAATCGTTGGCACCTTTGCGTCAATTGAGTCAGTCTGTGTCTGAGCGACATGCCGATGATCGACGGCCACTGGATGAACAAGTCTCGCAGGAGATATTGCCCTTGGTGCAGGCACTGAATCATTTGTTTGACAAGATGGCACTGCAAATGGAGGGCGAGCGTCGTTTCACGGCCGATGCTGCCCATGAATTGCGAACCCCGATTGCTGCGATTCGGATGCAAGCGCAAGTGGCACTTGGTGCCCATGACCCGCATGACCAACACAGCGCCCTGGAGGCCGTCCTGCAAGGTTGTGATCGGGCCACGCGACTGGTGACACAGTTGCTCCAATTGGCCAGACTGGATGCGGATGACGCCGATGTCGATGCCGTACCCTGCGATGCCGTTGCGGAAACCCGCTCGACTTTGGCAGATTTGGGGCCGCAAGCATTGGCGCGAAATCAGCTTTTGAGCTTTTTTGCACCAGACCGTTTGCGTTTGACCATGCCGCAAGGCTTGGTGGGCGTGCTGGTCAGTAATTTGGTCGATAACGCGCAGCGTTACAGCCCGGAGGGAGCCAGCATACATGTGCAATGGCATGCCACGCCAAAGCCACAGTTGGTGGTGCAGGACAGTGGGCCGGGACTCAGTGACAAGGATTTGGCGCGATTGGGCGATCGATTTTTCCGTGTGAACACAAGTGGTGCTGATGGCAGTGGCTTGGGGTGGTCCATCGTGCGTCGCTTGGCGCAGCGTTACCGTTTGCATGTGTTGGTTGAGCGCAGCGTCGAGCTGGGGGGATTGCGTGTTGTGCTGACTTGGCCTGAGGTGTGCTAACTTGTCGTAGGGCAAGTCTTTGGAATCAGGTGTTCTTGAGCTGTGCTCGCTTTTGCTGAAAGTCGATCATGAACGCCAATATCCATGAATTTCTGGAGCGCATCCGGCAACTGGAAGCCGAAATTGAACAGGAAATTCAGCTGCGGCGTCAACAACTGCAAGCGGACTTTGATGAGCGGAAGGTCAATTTTGAAAAGGAAGTGCTGGCCCAGCAACGACGTTTCAAGGAAGGACTCCTGCGTTACGTCTTGGCAGCAGACTGGCGGCATGTGCTCACTGTGCCGTTCATCTACCCGGTCTTATTGCCCATGGTTTTATTGGACTGTTTTGTGACCCTGTACCAATGGGTTTGTTTTCCACTGTATCGGATCCCCCGCGTCAAACGGTCCGATTATTTTGTGTATGACCGTACACATTTGGCGTATTTGAATGTGCTAGAAAAAATCAACTGCGCCTATTGCTCTTATGGCAATGGCTTGATGGCTTATGGCCGTGAAGTGGTGGGCTTGACCGAAAAATTCTGGTGCCCCATCAAACACGCCCGCCGGATCATGCATGCCCACCCGCACTACCATGGGTTTGCAGACTATGGCGATGCTGAAAATTACCAGGCTGAGTTGTTGCGCTTGCGTTCTGAACTGACGCAATTGCGTGCAGCCCATGCAGCTCACACCTGACGGCCATGTGCTGTTTGGCCTCGTACGGCTGAAGGAACGGATCCATTTGGTGAGTCGGGTGTCACGCTATCGACACACCGGATGACGGAAGCTGAATACAGTCAACTTCATGAAAAAATTTGAAACACTCGCCGATTTAGCCGCCTGCGTGGGCCAAGACGTGGCCATCACCGAATGGGTCGAGATCACCCAACAGCAAGTCAATCAGTTCGCTGAAGCGACCGGGGACCATCAATGGATCCATGTGGATGTGGAGCGGGCCAAGCAAGGACCTTTTGGTGGGCCGATTGCGCATGGCTTTTTGACCCTGTCATTGCTCCCCCAATTTTTTGACAAAACCATTGATGTGACGGAAGCACGCATGGGTGTCAATTACGGCCTGAACAAAGTGCGCTTCATGGCGCCCGTCTTGGTCGGAAGTCGTCTGCGTGCCCATTTGCATTTGCATTCCGCCACGCCTATTGAAGGGGGTTTGCAGGTGCAGTGGAACGTCACGATTGAGCGCGAAGGCGCTGAAAAACCTGTTTGTGTGGCTGAGTCGCTGGCGCGTCTTTACGTTTGAGTGTTGGCAGCCCCGGCGCTCGCATTGCCAAAGCCGTTCTGCCGCCAGGCTTCGAACACGGTCACGGCCACGGCATTGGACAAATTCAGGCTGCGCTGACCTTCACGCATGGGCAGCTTGATCCGTTGTGCCAGCGGGAAAGTCTCGCGCAACTCGGGCGAGAGGCCTCTTGTCTCTGAACCAAAAACCAACCAGTCGCCCGGCTGAAACAGCACCGTGTGCGCCACGGTACTGCCCTTGGTTGTCAGTGCAAACATCCGATCGTGCTCGGGTTTTTCAGATGCCAGAAAAGCGGTCCAATTTTCGTGACGTCGCAAGGCGGCGTATTCGTGGTAATCGAGACCGGCCCGGCGCATGTGTTTATCGTCCATGGAAAAGCCCAAGGGCTCTATCAAATGCAGTGTGCAGCCCGTGTTGGCTGCCAAACGGATGACGTTGCCCGTGTTGGGGGGGATTTCAGGTTCGACCAAAACAATGTGAAACATAGTCGGTATTGTGCCTTGGCTGGGCTATCTATCTGAGTTGAGTGGCCTAGCCTTCCAGCTCAGACTCTGTGCGTGCCAACACCAGCGCGCCAATGTGCGCAGCACCGGCTTGCCGCAATGCCTGAGCGGCGGTGTGCAACGAGGCCCCACTGGTCATCACATCGTCAATCAAGACGATTCGGCGTCCTTGAATCTGACGCACGCGTAAGGGGTCCACGGCAAATGCGCCAGCTAAATTGGACAGTCGCTCAGTTCTTGGCAGCGTGCGTTGTGCCACAGTGTGGCGTGTACGCAAGAGCAGTTTGGCTTCGGTTTTTTGGGGGCTCAGTTGTTGTGCCAGCAGCAAAGCTTGGTTGTAGCCTCTTTCAGAAAGCCGTTGCGCAGAAAGCGGGATGGGTATGACACAGTCTGCAGCGTCCAGTACATCTTCAGCACCTGTGGCGCTCACCATCAGCGTGGCCAGAGGTCCGGCCCAGCCCGCTTTTTGATGGAATTTGAAATCAACAATCAGTTGGTTCCAAGGCCAAGCGTAGCTTGTTGCCGTCAGGCATTGGTCCAGCGGAGGGGGGCTGGTCAAGCATGCACCGCATTGTGGGACTGGGCTTTCCAGAGGTAGGGCGCAGGTGCTGCAACGATGCCGTGGTGGGGCAAATCGGCTGATGCAGGTTTCGCATAAAGGTGCTTGCGGCCAATGGCGGCAAATGGCGCATCGGCTGGGCAGCCAGCTCCAAACCCTGTCAGGGTGATGCATTGAGGGGGTGGAGCCAATCCCCCAGAACCATTTGGGCCACATGGAATCAATATACTGCCGCCATGGCTTGACCACAAGCGCGCAGCCTCTGACGTTTGTTGGGAAATGGCTTCACTCACATTTTTGTCTTTGACCATGTCTGCTCACGAACGTCCACCTTCGCTTGACCCTGTTGCAGCAACCCGCTGGGCGGCGCACCCCGGGGCGCAGGCCTCTGCGTGGCTTCATGAGGAAATTGCCTCTCGCATGCTGGATCGACTGGACTTCATCAAACAGCGGCCGCGGCAATGGGTGCATTGGGAGCCTTTGCGAGGTGGTTTGGCAGCTCATAAAGCATTGCGGCAGCGTTATTCACAGTCCCAAGCTTGGATCACCAGCGAGCAGCCCCGTCAGGCTTTGCAGGCGAAATCCTTGGTGCAAGGCCGGTGGTGGCAGCTTGCGCGCTGGATGGAGCCCCAGGTAAAGGTGGGATTGCCACCGGATGGGCAGGCTCAGATGGTGTGGGCCAACATGCTGCTTCACACGTCGCCCCATCCTCAGGATTTGCTGAAAACCTGGCACCGAGCGCTGGCGGTCGATGGTTTTTTGATGTTTTCTTGTTTCGGGCCTGACACGCTTTTGGAGCTGCGCGCTGCCTATGCACAGAAGGGGTGGCCGCCGCCCGCACATGAATTTACCGACATGCATGACTGGGGTGACATGCTGGTGGAGGCCGGTTTTGCCGAGCCGGTCATGGACATGGAGCGCATCACGCTGACCTTTGAAACGCCTGAACGTATGTTGGCCGAATTGCGTGAATTGGGTCGAAATTTGAACGTCCAGAGATTTCCGGCTTGTCGCAGTCGCCGCTGGCGCGAAGAGTTGCTCGAGCTTTTGAAAACGCTGGCACGCCCGGAGCAGGGTGGTCGACTCACGCTGAGCTTTGAAATCGTCTACGGCCATGCATTAAAACCACAGCCTCGGGCCAAGCTCAGTGATCGCACGGAAATCGGCTTGGATCAAATGCGACAAATGCTTCGCACCCCCGCACGGATACCCGACAAAGTTTGAGTTAAATCAAAACCCCTTCGTAACTCGGGTAAAATCCGCCCGAATTTAGCCAGAATGCGCGCCTTAGGGCGTGTTAGGTTATTGAAAGTTGACGTGTGTCAAATCCTTCATATCAGTTCGCACAAGAGTCTGGTGCTGTCGTTCATTGGCAGCTCAGGCGTAATTGCTCGGTAACACCGGCCCAATTGGGTTGGCTTTATCTTTCTTTGTGCGCACTGTCGTTGGGTATTGGCCTGTTCTTTTGGTTGCAGGGGGCCACTTTGGTGTTGGCCTTTGCAGGTTTGGAGATCACGCTTGTGGGCGTGGCCTTTTTGGCCTATGCCAGGCATGCAACGGATGGGGAATGGATTTCATTGCAGGGTGCAAGCCTTGTCGTGGAGCGAGAATCCGCCGGACGCCGGGAGCGAGCAGAGTTTGCACGTCAATGGGTAAGGGTTGAGCCAAAATCCGGCGACCACAGTTTGATCGAGTTGTCAGGCCAAGGTCGTTCGATAGAGGTGGGGCGCTTTGTGCGTCCTGAATTGCGTCAAGTGTTGGCGCGAGAAATCAGAAGAGCGTTGCGTACTGCGTGATGCTGGTTGGCGAGACGGGTGTTTGCCGGTCTTGTCCATGGTGTGAGTTCAACAGAGACTTGGAAGTTAGTGAGAACCATGAAGAATATTTCCAACCAATTGGCTTCGCTGCTGTCACGCGCGGGCATTTTTGTCGGTGCTTGGCTGGCGACTGCCGCCCACGCAGTCAAAGATCTGCCCGGTGGCCCTTCGGTCAACCAACTCAACTTTGCAGCTCCAGTGACCAAAATCGCTGAAGAGCAGCATTGGTTGCATTGGATGATGTTGATCATCTGCACGGTGGTTTTTATTGCCGTGTTTGCGGTCATGTTTTATTCCATCTGGAAGCATCGCAAATCAGTGGGGCACAAGCCTGCTACTTTCACCGAATCGGTGACTGTGGAGATTGTCTGGACTGCAGTGCCGTTTCTGATCGTGATCTTGATGGCTTTGCCTGCGACCAAAGTGCTGGTTGCCCAGAAAGACACCACCAACGCTGATTTGACTGTCAAAGTGACGGGCTATCAGTGGAAGTGGGGCTATGACTACATCAAAGGCGAAGGTGAAGGCCTGAGCTACATCTCAACGCTTGATTCTTCCCAGCGCGCCATGTCCGATGCGGGCAAGCCAGAAGGCGACAACTACCTGTTGAAGGTGGACAACCCCTTGGTGGTGCCAGTGGGTCAAAAAGTGCGTGTGATCACCACCGCCAATGACGTGATTCATGCTTTCATGGTGCCTGCTTTTGGTATCAAACAAGATGCCATTCCTGGTTTTGTGCGTGATACATGGTTCCGCGCTGAGAAAACAGGTGACTTCTACGGTCAATGTGCCGAGTTGTGTGGCAAAGAGCACGCTTACATGCCCATCCATGTGAAAGTTTTGTCCGCACAAGACTACGCTGCTTGGGTTACGGAAGAGAAGAAAAAACAATCTGCCAAAGCCGATGATCCAAGCAAAGTCTGGGCATTGGATGATTTGTCCAAGCGTGGTGAAAAAGTGTATTCCGCCAATTGCGCTGCTTGCCACCAAGCCAATGGCAAAGGTGCCGGCGCAATCAAGCCAGTTGACGGTTCTGCTGTCGTCCTCGATGCCGATAAATCCAAACAAATCGCCGTGTTGCTCAATGGTCAGAACAACGGTGCCATGCCAGCATGGAAGCAGTTGTCTGATACTGAAATCGCCGCTGTGATCACCTATACCAAAAACAACTGGTCCAACAAGACCGGGCAAATCGTGCAACCGGCTGAAGTTCTGGCCGCTCGCAAATAAGCCGTACCGTATATAAATCAAAGGAAATCAAGATGAGTGCCGTTCTAGACCATCACGATCACGCCCATGACGACCACGGTCACGCGCCTGCGGGCTGGCGTCGTTGGGTGTATGCCACCAACCACAAAGACATTGGTACGCTGTACCTGTTGTTCAGCTTTGCCATGCTCATGATTGGTGGCGTGCTGGCTCTGGGCATCCGTGCCGAGTTGTTCCAGCCAGGCCTGCAAGTGGTCAACCCTGAGTTGTTCAACCAGTTCACCACCATGCACGGCATCATCATGGTGTTCGGCGCAATCATGCCCGCGTTCGTGGGTTTTGCGAACTGGATGCTGCCTTTGCAAATTGGCGCGTCGGATATGGCTTTTGCCCGCATGAACAACTTCAGCTTCTGGCTGATGATTCCTGCAGGTGCCATGCTGGTCGGTTCGTTCTTCATGCCTGGCGGCGCACCTGCTGCGGGCTGGACTCTGTACGCCCCCCTGACCCTGCAAATGGGCCCATCGATGGACGCTGGTATTTTCGCCATGCACATCTTGGGCGCGTCGTCCATCATGGGTTCGATCAACATCATCGTGACCATCTTGAACATGCGTGCGCCTGGCATGACTTTGATGAAGATGCCCATGTTCGCTTGGACATGGCTGATCACCGCTTACCTGCTGATTGCTGTGATGCCCGTGTTGGCTGGCGCGATCACCATGACTTTGACAGACCGTCACTTCGGTACCAGCTTCTTCAACCCCGCTGGCGGTGGTGACCCGGTCATGTACCAGCACATTTTCTGGTTCTTCGGACACCCTGAGGTGTACATCATGATCTTGCCGGCCTTCGGCATCATCAGCCAGATCGTGCCTGCTTTTGCACGCAAGAAGCTGTTCGGCTACGCCTCCATGGTGTACGCGACTTCTTCGATCGCCATTCTGTCGTTTATTGTGTGGGCTCACCACATGTTCACGACCGGTATGCCTGTGACCGGCCAGTTGTTCTTCATGTACGCGACCATGCTGATTGCCGTGCCTACGGCTGTGAAGATTTTCAACTGGATCGCCACCATGTGGCGCGGCTCCATGACGTTTGAGACCCCTATGCTGTTTGCTGTGGGCTTCATCTTCGTGTTCACCATGGGTGGTTTCACGGGTTTGATGCTGGCGATGGCTCCTATCGACATCCAATTGCAAGACACGTACTACGTGGTGGCTCACTTCCACTACGTGTTGGTGGCAGGCTCCTTGTTTGCTTTGTTTGCAGGCTTCTACTACTGGGTGCCCAAGTGGAGCGGCGTGATGTACAACGAAACACGCGGCAAGATCCACTTCTGGTGGTCGCTGATTTCCTTCAACGTCACTTTCTTCCCCATGCACTTCTTGGGTCTGGCTGGCATGCCCCGTCGCTATGCCGACTACCCCATGCAGTTCACCGACTTCAACATGATCGCTTCGGT
>JAGNVG010000146.1 GCA_017986605.1 Limnohabitans sp.
ATGGACTTCAAAGTGGCCGGTACCACCAACGGTATCACTGCGCTGCAGATGGACATCAAGATCCAGGGCATCACCAAAGAAATCATGCAAGTCGCTTTGGCCCAAGCCAAAGAAGCCCGCATGCACATTCTGGGCAAGATGCAAGAAGCGATGAGCGAAGCCAACACCGAAGTGTCTGATTTCGCACCCAAGCTCTTCACCATGAAGATCAACCCCGAGAAGATCCGTGACGTGATCGGCAAAGGCGGCGCGACCATCCGTGCCCTGACCGAAGAAACCGGTTGCCAGATCAACATCTCCGAAGACGGCACGATCACCATCGCGGCCACCGACGGCGAGAAGGCCGAGATCGCCAAGAAGCGCATCGAGCAGATCACCGCTGAAGTTGAAATCGGCAAGGTCTACGAAGGCCCTGTGACCAAGATCTTGGACTTCGGTGCCCTGATCAACCTGTTGCCCGGCAAAGACGGTCTGCTGCACATCAGCCAGATCGCCCACGAGCGCGTTGAAAAAGTGACTGACTACCTGAGCGAAGGCCAGATTGTCAAAGTCAAGGTCATGGAAACCGACGAAAAAGGCCGCATCAAGCTGTCGATGAAGGCTTTGCTGGACCGTCCTGCTCAAGGCTAAACAGCGTTGCTTCGGGTGATCAGCGATCACCCGACATCGCGTGGATTCACCATGAACGTCATTGAAATCCAAAGCTACGGTGCCCCTGAGGTGCTGGTCCCTGGCTCCCGCCCTGACCCCGTTGCAGGGGCAGGGGAGTTGCTCATTCGTGTTTCGGCCAGCGGCATCAACCGCCCCGACGTGCTGCAACGCTTGGGCAATTACCCTGTGCCACCCGGTGCTTCGGACATTCCGGGCCTGGAAGTCGCGGGTGTGGTGGTGTCTGGCGATGCAGCGGCTATGGCCGAAGCGGGCTTGGCTGTGGGCGACCGCGTGTGCGCTTTGGTCGCTGGTGGGGGCTATGCACAGTTGTGCGTGGCACCCGTGGCCCAATGTTTGCCAGTGCCCAAGGGCCTGACGGACATTGAAGCCGCTTCGCTGCCAGAGACGTTCTTCACAGTCTGGAGCAATGTGTTTGACCGCGGGCGCTTGCAAGCGGGTGAGACCCTGTTGATTCAGGGGGGCACCAGCGGCATCGGCGTGACCGCCATCCAAATGGCCAAAGCAGCCGGTGCGACGGTGATCGCCACGGCGGGTTCTGACGATAAATGCCAAGCTTGCCTGGCTTTGGGTGCGGACCATGCTATCAATTACAAGACCACCGACTTTGTGGCTGAGGCCAAGCGCATCACCGGCGGTGTGGGTGTGAATGTGATTCTGGACATGGTCGCGGGTGACTACGTGGCGCGTGAAGTCGAGGCCTTGGCCGAAGATGGCCGCCTGGTCATCATCGCGGTGCAGGGCGGCATCCAAAGCGAATTCAATGCCGGTATGGTGTTGCGTCGTCGCTTGACGATCACCGGCTCCACGCTGCGTCCGCGCCCGGTCGCTTTCAAGGCGGCCATTGCCCAGTCTTTGCGCAAAACGGTGTGGCCCTGGATCGAGTCGGGCCGCATCAAGCCGGTCATCCACAGCGTGTTTGGCGCGGTGGAGGCGGGTGGTGGTTTGCCATCGGGTGCGGCGCAAGCCCATGCCTTGATGGAGACCAACCAGCATGTGGGCAAATTGGTGGTGACATGGTGAAGTCGATGAACAGCAAATTGATGGTGGGCAACTGGAAAATGAATGGCAGCTTGGCTGCCAATGCGTCTTTGTTGTCTGAAATTTCAAGTGGCCTGCGTGAAACTTCTTGTCGTGTGGCGGTGTGTGTGCCAGCGCCTTATCTGGCGCAAGCTCACAACTTGTTGACGGGTTCGGCCATGGCTTTGGGTGCACAAGATGTGTCTGCCCACGAGTCTGGCGCTTACACCGGCGAAGTGTCGGCCAACATGCTGCGTGATTTTGCGGTGCGTTACGCCATCGTGGGCCACTCGGAGCGGCGCCAGTACCACGGTGAGACCGATGCCGTGGTGGCCACCAAGGCGCAGCGTGCGTTGGCTGCGGGCATTACACCCATCGTGTGTGTGGGCGAGAGCCTGTCCGAGCGCGAAGCGGGTCAGACCGAAGCTGTGGTCAAGCGCCAGTTGGCCGCGGTGATCCATGCCAACGGCCATTGCATCAGTGAAATCGTGGTGGCTTATGAGCCTGTCTGGGCGATTGGCACCGGATTGACGGCCACGTCGGAGCAAGCACAACAGGTGCACGCTGTGTTGCGCGCCCAATTGCAAGCTGCGACGGCCCACGCTGATCGCGTGTCGATTTTGTATGGTGGCAGCATGAATGCGGCCAACGCCGCCGACTTGTTGCTCCAACCCGACGTGGATGGCGGCCTGATCGGTGGTGCTGCATTGAAAGCGCCTGACTTTTTGTCCATGCTGAAGACGGCTTCGCGCTGAGTCTTTGGCCAACTTTTGATTGATTTTTGGAGATACAGATGAGCATGGTGTTGACTTTGATTTTGGTGGTGCAGATGTTGTCCGCCTTGGCCATGATCGGTTTGATCCTGATCCAGCACGGCAAAGGTGCTGACATGGGTGCGGCCTTTGGCAGCGGCGGTTCGGGCAGCTTGTTTGGTGCCACCGGTGGTGCCAATTTCTTGTCCCGTACGACGGCAGTGTTGGCTGCGGTGTTTTTTGTGTGCACTTTGTTGTTGGCTTACTTCAGCAACGCCCGTCCAGCGGCCCCGACGGGCAGCGTACTCGAAGGCGCTGCCGTGACTGCCCCTGCAGCACCAGTGGACAGCAGTACTGCAGCGCAAATCCCGGGTAACGCTCCTGCAGCCCAGCCTGACAACAGCGTGCCACCGGCTCCTGTCAAGTAAGCTGGCATTCAGCTTTGTTGCTCTGCACAAATTTCCCGTTTTCTGAAAGGAAATGGCAGGTTTTTCGGAGTAAACTACGGGATTGTCCGGAGAGCTAAATGCATCATCTGATGCGCCTCATGCAACTTGGACAAAAGTATCCTGCCGTCGTGGTGAAATTGGTAGACACGCTATCTTGAGGGGGTAGTGGCGAAAGCTGTGCGAGTTCGAGTCTCGCCGACGGCACCAGACAAACAGAATAGCCCAGGTCGTAAGACTTGGGCTATTCATTAGGTGATACCGTCAGTCTCAAGATGAACCTCGAACAATACCTTCCCATTCTCTTGTTCATTTTGGTCGGCATTGCTGTCGGCATCATTCCCCAGGTTTTGGGCTACATCCTTGGCCCCAACAAACCTGATGCGGAAAAAAACTCCCCCTATGAATGCGGCTTTGAGGCTTTTGAAGACGCCCGCATGAAGTTCGATGTGCGCTACTACCTGGTGGCCATCTTGTTCATCTTGTTCGATCTGGAAATCGCATTCCTGTTCCCTTGGGCTGTGGCGCTCAAGGAGGTGGGTTTGGCAGGCTTTGCGGCCGTGGTGATTTTCCTGGCCATTCTGGTCGTGGGCTTTGTCTACGAGTGGAAAAAAGGCGCTCTGGACTGGGAATGATCTTGTCAAACACAACACCATTCAGCCTGCTTAAGGACTCAAAATGATTGAAGGCGTGATGAAAGAAGGCTTCATCACCACGAGTTACGACTCTGTGGTGAATTGGGCTAAAACCGGCTCGCTCTGGCCCATGACCTTTGGTCTGGCTTGCTGCGCGGTCGAGATGATGCATTCGGCGACAGCACGTTATGACCTCGCGCGCTTTGGCGCCGAGGTCTTCCGTGCCAGCCCCCGTCAGGCCGATCTGATGATCGTGGCGGGCACTTTGTGCAACAAAATGGCGCCTGCTTTGCGCAAGGTTTATGACCAGATGTCTGAACCCCGTTGGGTGATTTCCATGGGGTCTTGCGCCAATGGCGGTGGTTATTACCACTACAGCTATTCCGTGGTGCGCGGTTGCGACCGCATTGTGCCGGTGGATGTGTATGTGCCGGGTTGCCCGCCCACCGCTGAAGCATTGATTTACGGCATCATTCAGTTGCAGCAAAAAATCCGCCGCACGCACACCATTGCGCGCGCTTGAGGGAAAGAAGACGATGACCGATTTCGCCATTCGCCCTGAAGACCTGCAAGACACCTTGGCTGCGGCTTTGGGTGATCGGGTCCAAAGTATTTCCATCGCTCTGGGTGAGGTTGCTGTTCATGTGAACGCGCAGCATTACCTGAGCGTCATGCAAACCCTGCGCGATGCTGCGGGCTGCCAATTCGAGCAATTGATTGATCTGGCTGGCGTGGACTATTCCACTTACCGCGACGTTGGCACCGACGGCCCACGCTTTGGCGTGACGGTTCACCTGCTGTCGGTCAGTCTGAACCAGCGTGTGCGCGTCAAAGTGCTGTGCCCTGATGATGATTTGCCTTTGGTGGCTTCGGTCAATGAGCTCTGGAACTCGGCCAATTGGTATGAGCGTGAAGCGTTTGATCTGTATGGCATCGTGTTTGAAGGCCACAACGACCTGCGCCGCATCTTGACCGACTACGGTTTCATTGGCCACCCCTTCCGCAAAGACTTCCCCTTGTCGGGCCATGTCGAAATGCGTTACGACGCCGAGCGCAAGCGCGTGATTTATGAGCCCGTGAGCATTGAGCCACGCGAAATCACGCCCCGCATCATCCGCGAAGAAAACTACGGAGGCCTGAACTGATATGGCCGAAATCAAGAATTACACGCTGAACTTCGGTCCACAGCACCCTGCCGCGCACGGCGTGCTGCGTTTGGTGCTCGAGCTGGACGGCGAGGTCGTGCAACGCGCTGACCCACACATCGGTTTGTTGCACCGTGCCACCGAAAAGCTGGCGGAAAGCAAAACCTATATCCAGTCGCTGCCTTACATGGACCGCTTGGATTACGTGTCGATGATGTGCAACGAGCACGC
>JAGNVG010000042.1 GCA_017986605.1 Limnohabitans sp.
CGATCACCAACCCCGGCACCAACAGCTACAAGCGTTTGGTTCCTCACTACGAAGCTCCTGTGAAATTGGCTTACTCGGCCAAGAACCGCTCCGCTTCGATCCGCATCCCTAACGTCGCCAGCGACAAAGCCCGCCGTGTGGAAGCCCGTTTCCCCGATCCATTGATGAACCCCTACCTGGGCTTTGCCGCCCTGTTGATGGCGGGTCTGGACGGTATCGAGAACAAGATCCACCCCGGCGAAGCCGCGACCAAGGACCTGTACCACCTGCCGCCAGAAGAAGACAAGTTGGTGCCCACCGTCTGCCACAGCCTGGACCAGGCGCTGGAAGCCCTCGACGCCGACCGCGCCTTCCTGACCAAGGGCGGCGTGTTCACCGACTCGTGGATCGACGCTTACATCGAATTGAAGATGCAAGAAGTCAACCGCAGCCGTGTTGAAGTGTCGCCTGTCGAATACGACATGTACTACTCGCTGTAAGCGGTATGCGCCATATTGCACATCCCCGTGCAATAAAAACAAAGGACGGCCTTGGCCGTCCTTTTTTTTGCAAAGACGTGACACCATGACCGCGCCAGTCTCCCGATTTCAGGCATTCGATTTGTTGGCCACACCTGTAGCGGTGTTGCAAGGGCAGGGGCGGGTGCGTTTTGTCAACGCGGCGCTGGAAGATGCCTTGGGCATGTCCAGACGCACGCTGTTTGACACCCACATGCCCGATTACTTCCTTGACCCCCAACCGCTCGTCACGGCCTTGGTGGGCGCGCAGTCCAACGAGTTTGCGGCGCTGCGTTATGAGGCGCAAATGCGGCGCCTGCACCATGAAGACCCCTTGCCGGTGCACGTGATCGTGGCACCGTCGGATCAGGAAGGTGAAGTGATCGTCGAGTTGCTGCCCGTCGAGCAGCAAACCCGCCAAGAGCGTGAAGAGCGCTTGCTCGACCAAGCACAGGCCAACAAGGAACTGATCCGTAACCTGGCGCACGAAATCAAAAACCCCTTGGGCGGTATCCGTGGTTCAGCCCAGCTGCTGGAGCTGGAGCTGGACAACAAGGAGTTGACCGAATACACGCAGGTCATCATCCGCGAAGCCGACCGCCTGCAAACCCTGGTGGACCGCTTGCTGGCCCCGCACCGCAGGCCGCATGTGGTGGGCGATGTCAACATCCACGAAGTGTGCGAGCGCGTGCGCACTCTGATCCTGGCCGAGTTTCCCAAGGGCCTCAAGGTCGTGCGCGATTACGACATCTCGATCCCCGAGTTCCGGGGCGACCGCGAGCAACTCATTCAGGCGGTGCTCAACATCGCGCACAACGCAGCGCAAGCGCTGCAAGAACGCATCGCGCAAGGCGATGGCCAGATCACGCTCAAGAGCCGGATCTTGAGACAAGTCACGTTTGGCAAGCAGCGTTATCGCCTGGCATTGGAATTGCATGTCATCGACAACGGGCCTGGTGTTCCAGACTCGATCAAGGACCGCATTTTCTACCCGTTGATTTCGGGGCGCGAAGGCGGCTCCGGCCTGGGGCTCACATTGGCGCAAACCTTTGTGCAACAACACCACGGCATGATCGAATGTGACAGCGAGCCCGGTCGTACGGACTTCAAGATTTTGATTCCGTTGCCTTGAGAACCACAGAAAGTGCCACGTTGATGAAGCCGATCTGGATCGTAGACGATGACCAATCCATTCGCTTTGTGCTTGAAAAAGCACTCTTGCGCGAAGGCTTGCCCACCCGCAGCTTCACCAACCCGCGCGAGGTGCTCAAGGCGCTGGACGCAGAAGGTGACGGCGATGGCCCGCAGGTGCTGGTCAGCGACATCCGCATGCCCGGCGGCTCGGGCTTGGATTTGCTGACGGCCATCAAGCAACGCATGCCGGGTTTGCCCGTCATCATCATGACGGCGTTCTCTGACCTCGACAGCGCCGTGTCGGCCTTTCAAAGTGGCGCGTTTGAATACCTGCCCAAGCCCTTTGATTTGCCCAAAGCGGTTGAGCTGATTCGCCGCGCGGTGGGCGAGAGCCAGCGCGAAGACGTGGCCGAAGAAAAAGTCACCGATGCGCCTGAAATGCTGGGCCAAGCCCCGGCCATGCAAGACGTGTTTCGCGGCATTGGCCGCCTGGCACAAAGCCATGTCACCGTGCTCATCACGGGGGAGTCGGGCTCCGGCAAAGAGTTGGTGGCGCACGCGCTGCATAAACACTCGCCGCGTGCCAACCAACCCTTTGTGGCCATCAACACCGCCGCCATCCCCAAAGACCTGCTCGAGAGCGAACTCTTTGGGCACGAGCGCGGCGCCTTTACGGGCGCACAAGCCTCGCGCCGTGGCCGCTTTGAGCAAGCCGACGGCGGCACGCTGTTTCTGGACGAGATCGGCGACATGCCCTTTGATTTGCAAACCCGCTTGCTGCGTGTTTTGTCAGACGGCAACTTCTACCGAGTGGGCGGGCACAGCGCCGTCAAAGCCAATGTGCGCGTGATTGCGGCCACCCACCAGGACCTGGAGCAGCGCGTCAAGGAAGGCGTGTTCCGCGAAGACTTGTACCACCGCCTCAACGTGATCCGCCTGCGCCTGCCCGCCTTGCGTGAGCGGCGCGAAGACGTGCCCATGCTGGCGCGCTACTTTTTGCAGCGCAGTGCACAACAATTGGGCGTGGAGCCCAAGCGCATTGCCGACGCCGCACTGGAACGCCTGAGCCAGTTCCAGTTTCCGGGCAACGTGCGCCAACTGGAAAACATTTGCCACTGGCTGACCGTCATGGCCCCTGCGCAAGTCATTGAAGTCAAGGACTTGCCGCCCGAAGTGCTGGAAGCCGGGGCACACCCCGGTGCGCAAGCTGCACAGGCTGCTTGGGCGCCTTTGACACCAGCAGACGCAGAGGGTGCCCCTGCGGCCCACACAGCCGAGTTGGCCGATGTCGTGCCTCAGTTGGGTGCCGCGGTGGCCAGCCTGCCTGCGTCGCACCCCATGGCCAAAGTCTGGGAGTCGGGTCTGGAAGAAGAAGCGCTGGCCTTGCTCAACGCGGGCCGAACCGATGTGTGGGATGTGCTGACCCGCCGCTTTGAAACCAGCCTGATTCAGGCCGCGCTGGCGGTCACGAGGGGACGCCGAATCGAGGCCGCCCAAAAGTTGGGCATTGGCCGCAACACCATCACCCGCAAGATCCAGGAGCTGGGCATCGACGACTGAGTGCGCAACTCAGTTCTTGCGGGCCACCCAATAAGTGGCGCCTTCGGGGCCATATTGCTCGGCATGAGGCTCGTCGCGGTTCAGTGAGAACTCGTCGCCGGGTGTCAGGTAGCGCTTTTGTGGGCTGCCGTCGGGCGCAGCGCAGCTCAGCCACAGCTGGCCTGCAGTCACCCGCGCTTTGACCGCAAAGGGGTGCGTGTGCGTCTCCAGCACCACGTTGGGCTCCCAAGTGCGTTCCAGCACTTCGTCAAAACCTTCGGCCAGCGCTTGCTGCTTGAATGCTTCAAAACGCATGGTGGGAACCTCCGTGAAATGGCCGTAAGGCGCGTGGGCTGACCAGTCGGTTGGCACTTCAAACGCCATGGGTACATCGGTGAACGGGTGCGGAAAAGCCAGCGACTGCGCATGCAGCATCAGGCGCGGACTGAGCGCCCGCACCGGGGCGGGCGCATACAGCGCGTCGCCCAGCATGGGGTGGCCAATGCTTTGCAGGTGCACGCGCAACTGGTGGGTGCGCCCGGTCACAGGCTCCAGCTCCACCAGGGTGGCGGTGTCGCTGCTTTGCTGAGCGCGCCAACGGCTGCGGCTGGCTTTGCCGTCCGGGTGCACGATGTGGATCGGGCGACGCTCCCAATCTAGCAAGATGGGGCCGTCAATCGTGCGCCAGCCGTCTTCGTCGGCAGGCACCGCTTGTTGGCTTTGCAGGGGCTGGCCAGTCACCACCGCCATGTAGCGCTTGTGCACCTGGCGGGTTTCAAACAGGCGGCTCATGCGTCGCTGCGCCTCGATGCCACGGGCCATGACCAGCAGCCCCGAGGTGTCCTGGTCGAGCCGGTGCACCACCAGCGCTTCGGGGTAAACGGCCTGCACACGGCTGGCCAGGCAGTCTTGTTTGTCGGGTCCGCGTCCGGGCACCGACAGCAGGCCACTGGGCTTTTCCAGCACCAGCAGGTGCTCGTCTTCGTAGATCGGGGTCATGCGGGGCAGCATCGGTCAGCCAGCGGTGGCGGCGGCTTGCACCAGCACCACATCAGTTAAGGGTCGGGCCACACAGGGCAGCACCAGGCCTTCGGCTTTTTCTTCGGCGGACAGTCCGGGCCATTCCACGGTGTAAGTCACCTCGCCACTGACCAGCTGGCACATGCAGGTGCGGCAAGTGCCGTTGCGGCAGGAGCTGGGCAACTGCACGCGCGACATCTCGGCCGCTTCGAGCAGGGTCAGGTCACCTTCCACATCGAACTGCAAATCGGCGGGCAGCACGCGTGCTGTGAAGATCTGAAAAGGGTCGGTCATGGGTGCAAACAGGGCCTTGCGGAGCCTTCGGGCTTGGCAAGGCTGGCGTTGGATCGCTTTATTTGTCTTTGACTTTGCCGCGAGGCGCCACAAAGGTGGACGGGGCCATCGGGCGGTCTGAGGTGAACGTCTTGGGGGGCGACGTGTCTTTCTTTGGCTTCTTGGCCATTTTGTTGCTGCGTTGTTCGCCTTTGGCCATGTTGGTTCCTTGGATAGACATCCCGGTTTGGGAAGCCCTTGATGTTAAAGCACAAAGCCGCAGAATCTGCGGCTTTGTGGGGGTGCGGCACCCGACGCTCCAAGAGCGGCAGGTGTGCTGCGACCTTATTTGACTTCGGTCACGAACTGGGCGGTCGGGCGGCGCACTTTTTTCAGGTTCGCCAACCAGTCGCCTTCGGCAGCGCGGTAGCCCAGGGGCACGATCACCACGCTGCGCAGACCGCGAGCGCTCAGGCCCAAGATGTCGTCGACGGCTTTGGGGTCAAAGCCTTCCATGGGTGTGGCGTCCACTTCTTCGAAAGCGGCTGCGATCAACGAAGCGCCCAAGCCGATGTAGGCCTGGCGTGCGGCGTGTTCGAAGTTCACTTCGGGCGTGCGTGCTGGGTAGTTCTTGAGCAACATCTGGCGGTAGTTTTCCCAGCCTTCGTTGGTGCCGCCGCGTTGTGCGTTGGTCAGGTCAAACATCATGTTGATGCGCTCGGCCGTGTAGTTGTCCCAAGCGGCAAACACCAGCAGGTGCGAGCCGTCGGTGATCTGGGCTTGGCCCCAAGCCTTGGGCTTGATCTGCTCGCGCACAGCGGGGTTGGTCACCACGATGACTTCGAAAGGCTGAAGGCCGCTCGATGTGGGGGCCAGACGGGCGGCTTCGACGATGCGGTCCACTTTGTCTTGGGGCACGGACTTGGTCGGGTCCATTTTTTTGCAGGCATAGCGCCATTCGAGTTTGTTCAGCAATTCAGACATGTGAAATTCCAGAGAGGGTTAATTGAAAGTGTGCGGCGATTGTGGCCCAAGTGTGCCAACGCGCCTGTCGCCTTTGCCAAAGCAGGGCTTCAGGCGGGGACTTCTTGCCAAGTGCCTGTGGGCAAGTCGTTCAGGTTGTAAGGCCCCACGGCGGTGCGAATCAGCCGCAGCGTGGGCAAACCCACTGCGGCGGTCATGCGCCGCACCTGGCGGTTGCGCCCCTCGCGAATCGACAGCTCCAGCCACGAGGTCGGGATATTCTTGCGCTCGCGGATCGGCGGGTTGCGCGGCCACAGGTCGGCAGGCGGCTGCACCGCGCGGGCGCGGGCGGGCAGGGTGGGGCCGTCGTTCAGCGTCACGCCCCGGCACAAAGCGGTCAGGGCTTTGTCGTCCACCACACCTTCGACCTGCACCAAATAGGTCTTCTCCATTTTGAAGCGGGGGTCTGAAATGCGGGCTTGCAGCGGACCATCGTCGGTCAGCAGCAGCAAACCTTCGCTGTCGGCGTCCAGTCGCCCGGCCACATACACGCCGGGCAGGTCAATGTGGTCCTTCAGCCCAGTCCAGCGCCCCTCGGGGGTGAACTGGCTCAGCACGCCATAAGGTTTGTTGAAGCGGATCAGCATGGGCGTGAGCGTAGCAGGTCGGTTAGCATCCCCCGCATGAGTACCCAATATGAATGCCTGAAAAGCGCCGACCTGTATGCCGAGGCCTTTGGCGTCGCCCCCCCCGAAAAACTGCCCGGCAAAGAAGTTTGGCCGCGCCAGCAGGGCCTGTTCATCCGCAAAGCCGCAGTGGCAACCACTGATCCCGAAGCACAAGCGCCAGCAGATGCCGCCCCCGTCAGCCCATTGGTGCTGGAATTGGCCCAAGGCCAATTTGGCTTGGTGCCCACTTGGGTCAAGTCGGCTTCGGACGCCAAACTGCGCTCAACCAAGCTGGCGGTGACCCGCTACGAGACCATGAGCACCGCCACGCCCACACGCGAGACATGGCTCAATGCCCAGCGCTGCATCATTCCCATGCAAGCGTTTTTAGAAGACGACTGGCGCAGCGGTAAAGCGGTGCCCACACGCATTGCGCGAGTCGATGGCAAACCCATGGGTGTGGCGGGCTTGTGGGAGCGTTGGACGCAGGGCAACGAAGAAATTGTGAGCTACACGCTGCTGACGGTGAACGCCAACAGCCACGCGCTGATGAACCGCTATGGCCAAAACGGCAACGAAAAACGCATGCCCGCCATCCTGAACGAAGGCGCCTGGAACGCCTGGCTGACCGCCCCGCTCGACAAAGCACGCGAGTTCATGCGCGCCTACCCGACCAACCTGCTGTTGGCCAACCCGGTCCAGAAAAAGTAGTTGCGCCATACCCGTGAACACGGGTGGCCAGGTACATCAAGCCGTCATGAGACCCCGACCAGTCGAGTCCTCAGCTCAAAGCGACTGCTGGTAACGCTGCACCATCTCGGCCTGCGTTTCGATCTCAATCGTCTCGCCCTTGAAGGCCTGAATTTGGTCGCGCAGCATCTCTCCCATGGTGGGCAGTTTGCTGCGCTCAGGGTGCCGCGATGCATCCCAAAGCTGCGAACGCATGAAGGCCTTGGCGCAATGCAGATAGACCGATTCCACCGTCACGCGGATCACCAGCTTGGGTGTGCGCCGAGCGTCCACGCAAAGCGCCAAGTCGGCCGGGTCGGTGCTCAAAACCGCTTGCCCGTTGATGCGCAAAGTCTCGTCAAACCCCGGCACCATGAAGAGCAAACCCAAGCGCCCGGTGCTGACAATGTTCTCCAGCGTGTCCAAGCGGTTGTTGCCCGGTGAGTCGGGAATCAACACCGTCTTCGCGTCCAGCACCTTGACGAAGCCCGGCTCTCCCCCACGAGGCGATGCGTCCATGTGCCCATCCGCATCGCTGCTGGCCAACACCACAAAGGGCGACAGCGCGACGAAGCGGATCGCATGCGCGTCCAGCGACGGCATTTCTTTTTTCAGCGAACGCTCACTGGCGGGCCCGTAGAGCTGGCGCAGGGCTTCGAGGGTGGTGATGTGGTGGGTGGTCATGGGCGGAGAGTTGAATTGTTGGGCATACCCAAATTGGGTTGGTTCATGCCCATTTTTGGTATTTGGTAAGCAATGCTTCCAAAGGCGTAGCTTTAACCTTCCATGTCAGCGAAATCCACCAGCGGAACACCAGAACGCCTGGCGGCATCGGTCACGCAAGTCAGTAACTGGCGTGTCCCCGGCTTGATCAGCGGCAGCGAAGAGACTTTCTTCACCTGCGCCATGCCGGATTCGAACAGTGCAACGCAAGCATGCAAGGGGTGCTGGGCCGATGCATACACGATGCCGTCCAGTTGCTGCGCTCGGCACTCTTGCGCAAAGGCTTGGGTGATGGCGATCCGTTGGGCTTGGAGCACAGGGTAGGGCTCGGCCAGCGCCCGCACATCGGCCAAACGCAAACGCCCTTTGGTGGTGAACGTCACCAGCGACTTGCGGGCCAAGTCGTCGAGCGAGCGGCTGTGCACATCGCGCCGAAAAATCGACTCATAGAGCGCGGTGTGCTCGCTGTCGGCCAGATATGCCGTGGCCTCGGACGGCAAACAAAAACGCCCCGATTGCAAACCGGTGGGTGCCAACAACAAGCCGTTGATTCGCACGCTGGTTTTGCGCGCACGCATCAGCTGCACGCGGTGAAACGTCTGGCCGGGGGCCAGCTCAAGGATGGGTGGATGCAGGTCTTTGAATTTCATGGAAAGAGGCGGTTAATGCCCCTCTGCCGTCGCCAGATTGATCACGCGCTGGGCGGGTGTGCCTTGCTCCAGTGCGGTGCGGGGTGACTGGCCGTCCAGTGCCGGGTGCGGGCTTTCCAAGAAAGCCAGCAATTGCCAGCCGTCGGTCGATGCCAAGGCCGCAGCCATGGGCGCGATGACCGGAAAGATGAACGGCTCGAACTGCCAGCGGGGCAGCTTGTAGCCCCGGCGCAGATGCGACACACCAATGCAGCGGCCGCTTTTGATCCAGGCGTTCATGGTCACGCGGGTGGTGCCCGACAGGTTGGCAGCTTCGTCGGTGGTGATCATGTCAGCAGCCTGAATGCGTTGCAGCCGGTACTGCGCGCCAAAGCGCAGCAGCGCATTGGTTTGCGCTTCTGAGGCATAAGGGCCTTGGCCGCTGGCTTTGTCACGGGGCAAATCTGGGATGGCAGAGAGAGGGAAGGTGAGGGTGTTCATGGTGTGTTTCTGCAAATTTCCACGCTCATGGCGCGTTGCGCATGTTCAGCTTTTGGGCGCTGAAAAACCCCATCTGTTGATTGAGTGGCTCAGTTTGATCGGCTTGCTTGACAAGGAACTTTTGGTGTCCCAAGGGAGCATTCGTTAATGAGCGCAGCAAACTGACAAAGCTCGCCTGGGCGGATGTCGAGCCCCGTACCAACACATTTTGCAAAAGCGGCAAAACGTGACGACGTTCAACGATTTCAGTGATTGATTGCAAGACGGATAGCAATTTGTCTTGACTGCATTTGAGAACAAGCATGGGATTTCCAAATGAAACGGGAGCAGCAAACAACATGCTGGCCCTGTTATTTTAGGATGGTTTGTTTGTTTCGTAAAGTTCGTTTTGTTGCTGACTTGGAGCTAAAGCCAGATCCCGGATCACTCAGAAACGCTAGCTCCTTGGGCGTGGACTGTCGGCCCAATATTGCGTTCCGGTAGGTGTGGGCAGCGGAAGTAGCGCTCGGTGGCTTTGCATTGCACAAAGCGCAGGTTGCCGGCAGTGCCCGGTTACGCAAACAGGTTGACGACTTATTGCGTCGGCGTGTTGCTGTTTCAGATCAGTGCGCTTTGTGGTCAGTCAGCATTTGTACTGATGACACCCTGTCGCTTGACCTCGTCCAAAGTCTTGCCCGATGCCGTTTTCCATTCGACCCAGCCATTGGCTGATCGGCCCATGACTGCCATGGCGGCGGTGCTGGGGCTTGAAAACAGGTGGTCGCGTGTAAAAACCAGCTGAGATCCAGCACTGCCTGCGATTTCGGTCAGTACGCCTTCAGTAATCAACTGGCTGCGCATGCGCTCGTGAGAAGTCCCCTGAATTGAAGGAACGATCTCTGCTCGCCCCTTCGAACCTTTGTGCACCACAAAACCTTCGGTGGTGTACTCGCCCACACCGTCGGCACCAGAGCCCTTGCAATAGAACAATTCGACGATGCCTTTAGCGGTTGGGGCACTGGTCAAGGGTTCAAAAATGGGCTGGCCCAACGTAGCCAACAAAATGGCGGCGGTTTCGTGAATCTCATGACAATCCGCTTGCAACGGAGCAGGTGTGTAGGGCTGCGAACCGGTGTTGCCGTTCTCTAGACCATAACGTCCTGCCTTGGTGGCTTCTGCAATAGCCAGCCATTCCAAAAACAATGCATGCGTTTGCGTCAAGCTGTTGGTCAGCGAGATGACCACGAAAGCGCGGTTCCAAAAATCTTTGTTCTGATGGTGTTGCTCCAAGCGCTTACCCACACTGCCTGACTGTCCGATGTAAGTGCGAGGTAAACCCGCCTCAGACAATTCGCCCATCAAAAAGTACACCCCCACTTGGTGGGCCTCTGGCATCTTCAGGAAGTCGGCCAGTTGGCTGCGCGGCACCTCAATCACACGAACAATGCGGGTTGTGATCTCGGCCACACGCATGCCGCGTGGGTCGCCGGATGGGAGGAAGATTTGGATGGTTTGAGGACGTGAGCTCAATTCACTTCCCCCAGCTGTCCTTCAACCCCGTCACCCGGTTAAACACCGGCTTGGCTCCCGCCACATGATCCAGGCGGTCCGCCACAAAGTACCCAAAGCGCTCAAACTGAAACTTCTGGTCCGGCTGCGCCCCGGCCAATGACGGCTCCACATACGCGGTGACGACCTTCAAGCTGTCCGGGTTAAGGCTTTGCAAGAAGTCTTTGCCGCCCGCATCGGGGTGGGCTTCGGCAAACAGGCGGTCGTACAAGCGCACTTCGGCTTGCACGCCGTCGGCCACGGCCACCCAGGTGATGGCGGCTTTGGCTTTGACGCTGTCGGCGCCGGGCGTGCCGCTCTTGGTGCCGGGGATCACTTTGGCGTGCACCTCTGTTACGCGTCCCGCCGCGTCGCGTGCGCAGCCGGTGCATTCGATCACGTAGCCGCCCTTCAGGCGCACCACGTTGCCGGGGAACAATCTTTTGTAGCCCTTGGGTGGCACTTCTTCAAAGTCTTCGCGCTCGATCCACACTTCTTTGCCGATCTTGAACACGCGCTCAGCTGGGGGTGTTTGGCCTTCGGCCACCGCGTTGTGTGGCAGGGCGGGTTGGGTGCAGGCTTCGGTGTAGCCGTCGCTGCCAAAGGCCTCGGCCCAGTTGGTCAGCACCAGCTTGACCGGGTCGAGCACGGCCATGCCGCGGTGGGCTTTGTTTTCCAGGTCTTCGCGCAGGCAGCCTTCGAGCGTGCTGTAGTCGATCCAGCTGTCGCTCTTGGTCACGCCAATGCGGTCGGCAAACAGGCGCAGGCTTTCGGGCGTGTAGCCCCGGCGGCGCAGGCCCACGATGGTCGGCATGCGCGGGTCGTCCCAGCCGCTGACTTTGCCTTCATTGACCAGTTGCGCCAGCTTGCGTTTGCTGGTGATCACATAGGTCAGGTTCAGGCGGGCAAATTCGTATTGTTTGGGGCTGGGCGCGGCCAGCAGCTTGCATTCGCACAGGCGCTCCATCAGCCAGTCGTAAAACGGGCGCTGGTCTTCAAACTCCAGCGTGCAGATGCTGTGGGTGATTTGCTCCAGCGCGTCTTCGATGGGGTGGGCAAAGGTGTACATCGGGTAGATGCACCAGGTGTCGCCCGTGTGGTGGTGGGTGGCGCGGCGGATGCGGTAGATGGCCGGGTCGCGCATATTGATGTTGGGCGATGCCATGTCGATCTTGGCGCGCAGCACGGCAGCGCCGTCGGCCAGCTGGCCATCGCGCATTTCGCGAAAGCGCGCCAGGTTTTCTGCAACGGTGCGGCTGCGGAATGGGCTGTCCACGCCGGGCTTGCCAAAGTCGCCTCGGTTGGCGCGCATGTCTTCGGCGCTTTGTTCGTCCACATAAGCGTGGCCAGCTTCGATCAAGGCCTCGGCGGCGCGGTACATGAAGTCGAAGTAGTCGCTGGCCTGGTAGGGCGCGGCGCTGCCAGCGGCTTGGCCCAATTGCGCCCAGTCAAAGCCGAGCCACTTCACGGCGTCGATGATGCTGTTGACGTATTCGGTGTCTTCTTTTTCGGGGTTGGTGTCGTCAAAGCGCAGGTGGCACACGCCGCCGTATTCCTTGGCCAGCCCAAAGTTAATGCAGATGCTTTTGGCGTGGCCCACGTGCAAATAGCCGTTGGGCTCGGGCGGAAAGCGGGTGCGGATCTTGGCCGGGTCGGGCTCGCCCGCAGCGTGGTGCGCGGCATCACCCGGGCTGCCTGCCCAGCGGCGGCTGGCGTAGGTGCCTTGCTCGATGTCTTTTTCGATGATTTGGCGCAGGAAGTTGCTGACTTTGTGTTCAGCAGCGTTGTTGGATTCGGGGGCTTTGGGGGTGGAGGCGGTCATAGCGCTTGATTTTAGGGGGTGCAGGCGCTGTGTTGAGGCTGTTTTGTCGGCTGATTTCCCCCAGTGGTGCTTTGCACACCACCGGGGGCCGACCACCCGTTTGACGGCACCGCTTGCGCAGCGCCGACTCGGGTCATCGGATCAGCGAGGTTTGTCGGCCTCTTTGTTGTAGTGCGGCGAGCGGGGGCCGTGCAGCATGCCGTTCAAACGCCCGGCAGACAGCAGGCGCTGGCTGGCCAGGCCAGCCATGGGGTGGCTTTGGTCGGTGACCGTGCCCACGATTTGCTTGACGATGGCGGTGATGAGCATGCCTGCCAAGCCACCTTGGTTTTGGTTTTGCTGCTCAGCGGTGCTGGCCGTGGCGGTGCCGGTCCAGAGGACTTTGTCGGTTTTCAGGTCAACCAAGCGGGCTTCTGCCGAGACGGTGGTGTTGCTGTCCAGCACCTGATAGACCGTGCCGTATTTGGTCATGGTGATGTAGAGCGCTGCATCGGCACCAAAAATCTCGCGCAGTTTGGCGCTGGGCAGCTCGTGTGCGTCTTGGGCTTGGGTGACGCCGTTTTCTTTCAGGGTTTCGTCAACCAGCGAAACGGGCAACACGTAGTAACCCGATTCGGCCAGAGGGAAGGTCACCTGGGCCAGCATGCTGTAGGGCGCACGGACTTCGGGTGTTTTGTTGACGGGCGGCAGCACCAAGATGGACTTGGGGTTGCTGAGTTTGTATTCGGTGTAGTCGTAAGGGACGGGCGGCTTGACAGCGCAACCGCTGAGCACCACCACGGCCAACGCAGCGGCCACGAGTTTGAGAGAGTTTTTCATGTCGGAGGCTGGGCTTATTTGGTTTTGAATTTACGCAGCAAGAAATTCACAAAGGTTTCAGACTCCGGGAATTGTTCTTTTTCGGCTTGCAGGTGCTGCTGGAAGCGGGCCAGGTCACCTTGCTTGCCATGCAGCAAGCCCAGGTGAGCTTGGTAGCCCGGTGGTGTGGCTTGGCCTGCGGCGCGGATTTTTTGCAGGTTGTCTTCCATTTGCTTGGCCTGGGTGTCCAGGCTTTCGCGGTCACCACGGAAGTAGGTGTCGAGGTTTTTCTCGTACCCGTTCCAGCCGTACAGCGGCGGTGGTGCTTTGTTGGCGCAGCCTGTCAGGGCCAGCAGGGTGGCCAGCAGGGCCAGGGTTTTGATGCGGGTGGGCATGCGTGTGCTCGCTTGTGTGAGTGTGCTCATGGTGCGGCTCACAGGGCTGGACGCCATGCGCCGTTTTCGATGCCGCTGACCAGGTTGTTCACGGCGTCACGGATGGCCAAGTCCAGCACTTTGCCGTTCAGGGTGGCGTCATAGCCTGCAGTGCTGCCAAAGCCAATGACTTCGCGCTCGGACAGGCTGTATTCGCCCGCGCCTTGAGAGGAGAACACCACTTCTGAGGTGAGGGTGTTGACGATGTTGAGGTTGACTTTGGCGTAGGCAATTTGTGTTTTGCCACGGCCCAAGATGCCAAACAGTTGGCGGTCGCCGACGTCTTTGCGGCCAAATTCGGTCACGTCACCGGTGACCACGTAGTCGGCGCCTTTGATGTTTTGGCTTTGTTTTTTGAACTCGGCTTCTTGTTTGATCTCGCTCATGACAGAGCGGTCGAGCACATTGAAGCGCAGGCTTTGCTGCAGGTGCGTGACCAAGATGGTTTGCGCTTGGCTGCCCATGCGGTCTTCGTTGTTGGAGAACACACCGCGCATGAATGAGGAGCGGTTGTCAAACTTGCCCACCGACACGGGCACGCGAACACCCATGTGCGGGCGGGCTGCCGATTCGACTTTTTGGATGGGCAGGGTGCGTGATTCTTCTTGCACGCATGCGGTCAGGGACAGGGTGGCCAAAGAAACGAGTAAGAGTTTTTTCATGTCAGTGAGTTCCGTAGAAACCGGAAATTGTAAAGATGAAAACCATTTAAATGACTACAAAGTATTCATTTATTAAATGTGTTTGACCATCGTGATGAAGAAGCCTTCGCAGTGTGGCACACGATGTTGACAGCGCCGTTACGAATGGAAACCACTGTAAAGCATTGGCGGTGCACCGATCACAGGGCTGCCGCGCTTTAGGTGCAGGGAGCCCGCTTTCAAGAAAAGCCAACGTGATCAGAGGGTGTTTGTCATGCGTTTGTCGTTCAAACCGTCGTTTTCCAGAGCCATGGCGCTGCTGGGTGTGCTGGGCATGGGCTTGATTCAGGTGGGGTGCGCCCATCCGGTGTTCATCGAGCCCTCGGTGGCTGTGCATTCTCGCGTCGGGCACTTTCCGGTGCATGCGCAGATCGGGTTGCCCGGGCCGGTGATTTATGCGCCGCCACCTCGGGTGGTTTATGCACCACCACCCCGCGTGGTTTATGTGCCACCACCACCGCCACCGCCCCGTGTGGTTTATGCGCCTTTGGTGCATAGCCCTATGCCGGGCTGGAACCATGCGCACGAGCACCGGGTCGAGCGCAGCGATGGCCGTCGGGTTGAGCGGCGAGATGACCGCCGCGATGATCGCCGAGATGACCGCCGCAGACCGGGGTTTCACGGCGACGGGCACCGTTGATGTGGGGGCCTCGGCTGGCGAGGCGGCTCACATGGCTTTGAACAGGTGCGCGTAAAGGCGGCTGACCGCGAGCCGGTCGGGCTGGCCTTTGAGCCGCAAGCTCAGACGCCCTGATTCGTCGCGGCTGACGGATTCAATGGCGGTGGCGCGGACCACGCTGCCCCGGTGGATTTGCCAAAAGACCTGTGTGTCAAGCCGTTGCATGAGTTCCTTGAGCGGGGTGCGCAGCAGCACTTCGCCGCCGTCCTGGGTGAACACACGCACGTATTTGTCGGCGGCTTCCAGGCGCAGCACTTCCTCCACCGGCACCATGCGCAGTTGGTTGCCCACGCTCGCTTGCAGCAGTTGCAGGTGGGGCTGGTTTTTTTCGGTCGTGGGGGCATGCAGCAGTGCGCGAAGCTGCATGAGCACTTGGTCTTGCTGCTCGCGGTTGTCGCGGCTGGGTTGTCGCAGGGCGGCTTGCAGTCGGGCCACGGTTTTGGCCAGGCGGTCTGTGCGCACGGGCTTGAGCACGTAGTCGATGGCTTGTGCGTCGAAAGCTTGAATGGCGTATTGGTCGTAGGCCGTCACAAACACGAGCAGCGGAAAAGCGGCGTGATCAGGCCATTCGTCGGCCAGCGCCGCAGCGGCTTCCAGCCCACTTTGGCCGGGCATGCGGATGTCCAAAAACAGCACATTGGGCGCGTGCTGCAGGGCCAGGTTGACGACGCTCAGGCCGTCACCTGCGGTGGCCAGGATGTGCAAGTCGGGCCACAGGCTGTGCAGCTCTTGCTGGAGGGTTTGCGCCAGCAGGGCTTCGTCTTCGGCGATCAGGGCGGTGGGCCGGGTGTTCATGGGCTCAGTCGGGTGTGAAGGTGTACGGCAAGCTCACTTGCATGTAGGTGCCGCCTGTCGGGGATCTTCTTGAGCAGTTGAGCCGGGCGCGCTGGCCATACAAGGCGTTCAGGCGTTGGCGCACATGGGCCAAACCCCAAGACGCGGTGTTGTCGGCCGCCGGTTCTCCATCGTTGACTTGGGCCATCACCAGATCGCTGATGCCGCAGCCGTTGTCAGTCACGGAGAGCTTGAGTTCATCCAACAGCACGAACGCCTTCAACGCGATGTGTCCGCCAGCCACTTGGGGCTCGAGTCCGTGGCGAATGGCGTTTTCCACCAAGGGCTGCAAGATGAAACTGGGCACCAGGGTTTTGCCCAGCCCTTCGGGCAAGTTCAGCTCAAACGTCAAGCGGGGGCCCATGCGGATCGCCATCAGGCTGAGGTAGTCGTGCAGGCGAGCAAACTCATCTGTCAGCGGGTGCAGCGGTTGGCGCGAACCCTGCAGCGTGGTGCGCAGGTAGTCGTTCAGGTGGTCGAGCATGGTCAGGGCGCGTGCCGAGTCGTGTCCGATCAGCGCCCGCAAATGCGCCAGCGTGTTGAACAGCATGTGCGGCTCCAGCTGCGATTGCAGCAGCATGAGCTGCGCCTGTGTGACCTGGTTGGCCAAGGATTCGGCCTTGCCGCGTTGGTAGAAATAAGCGACAAAGGCGGCGCTGATGGCGACGGAAGAGACCAACATGCCCTTGAATCGCCCAGGGTTGAAGTGCCACAAATCCCAGGTGGACCAGCCCGCATAAGCATCGCCCACGAGCGTGCCCAGCACATAGCCCAGCGGAATGCCCACCAGCAGCATGAGTGTGGCGGGCAGGGCAGGAGGCCAGTAATGGGGCGCTTGGATCTGCAGCAGGCGCTTGAACACAAAGCGCGGCACATCGGTCAGCAGCCAGATGAAGGTCGAGATGGCGTAAGCGTAGACCAGTGCTTTGTCAAAGGTTTGGTGTGTTTCTTCGTGTGCAGCCCAATTGCCCAAGGCAATGAGCAAGGCGATGCACCAAACAATCAGCAGGCGTTGCAGCAAGGGTTTGCGGTGCTCGGCAGGCAGCCAGGCGAAGAGGGGGGATGAAGTCATGCGGTGCTCAGAGCTTTTGCTTGAAGAATAACGCGATCTGGTCAAAGGCCTTTTGGCGGTCGGCGTCGGTGAAGGCGGGGTTGGGCAAGCCGCCACGCATTTGAGTGGCCGCCACGGTTTGCGCCACGCTGGCAGGCCAGGGGGAGAGCCAGTCAAAGTGGCCCGCTTGCGGGTGGTTGCTCAGGGTGGTGCAGGGGTGGCAGTGTTGCAAAACATGTCGGCTGTGATAGCGGGGCAGCAGCACACCGTCACTGTCCGCCGTGGTCAGGCCCACGGGGATGCGGATGCGAGAGAGGCTTTCGGCGGTGAAGATGGTGCCCACAGGCACGGCCAGGCTGACGGCGGCAATGCGGGGGTCGGGTCGGGGGTCGAGGTCTTGCCCTGTTGTGTGGGTTGGGCCTTTGCCGCCGTGCAGCACTTTCAGGTGGTCGGGTGCGCTGCTTTCTGTCACAAGCCGCGCTAGGAAGAATTGCGTTTTGCGCAGCAGTTGGGGCCAAGGCTGTCCAGCCAGCCCGTTCAGGCAAAAGCCGATGTCTTCGCTCTGATGCTGTGCGCAGTGCTGCACCAGATGGAGCATGCGCCACTGCGCCCCAGCCAACGTCAGGCCGGTCACGCCACCTGCCGACATGCCGTGCACGCCCACGCGGCGGGTGTCCACCAGCGCAGCCAGCACCGGGTCACGCGCCACAGCGTCGATGGTGTCGCTCACGTCTTGCGGGCGGGTTTTCCAGCTCTCGGGTCCGGCGCGGCTGAAGTCTTGCCAGTTGTCGCCCCGGTGTTCAGGCTGGGCCACGACAAAACCGGCGCGGGCCAGTGTGGCGGCCAGCGCGTGGTCGGGCAGGGCGCTGCCTGCGGTGCCGTGCGACAAGACGATCAGCGCCCGCTTGCCCGATGCCGCTGATGCAGGGGCCGCCAAAGGCGCAGCGTTGCTGGCGACTTGAATCGTGAACGCGCCATAAGTCATGGTTTGGGGCGCTGCTGCTGTGGGGTAGACCAGGGTGATGGGCATGCCGCCCGCCTGGATCTGGCGCAGGCCCACGCTGGGCACTTGGGCCTGGCTGGCGCTGGCGGCCAGCACGGTCAGGCTGCAAGCCCAGCGGGTGAGGGTTTTTAGGGCTTTTAGGGCTTGGGTCATGGGCTGGGGGTCATTGCAGTTTCAAGAGGCGCAGAGCCCGGGCGTTGAGCAGCCCCGAGAACAAACCATACAAGGCGCTGATGCCGATGGCAGCTTGCATGCTGTGCAATGCCTCTGGCGCGGTGGCGCTCAGCATGCCCACCGCAAACTTGCAGGCAAAGATCGCCATGAACAAGCCCAGCGGCAGCCAGCTGCCGGGCACGGTGAAGCGGCGGGTTTCCGCGTTGTAGTCGGCCCCTGCTGGGGCTGCACCTTGCCCCAGGCCCCAAGCCACCACAGCGCAGCTGGCCGCCCAGCTGAGCAGGCCCAGCGCCAACCAGGGCGTGTGCCGCCATTGCTGGACCACGCCCACCAGTGTGAACACGGTCAGCGCGATGTTGATGCCCAAAAGCCTTCTTTGGCCCACGTGGCGTGTGCGCGTTTGCAGCAACCCCAAAGC
>JAGNVG010000147.1 GCA_017986605.1 Limnohabitans sp.
GCCGACCTGTCGGCTCCAGTGCCCGTGCACGGCGGCGTCAAACGTGGCGCCTTCGGGCAAGGTGTCGGCCGAATAGAAAAACTCACCCGGCCCAAAAATGCGCGAGCTGCCGTCTTGCAAAAAAATCTCCATTTGCCCGCCCAACACAAACAACCACTGCGGGTGACCAGTGCAATGGAAAGTGCTGCGAAAACCCACCGGGCTTTGGCGCAACTGGCATCCCGTGGCAGCCATCAGGGCCGACAACTGGCTTTGTGGGGTGCCTTCGGTCAAGGGCACAAATTCGTCACGAAAACGGGCACGGCCATCCACATCGGTGAAGAGAATGGCTTTTTTCAGCTGGGTCATGGTGGGGCGTTCGTCCATCAAAATGAAAGCACGATTGTCGCCCAGCCAACAGGCCCCCTCCCCTTGGCTGGCAGCGCTCTGGCATAGTTTGCCCAAACCAGTGTGCAGACACACGGCACTCAACCCAGAGACAACAGGACCCCCATGCCCTTAAAAATCGTTTTCCACGGACAAAACGCGGCCAATTTTCGTCAGGGCTTTGAACAACTGATCGCGCCGGAACACCACATCATCGATCTGAGCGATGGGCTGGAACAGCCGGGGGAGCGTGCCCATTACGAAAGCGCCGACGTGGTGATCGGCATCAAGCTGAACGACAGCATGCCAGTGCCGCTCAAAGCGCGGCTGTTCCACGCGCCAGCAGCTGGCACCGATGCGGTCAACACCGCCTTGTTGCCTGCGTCGTGCTCACTGGCCAATTGCTTTGGCCACGAAAACGCCATCGCCGAATACGTGATGGCGGCCCTGCTGATGCGCCATGTGCCGCTCGCCCGTGCCGACGAAGACTTGCGCCAACAGCAATGGACTTATTGGGCGGGTCGCAACGCCACTTTACGTACAGAACTGGGCTCGCAAACGATCGGGCTGCTGGGTTTTGGACACATTGCCCAGACCG
The DNA here is from genome assembly GCA_017986605.1 of Limnohabitans sp. Lineage (GTDB taxonomy): Bacteria > Pseudomonadota > Gammaproteobacteria > Burkholderiales > Burkholderiaceae_C > Limnohabitans_A. Next base: position 965 of record JAGNVG010000147.1, read on the forward strand.
TGGCGCTGCGCGCCAAGGCCTTTGGTATGCGGGTGCATGTGGCCAACCGCAGCACGGTGCCGCACCCCAGTGTTGACCAAAGCTGGCCCCTCGACGCGCTGCACGACTTCATGGGCTCGGCCGACACCGTGCTGGTGAGCCTGCCGCTGACCAGCAACACGACAGGCTTGGTGGATGCGCGGGCGATCGCCGCCATGCGGCCCGATGCGGTGCTGATGAACGTGGGACGTGGTGCGGTGATCGAAGAAAAGGCGCTCTACGATGCGCTGGCCACACGCCAAATCGGGGGTGCGGTCATCGACACCTGGTACCAGTACCCCGCACCCACTCAAGCCGAATGCGCGCCATCTCAGTACGACTTTGCGGCGCTCGACAACGTGTTGATGACGCCCCACATGTCGGGCTGGACCGCAGGCACAGTGCAACGCCGCCAGCAAACCTTGGCTGAAAACATTGGTCGACTGAGTCGTGGCGAAGCCTTGATCAACGTGCTGCACGGCCCGCGATGAGTAAGCCCGGGGGTGCGCTTGATCGCCACCCCAAGGCCCTGCCCTCTCAGCTGCTTTGACGCTGCAGGATGTCAAACCCCAAATCCAGCTGTGCCTCGGGCGGCGTTTCACCACGCATCAGGCACAGAAGCATTTCGGCAGCGGCATGCCCGATTTGCGCGCGCGGCGTTCGCACGGTGGTCAACGGGGGAAGCATCTGGTCGCTGCCGGTCAGGTCGTTGAAACCCGCAATCGCCACTTGCTCTGGCACATCGATGCCCAGACGCAGCGCGGCCATCAAGGCCCCTTGTGCCAAATCGTCATTGCAAAAAAAGATGGCATCCACTGCGGGGCGCTGCTGCATGATTTGCTCAAACAGCACACCACCCAAGGCCAGTGACGAAGGGGCGGGATTCAAAAACTCCAGCGTGGGCTCGTAAAGCCCGGCTTCTTGCAAAGCGGTGCGCCAGCCGTACAGGCGTTGCATCACACGCGGGTCCAGCTGCGCAGCCGCAAACGCAATGCGCTTGCGCCCCGTCTGCAACAAATGCCGCGTCATGGCCGCACCCGCATCGGTCTGGCGAAAACCCACGCAGTACGGGGCATCGTCATGGTCTGCGGCGGGCAAATCCATCAGGTGCACACAGGGCACTTGGCTGCTGGCCATGAGTTTGCGCGTGGCCGGGTTGTGGTCCAACCCCGTGACCAAGAGGCCTGCGGGGCGGTGCAGCAGTTGCTCACGCAGCAGCTGCTCTTCTTCACTGGCGTCGTAGTGGGTCACGCCCATCAGGGTCTGGTACCCGCCCGCCCGCAGGGTTTTCTGGGCCGCGTCGAGCAGGTCCACAAACAAGGCGTTCGACAACAGCGGGATCAGGATCGCCACATGGTTGCTGCGTTGCGAGGCGAGCGCGCGGGCTGCTGGGTCGGGCACGTAGCCCAGCCGGTCGGACACCGCTTGCACCCGCTCGATCAAGGCCGGGTCCACGGCCCTTTCGCCGCGCAGGGCACGCGAGACGGTGCTGGGGCTGACGCCTGCGGCGCGAGCCACATCACTCAGGGTGACGCGGCCAGTGGCGCGGTGGCTCTTGAGTGGCTTGGGCGAAAGGTCAGAAGCGTTGGACAAGGGTTAATCCGGAGAAAAGTTCGGTGCAGCAGTCGATAGGATAGCGCTATCCCAAAGTTGGGAGCGAAGTTTTGAGCGATTCGTGGAAAACCCTAATTCACGATGAGAACAAGAAAATCTTGGCACCGGCTTTTTTTTGAATTTCTTGGACAGCGCTGTCCAAAACTTGTATCCGACTGGAGAGTGACGTGTCCAAACCCGATGTGCTGGCGGTGGCCAAGCTCCACCCCTTCTACCAGCAAGCGCTGGAGTCGGTTTACACCGTGCATGACCGCACCCACATCATCGACCCGACCGCTTTTGCCGCGCTCGCCCCGCGCATTGTGGGCGTGGCCGGCACGGGTGAGGCCAGCGTGCCTCGCAGCCTGTTGGCGCAAGTGACGAACGCCAAAGTGGTGTCGGTGTTTGGCGTGGGCTACGACGGCGTCGATGTGGCCGCCGCCATCGAGCACGGCATCCCTGTCACCCACACGCCCGATGTGCTGACCGACGATGTGGCCGATCTGGCCATGGGCCTGGTGCTGTCGGTGGGTCGCACCATTCCTCAAGCAGACCAGTTTGTGCGCGCAGGCCAGTGGCCCAGTGGCCCCATCGCTCTGGGCCGCAAGGTCTCGGGGGCACGACTGGGCATCGTGGGCTTGGGCCGCATTGGCAAAGCCATTGCCCGGCGCGCCAGCGGTTTTGGCATGTCGATCGCGTACACCGCCCGTTCGGAAAAGCCCGATTCCGGCTTCAAATTCTTTGCAACGCCTGCCGAGCTGGCCGCGAATGTGGATTTTTTGGTGGTCATCACGCCCGGCGGAGCAGGCACCAAACACCTGATCAACGCCGAGGTGCTGAAGGCCTTGGGCCCACGTGGCTTTTTGATCAACGTGGCACGCGGCAGCGTGGTCGATGAGCAAGCCCTGATCGCCGCTCTGCAAAACGGCACCATTGCAGGTGCGGGTCTGGACGTGTTTGCCAACGAGCCGAATGTGCCCGAGGCGCTCTGGAGCATGCACAACGTGGTGCTGACCCCGCACATGGCCAGCGCCACCACCGAAACACGCCAAGCCATGGCCGATCTGGCTTTTGCCAACATGCAGGCTGGCACATCGGGTCAGCCTTTGCGCACGCCCGTGCCCGAATGCGCAGCGCTGGTGAAGTGACTTTGGCCCGCACGCCCCGCACCGACATGAGCACACCAACTTTGCGCCTCGTCGTCATGGGGGTCTCTGGTTGCGGCAAGTCCACCATGGCCACCGCCTTGGGCGAGAGCTTGGGCTTGCACATGGTCGACGGCGACGATCTGCATCTGCCCGAGAGTGTGGCCAAGATGCGCTCGGGCATTGCCCTGGAAGACGCCGACCGCTGGCCTTGGCTGGACCGGATTGGCCATTACCTGTCACAAGCGGATGCGCCAGGCCGTGTGGTGGCGTGCTCTGCACTCAAGCGGGTCTACCGTGACCGCATTCGCGAACAAGCGGGTGATGTGTGTTTTGTTTTCCTTGACGGCGATTTTGAGTTAATTCAAAAGCGCATGCACCAACGCGTGGGCCACTACATGCAGCCGGGCTTGCTCGACAGCCAGTTCCGCACACTTGAAAAACCCCAGACGGATGAGACCGATGTCATCCGCCTGCCCATCACCGAGCCCGTTCAGGACATGGTCCAGCTGGCCCTTCAGGCTTTGCAGGCACGCCTGCATCCTGCCCTCTGAATTTTTAGAAAGTCCGCCATGTTCATCCGCTGTGCATTTTTCCAAGGCAACGTCAAACCGGGCATGGAAGACGCTTTCAACCGCTACATCCGCGAAAAACTCGTCCCCCTGTGGACGCGCTTTCCGGGCGCGCAAGAAGTGCGTGTGCTGCGCCAAGTCGAAAGCGACGTGAGCGATCCACACTTCGGCATGGTGCTGTCGGTGCGCTACCCCAGCCGCGAGTCGATTGAGATCGCCTTGGCCTCGGCGGTGCGCCTGGAAAGTCGCGAAGTGTCCAAAGATCTGATTGCCATGTTCGATGGCACTGTGTTTCACACCGTCTTCAGCGCTGACGAATACGCGCTGCCCACCGATTGATTTTTTTCGACAGACCTTTTTCAACCAGGAGACAAAACCATGAAAATTTCCCGCATCCTTCTCGCCTGCCTCGTGGCCGCCGTCGGCTCCAGCGCTTACGCTGCCAAGTTCAACCTGAAAATGGGCCACGCGGTCAACACGACCGATGGCCAACACGCCGCCGCGCTGAAGCTGGCCGAGCTGGTCAAGCAACGCACCAACGGCGATGTGGAAATCACCGT
>JAGNVG010000043.1 GCA_017986605.1 Limnohabitans sp.
TGGGCACGGACAAGACCACGCCGTTGCCGATGTAGCACTTGACACCTGCTCGCATGATGCCACTGGGGATCAGATGCAAAGCGGTTTTCACGCCGTTGATCACCAAGGTGTGACCTGCGTTGTGTCCGCCCTGGAAACGCACCACGCCTTGGGCGCTTTCGGTCAGCCAATCGACCAGTTTGCCTTTGCCCTCGTCGCCCCACTGGGTACCCACGACGACCACGTTGCGGCCTTGCTTCATATTCATGCTTGAAATGTTCTTTCTCAAAGAGCCTGTACCAACCATTGACCCGCCGCCTCAACCAGCTCTCGGTCGCAATGGAATTCGTCTACTTCACTTTCGTGCCCCGGCAGGACACACACGACGGTTTCGCCACGCTCGCGCAAACCGACAATGGCCGCACGCAAACTGGCGCAATTGCCCCAAGGTGCACGGATGGCTGCACGCAGCGCCAAAGGCGTCACAGCGGACACCAATTCTTTCAGATCGAGGCTGAAACCCACGGCGGGACGATCACGGTCGATGCGGTGACCAAACACTGCGCCCACACCATCGTAGCGGCCACCTCGGGCCAGCGCATCCGCTGCGCCTTTGGCATAGATGGCAAAGCGCATGCCGCTGTAATAAGCGTAGCCCCGCGAATCACCCAGGTCAAAACTGATGGCTGCCCCCGAAATCTGAGCTGCCAACCAACGCAACTGGCTCAGGGCTTCGGTGATCTCTGGCGTCTGTGGCAGGCACTCGAGCGCCTTGTCCAGAACAGTGGCATCGCCATACAAATTGACCAGGGCGCGCAAACCATCACGGTGAGCAGGAGCGAAATCGGCCGTCAAGCGATCGATGGCGCTGCCGTCCTTGGTGGCCAATGCCGCGTGGATGTCATGGCGCAATGTCTCGGAAATATCTTCGGCCAGCAAAAGGCTGTTGACAATGCGGGCGTCGGCCAAATCCACCTGCAAACCGCTCACACGGGCGGCTCGCAGGCTGTCCAAGGCCAACTGCAGAACCTCGAGATCGGCTTCCGGTCCGGCATGGCCATAGATCTCGGCGCCCAGCTGCAAAGGCTCACGGGTGGCGTGTGGGCGCGACGGACGGGTGTGTACAACGGGACCGCAGTAGCAAAGACGTGTCAAACCTGAACGGCCCAACAAATGGGCATCGATGCGAGCCACTTGGGGCGTGGTGTCGGCACGCAAGCCCAAAGTGCGACCAGAAAGCTGGTCGACCAGTTTGAAGGTCTGCAAGTCCAACGCTTCGCCCGTGCCGGTCAGCAAGGACTCTAAATGCTCGAGCAGCGGCGGCATGACCAACTCGTAACCATAGCTACGGGCCGTATCAAGCAGTTCGCGACGGAGTTCTTCGATGTGGCGTGCCTCGGAAGGCAAGACATCGGCAATGTGATCCGGAAGGACCCAAGCAGACATGTGAATAGAGGGGGACTGTTAAAAACGAGATTTTACTGGCTTGCAAGCCAGTTTCCGGGATTCGGTTCAGGAAACAAGCCAGAACAGCAGCAATCCCGTCAGGACCATGAACATGCCGAAGAAACGGATTTGCCCTTCTTCGAGTTTCAAGATCTGCTCAAACAGACGGCGCCAGCGGTCTGGCGCCACCATGGGCATCAGCCCCTCCAAGATGAGCATCAGGCCCACCGCGAACAGGAGGGTTTCGAGCAAGGCTTACTTTCGGGGTGGCGTGTTGCTCGCAGAGCCACGCATTCCTTTGAAAAACTCGGAACTGCCAGGATCGAGCACCATCACGTCGCTCTTGCTGTTGAAGCTGGATTTGTAAGCCTCAAGGCTGCGATAAAACTGCGCAAACTGGGGGTCGCGACCAAATGACTCGGCATAAAGCCGTGCCGCTTGGGCATCGCCCTGCCCTTTGATTTTTTGGGCTTCACGGTACGCATTCGCCACGGTCACTTCACGCTGGCGGTCTGCGTCAGCGCGGATTTTTTCGCCCTCTGCACCACCGGTCGAACGCAACTCGTTGGCCACGCGCTTGCGCTCGGCCTCCATGCGGCGGTAGACCGACTCTGTGATGGTGTCGACATAGTCAGCGCGGGTGATACGCACATCGACCACATCCACGCCCCAAGGCTTGGCCCCTTTGACGACCAGCAACACAGCGGCCTTGACATCGTCCATCAACTCTTCACGTTTAAGGGACAACAATTCCTTGACGGTGCGCTTGTTGATTTCCTCTTGAAAGGCGTTGCGGACCACACGGTTGAGTTGGTTGGTGCCGGACTTTTCGTCCAAGCCCACGTTACGGATGTAAGCCTGTGGGTCTGCAATGCGCCAACGCACATACCAATCGATCACCACGCGCTGCTTTTCAGCCGTCAGCATGGGTTCGTTGTCCGGGCTGTCCAGTGTCAGCAAACGCTTGTCGATGTAATTGACGTTTTGCAGCGGGGGCGGCAACTTGAAGTGCAAGCCGGGCTCGGTGATCACTTCCTTGATCTGACCCAAGGCATAGACCACGCCAAATTGGCGTTGGTCCACCACAAACACGGTGGAGCTGAACAGCACAAAGGCCACCAGCAAAGTCGAAATCCACAATCCAATGCGATTCATTTTCTTTATCCTTATCGTGGATCGCGGTCACGCGAACGCTGCAAGTCACGTGAACGTGTGTCCACAGCCCCATTGACAGCGGCGGCAGGTGCTGTTGCAGCAGCAGGCACATCCGCTGCTGGCGGGGTCACTGCGCTGACCTGCTGCATGATTTTGTCGAGTGGCAAATACAGCATGTTGGAGCCCTGTTTGCTGTCCACCAGCACTTTGGTCACGTTGCTGTAAATCTGCTGCATAGTATCGGTGTACATCCGGTCGCGCATGACTTGCGGGGCCTTCTGGTACTCGGGCAAGATGGTCTTGAAACGTTGGGCATCACCCTCGGCTTGCGCCACGATGCGCTCACGGTAAGCGTCAGCCTCCTCTTTCAGGCGCGAGGCCGCGCCCACAGCACGAGGTATCACGTCGTTGGCATAAGCCTGCGCTTCGTTTTTGGCCCGCTCACGCTCTTGGCCCGCTTTCAGCACATCGTCGAAAGCTGCTTGAACTTGCTCAGGAGGACGCACGCCGCCTTGCTGCAAGTTGATACCCACCACTTCGATGCCCACCTTGTAGCGATCCAAAATGGTCTGCATTTTTTCGCGTACCCGGGGCGCAATCTGGTCGCGCTCTTCGGCCAACGCCGAATCCATCTTCATCTTGCCCACAACCTCACGCACAGCAGTCTCGGCGGATTGAACGACTGCCTCAGTGGGGTTGCGGCTTTCGAACAGATAAGCTCGGGCATCGTTCAGGCGGTATTGCACCGCAAACTTGATCTCGACGATGTTCTCGTCTTCGGTCAGCATAGCCGACTCACGCAAGCCTGTGGCTTTGATGATGTTGTCGCGGCCAATGTCCACCGAGCGGATTTGAGTCACAAACACCAATTCGTGACGCTGAATAGGGTAAGGCATGCGCCAGTTGAAACCCGCACCCACGGTGGAGTGGTATTTGCCAAACTGGGTGATCACGGCTTGCTGGCCTTCTTGCACGATGAAGAAACCCGTGCCCAACCAGACCAACAATGCAGCCGCCAAAATGACCCCGAGGCCGAGGTTCTTGAAGAAAACCGGCATACCGGGACCACCGGAGTTGCCGCCAGAACCTTGGGGACCTTGAGGCCCGCCTTTGCCACCAAACAACTGCCCCAGTTTGCGGTTGAAGTCACGCCACAGCTCATCCAGGTCGGGGGGGCCGCTCTGTTGGGGTGCTTGCCCCTTGGGTTGCTGCCATGCCTCCGGTTTAGGGCCGGGAGGTGGTGGAGGCAGATCGCCAGAACCGGGGCGACCTGCGTCAGGCGTTGATTTGTCGTCGTCGCGACCCCATCGTGGGTCATTCAGATTAAACATGCCTCGGATCTTTGCCGGAAGCAAAGACCATCGCAGGGTTGGCAGGGAAAAATTCATGGTGAAAAGTCTTTGTCAGAATGACGAATCCGCATTGTGCCGAATTCGAAGGAACTTCAAGGCAGATCACCCGGATATTCCCGGGTCATGTCACGGGGATCTGCAGGTTCTTGAACCACTGGGGGTAATGCCACCTTGACGATATCGGACAAGGCTGAACGCAAAAGGTCAAGGCCCTTACCGGATTGGGCGCTCAAAAATACACGAGGCACGGCCACGCCGTCTTGCTCATATTGGTCTTGCATTTGCAAGGGATAGCGCTCAGGCTCCAGAGCATCGAGCTTGTTGAACACCAGCAACTGCGGTACCGTGTCGGCGCCGATCTCGGCCAAGACTTTTTGCACCTCGGACATCTGCTCGGGAAAATCAGGGTTGGATGCGTCCACCACGTGCAACAGCAAATCAGCTTCTGTCGCTTCCTGCAAGGTGGCTTGAAAAGCCTCAACCAAGCCGTGCGGCAGATCGCGGATAAAGCCCACCGTGTCCGACAAAGACACCGAGCGGCCCGCCTCACCTAAATAGAGTTGACGGGTGGTGGTGTCCAGCGTCGCAAACAACTGGTCGGCCGCGTAGGCGCGCGCCTTGACCAAGGCGTTGAACAAAGTTGATTTCCCCGCGTTGGTGTAGCCCACCAAAGAAATATTGAATGTGTCACGCCGCTCACGTTGGCGGCGCTGGGTGTTGCGCTGTTTTTTGACTTTGACCAAACGCTCCTTGATGCGCTTGATCGAGTCGTTGATCATTCGACGGTCCAGCTCAATTTGCGTTTCCCCCGGACCACCGCGCATGCCGATGCCGCCGCTTTGCCGCTCCAAGTGCGACCAGCGGCGAACCAGGCGGGTGCTCAGGTACTGCTGACGGGCCAAGTCGACTTGCAATTTACCCTCATGGCTGCGCGCACGCTGGCCAAAGATTTCCAGAATCAGCAAAGTACGGTCATTGACCGGTAGACCAATGTGGCGCTCCAGATTGCGCTGCTGCGCGGGACTTAAAGCCTGGTCAAACAAAACCTCGACGGCCCCATGCATCAGGGCGAGTGCCTTGATCTCGTCAGCTTTACCACTGCCAACAAACAGAGCCGGATCAGGTGCTTTACGCTTGCAGGTCAACCGAGCAACAGGTTGGAGTCCGCCGGATTCAGCCAACAAACCCAGCTCCTGCAGGTCCGCGTCAAAATGCGGCAGGCCAAAGTCAACGCCGACCAATAAGGTCGGCGCAGGTGGGCGGGAAGATGTTTCAGACAATGTCAGCAACCTGCGGCCGAGGACTCAAACCGCCGGCCGGGTAAAAACCGCATCAAGCGGTGATTTCACCCGTTTCGGGCGTGCTGAAAGTCACAGAACGACCAGGAACGATGGTCGAAATGGCGTGTTTGTAGACCATTTGGGTCACGGTGTTGCGCAAGAGCACCACATACTGGTCGAATGATTCGATCTGACCTTGCAACTTGATGCCATTGACGAGGTAAATCGAGACGGGCACGTGCTCGCGGCGCAGTGCATTCAAAAAGGGGTCTTGCAAAAGTTGACCTTTGTTGCTCACGATATTCTCCGTGTTCAGAAGTTTGAAAGCCACGACCTTACCACACGGTCAAGTGCTGATTTCGAGGAAACGGCAATTTCCTCAATTCTCAACTGGATTCCTTGTCGGCATACGGGTTGGTGGATGTTTTCATCTCGATGCGCAACGGTGTGCCCGACAAGTTAAAGGCTTTGCGAAAGCGCCCTTCCAAAAATCGCTTGTAGGTATCGGTCACGTGCTCGAGCGAGTTGCCGTGGATCACGATCACCGGTGGGTTCATCCCCCCTTGGTGGGCATAACGCAGCTTGGGACGGAACATGCCACCGCGCTGAGGACTTTGAAACTGCACCGCCTCCAACAGCAGTCGGGTCAAAATCGGCGTGCTCATTTTGCACATGGCCGACTTGTGCGCCTGAACGATCGACGCCCAAACAGGCCCCAATCCTTGGCGTTTTTTGGCCGAAATGAAGTGCATGTTGGCAAAGCTCAAAAACGGCAAGCGGTTTTCAATCGAACGCTGGACCAATTGGCGCTGGTATTCGTCGATCGCGTCCCACTTGTTGACCGCCAGCACCATGGCGCGGCCGCTTTCAAGGGCGTAGCCCGCAATATGGGCATCTTGATCGGTCACGCCCTGCTCGGCATCGAGCAAAAGCAAGACCACGTTGGCCGACTCGATCGCTTGCAGGGTTTTGACCACCGAAAACTTTTCGATGGCTTCAAAGACCTTGCCCTTGCGACGCAAACCTGCGGTATCGATCAATTCAAACTTCTGGCCTTGCCGCTCAAAGGGCACTGAAATCGCATCGCGCGTGGTGCCTGGCATGTCAAAGGCCACCAGCCGCTCTTCACCCAGCCAGGTGTTGATCAGGGTGGACTTACCCACGTTCGGGCGGCCGGCCACGGCCAACTTGATGATGGACGGGTCTTCTTCGCTTTCTTCAGGCTCTTCAGGCAAATTGAGCGCTTCGAGTGCAACCTCCACAAGGCCACGCGTGCCCTGACCATGCGCAGCCGAAATGGCCATCACCTCGCCCAAACCCAACTCGTAAAACTCGGTCAGCTGAATGCCTTCGAGCATGCCTTCGGCCTTGTTAGCCACCAAGAGACAGGGTTTTCCGATTTTGCGCAGGTATTTGGCGATGTCGTGGTCTTGGGCTGACAAACCGCCGCGCGCATCGACCACAAAAATCACCACATCAGCCTCGGCCACCGCTTGCTGGGTCTGCTTGGCCATCTCTTTGTAGATGCCGCTGCTGGCATCGGGCTCAAAACCGCCCGTATCGATCACGATGAATTCTTGACGACCTTGTTTGCCATTGCCGTAATGACGGTCACGGGTCAAGCCCGCAAAGTCGGCCACGATGGCGTCCCGGCTTTTGGTGAGTCGGTTGAACAGCGTGGATTTGCCCACATTGGGGCGGCCTACCAAGGCCAGTACAGGTTTCACTTAAAAATTTTCCGATCCATCATTCAGGGCGAAATCCGAAGACGCCCCCGGTGCGTGTCACCACCACCAAAGTTTGGCCAGCGGCCACGGGTTTGCCCACAATGGCGCTGCCATCTGTGCTCAGGCGCTGCAAGGCCTGACCATCTTGACGGGCCAAAAAGTGAACCAAACCTTTGTCATCCCCGAGCACCACAGAGCGGCCCAGCACCAAAGGAGCGCTCAGCCCTCGAAAGCGCAGAGCATCCTGCGTCCAAGCGGGCTGGCCCCCCTGACGCTGCCAAGCCACGACCTTGCTGTCGGATTCGGTGCCAAACACCAGATTTTCGTCACCGTCCAAACCTTGATGACCTTGCGATGTGCGCGTCCACAAGGTGGTCCCACGGCTGGCATCCACACACGACACGGCCGACTGAAATGCACGCACGCACACCGCATTGCCCTGCCGACTGGCACCTGCAACCAAATCGACCAGGCGTTCCACTTCGTTGGTGCCACGCGATGAGCCGACCAGGGTTTCCCAACGCACCGATCCGGTGTCCGGGCTCAAAGAGGCCAAACGCCCTCCCAAGCCGGCCAACAAGGTGTCGCCAAATGGGATCAACAATCCCGCCTGCTGCAAAACAAGTGGGTCACCCGCACGTTGCTGGGTCCAGAGTTTTTGTCCCGAGGCGCCATCAAGCGCGGTCACGGCACGGTCAGCCGTCAAAACAAAAACACGGGCACCAGCCACCAAGGGTGCGGTGTAGGACAAGGCGGGCAAGCGGTAACGCCAAACCACTTTACCCGCTTCAATGGCGATCACTTCGTTGTTGTGCGTGATGACAGCAAAGCGCTGACCATCACCACTGACGCCCGCCTGAATGGGGGTATTGAGGTTCAGACGCCAAACATCCTGGCCCGTGCTGGCATTGAGCAAAGCCACTTGACCTTGCGTGGAAGCCACGGCGATCTGATCGCCATGTACAGACGCAAACAATGGCGTTGTGACAGCGCCAATGCTGTTGGTCCAGACTTGCTTGACTGCCACCTGCCCGGTCACCGTTGGCAACGCAGCCGGTTGTGGTTTTTCAGGTGCGCTGGAGCAGGCAGAAATGGCCATCGCCAAGGACCCGATCCAAAACAGACGGGACCATGAGTTCGAAAAAACAGTCATCACTTTGGAGTCTCCGAGACAACAGCGGTGTCAGGCTCAACGCCCAATGCGTTGAGTTTGGCTTGAACCAAACGGCGATAGTCTGGAGTTTCTGCCAATTTTTGCCACGCTTGCTGGTATGCAGCAACGGCTTCAGCACTTTGACCTTTGGCCTGCAAAACATCACCACGCAAATCCGCAGCCAAACCGACCATGGCGGGAGTGAAATCCTGGCTCAGTTGTTTCAGGGCGTCGTCATACGCCTTGGCATCCAGTTGCAGCGCAGCCAAACGTAAGCGTGCAATATCTCGGTAAGCCTTGTCGGATGCCCCATTGGCTACCCAACTCAAAGCATCGCGGGCGGCATCGGTCTTGCCTTGGCTCTGCAGTGTTTTGGCTGCCAGCAGGGCCGATTGCTGGGCAAACTGGGTGGACCCAAATTTGTCTTTCATGTCGGCCAGGCTGCGTTCGACACGCGCAAGATCACCGGAAGCAGCGGCTCGCTCGACCTCGTCATAAAGTGTCCCAGCCTTGGTGGCCTGCGAACGCTCCCAGTATTGATAACCGTTCCAAGCCGCATAGCTGCCCAAAATCCCGATGAGCAGCCATGAAATCAGGTTGCCGTAGGTTTTCCAGAAATGCTTGATCTGATCAAGTTGCTCTTGTTCTTCGAGGTCGAGTGGGGTGGCCATGGTGTCTTTACTGCTGTGTACGCATCAAAGCGTGGATTGTAGGCTGTGGGCCCAAACGGCGACGGTACTCAAGGACTCGGTGCGTTGGGCACCTGCCCCGTCTCGCAGCGATTTCACCGCGACCTGCCCTTGGGCCAGCTCTTCAGCCCCGAAAACAAGCGCAAAACGTGCACCGGAGCCATCGGCCTTTTTGAACTGGGACTTCATGCTGCCCATGCCCTCGCCACTGCCCGCGTGCATTTGGGCCGACACGCCACAGGCACGCAAGGTTTGCAGCACCTGCATGGCCACCGGCAAAGCAGCGGTTTCGGGAATGATGGCATACACATCGGGCGCCAAATCGGGCAAGGCCTCGCCCTGCTCTTTGATGAGTTCGAGCACGCGCTCCACACCCAAAGCCCAGCCGACTGCAGGTGCTGGCTTGCCGCCGACTTGCTCAATCAGATAGTCATAGCGGCCACCGCCGCAGATGGTGCCTTGAGAGCCCAAGCTGGTGGTGATGAACTCGAACACCGTGAGGTTGTAGTAATCCATGCCGCGCACCAAACGCGGATTGATGCTGTAGGCCACGCCGTTGGCATCCAAAATGGCTTTGACCGCGTTGAAGTGGGCCAAAGAGGCCTCCCCCAAAAAGTCGAGCAAACGGGGCGCCGCCTCGACCACACTTTGCATGGCCGGGTTCTTGGTGTCCAAAATACGCAGCGGGTTGCTGTGCAGGCGGCGCTTGGCTTCTTCGTCCAGCACTTCGCTGTGCTTTTCCAAGTGCGCGATCAGTGCGGCGCGGTGGGCCTGGCGCTCGGCCGGTTGGCCCAAGCTGTTGAGTTCCAGGCGCACGTCTTTCAGGCCCAACACCTTCCACAGGTCATTGGCCAGCAAAATCAATTCGGCATCAACCTCAGCCCCACCAAAACCCAGCACCTCGGCACCGATCTGGTGGAACTGGCGGTAGCGGCCGCGCTGCGGACGCTCGTGGCGGAACATGGGGCCCATGTAGTACAGGCGCTTGCCCCCTTCGTACAGCAGGTTGTGCTCAACGACCGACCGCACCAAACCGGCCGTGCCTTCGGGACGCAGGGTCAGTTGCTCGCCGTTCAAGCGGTCTTCAAAGGAGTACATCTCCTTTTCGACGATGTCGGTGACCTCGCCCAAACCGCGCACAAACAGAGCTGTCGGCTCGACGATGGGCAAGCGTACATTGCGGTAGGCGTAGCGCGCCATCAAAGCGCGTACCTGGCCCTCCAGCCATTCCCAGCGTGCCGAGTCGGGCGGCAGGATGTCGTTCATGCCCTTGACGCCCACCAACTTTTGGGCTTTGGCTATTTTGGGGTTATTTTCTTTCAGAGACTCGCTCATTTTTTCTCAGCAGATCCGGAACCGAAACGGTTCTCAATGTAGTTTTCAACCAGCACCTGAAACTCTTGCGCAATGCCTTCGCCGCGCAAAGTCAGGCGTTTTTCGCCGTCGATAAAGACCGGGGCCGCAGGTGCTTCGCCCGTGCCCGGCAGGCTGATGCCGATGTCGGCATGCTTGCTCTCGCCGGGGCCGTTCACGATGCAACCCATCACCGCCACCTTGAGGTTTTCAACCCCGGGGTAACGCGCACGCCAAACCGGCATTTGGGCCCGCAAAAAGTCGTCAATCTGTTTGGCCAGCTCTTGGAAGGTGCTGCTGGTCGTGCGGCCGCAACCAGGGCAAGCGGTCACGCTGGGCACAAATATGCGCAAGCCCAGCGATTGCAAAATTTCGGATGCGATCACCACTTCTTGCGTGCGGGCTTCACCCGGCTGGGGTGTGAGCGAGACGCGGATGGTGTCGCCGATGCCCTCTTGCAGCAGCACCGACAAGGCAGCAGCTGAGGCCACGGTGCCCTTGGTGCCCATGCCCGCTTCTGTCAGGCCCAAGTGCAAGGCGTAATCGGTGCGGCGACCCAATTCGCGATAGACCGAGATCAAATCCTGCACGCCCGAGACCTTGCACGACAAGGCGATTTGGTCACCGTTGAGGCCCATGGCTTCGGCACGCTGGGCGGACGAGATGGCCGACGAGATCAACGCCTCGTACATGACTTGACGTGCTTCCCAAGGATTGGCGCGTTGGCTATTGGTGTCCATCAGGTCGGCCAACAATTCCTGGTCGAGGCTGCCCCAGTTCACACCAATGCGAATCGCTTTGTCAAACCGCATGGCCGCTTCGATCATTTGACCGAACTGCACATCGCGCTTGTCGCCCTTGCCCACGTTGCCGGGGTTGATGCGGTACTTGGACAGCGCCTCGGCACACGCCGGGTAGTCTGTCAGCAAGCGGTGTCCGTTGTAATGAAAGTCGCCGATCAGGGGCACATCGATGCCCATTTTGTCGAGTTGGTCGCGGATGTGCGGCACAGCCTCGGCAGCTTCGGGGGTGTTGACGGTGATGCGCACCATCTCGGAGCCGGCAATCGCCAGCTCTTTGACCTGAATGGCGGTGCCAATCACGTCCACCGTGTCGGTGTTGGTCATGGACTGCACGCGCACAGGGGCACCGCCTCCGACCGTGATCACCCGTGAGCCCCAAACAACGCGTGATTGGCGGCTTTTCCGCTGCCCGGGGGTCGCGATGGCAATGGCGCTGTGCATGGTCATGGTTTCACCTCAAAACGTGCCACATTGACTTGGGTATAGGGCTTGAGGTCCAAGATTTGTCCTTTGAACGTCACCTGAATGACCTCTGCGCGACCGACCACGACATGGACGGTCTCTGGGGTGGCGATCCGATTCATTTCTCCTGCCTTCAAAACGCCACTCCAAATCACCTGCTGACGGGCGTCCCGAACTTCGATCCAGCTGGTGTCTGTGGCAGTGAACTGGAGTTGAGGGGACAGACCACCGGCAGCGGATGAAGTGGGCAAGGGGGCGCCATTGCCGCCCGATGCTGTTTTGGCAACCGCACCGGAAGCCTCGACGACCGCCGCACCGGGTGAAGATGTGGCAGGTACAGCTGTGACGGAGGGGACCACGGTGACCGCCCCCAACGGAGCTGCATCGGCGCCCGAAATCGACGGCTGAACATCCGGCTCGGATGTGACTGTTCGTACTTCAGGCGTCGATGTTGTGAAATGAACAGCCAACTCGTTCAACCAAGCCCACTGTGTGGGGCTGGGCAGCCAAATCAAGGCGGCGATCATGACCGACATACTGGTGGCTGCCCACCAAGCTCGGGCAGGAATGCGCGGTGATGAGCTCTGCAAGTGACCAAAATCTGTCGGGCGCACGTGCGCTTGTCGAACAACGCCGTGCGGCTCCAGGTAAGTGCCCCCATGTGGCAACAACGCCAAAATGGGAACCGGATCTATGCGCAGCTGCCTGCAAACGCTGGAAGCCAAGCCTCGAACAAAAACGGGACTCTGGTCGAGCAGGTATTGATCAGCCTCTAAAGCCTCCAGCTGGCGAACCGGAATCTTCAGAGTGACGGACAAAACAGCCAAATGCACACCCGCCTTCAGTCGCGCAGCTTTGAGCAATTGACCCGCGCTTTGGGTCGTATCGACTGTGCTTTCGGACGTCACCAGCCCCTCATTGGAGATTGGGTTATCAGACATCACCGGACTCCTGGGATTGAACAGAAGAAACAGGTACCAAAGGGATGGTGCGCTGTTGTGCCATGCGAACTTGAACCTGTGTGCGGTCTTTCACGTCGCCCGCTAATTGTCCACAAGCGGCATCAATGTCGTCGCCCCTGGTTTTGCGAACCGTGGTCACCAAGCCCGCCTCTTGCAATTGCTTGGCAAAGGCTTGGACTCGGGCTTGCGGTGAACGCAGCAGACCAGAGGCCGGGAAAGGATTAAAAGGAATCAAATTGAACTTGCAACGCAAACCCTGTCTGGCGTGCTTTTGCACCAGATCGATCAATTGGTGCGCATGCTCGGGCTGGTCGTTGACACCGTCGAGCATGCAATATTCAAACGTGATGAAATCGCGAGGTGCATGGGCTAAATAGCCGATACAGGTCTGCATCAGTTCATCGAGCGGGTATTTGCGGTTGAGCGGCACCAAGTTGTCGCGCAGCGCGTCATTGGGTGCATGCAAAGATACCGCCAGTGCCACAGGGCAATCGGCTGACAAGCGCTCCATCATCGGGACCACACCCGATGTGGACACGGTCACTCTTCTGCGCGACAAGCCATAACCATGGTCATCGAGCATCGCACGCAGCGCAGGCACCAAAGCCGTGTAATTTTGCAAAGGCTCGCCCATCCCCATCATCACCACATTGGAGATGACACGGTCTTCGGATTTCAAGTGCTTGCGCAAGAAATGCTCGGCAAACCACAACTGGGCAAGAATTTCGCCTGTGGTCAAGTTACGGCTGAAGCCTTGATGGCCTGTCGAACAAAAGCGGCAACCCACGGCACAGCCAGCCTGGGAGGAAATGCACAAAGTGCCCCGATCGTCCTCGGGAATGAACACCGACTCGATGGCATTGCCATCGCCGACATCGAACAGCCACTTGATGGTGCCGTCGGTCGACATGTGTTGACTGATCACGGGCAGCGCTGAGACGTGCGCGTGAGATTGAAGCTTTTGGCGCAAGGACTTGGCCAAATCGCTCATCTGATCGAAATCAGAAGCGCCCCGCTGGTGAATCCAGCGGAACAACTGGGTGGCCCGAAAGCGCTTTTCGCCCAGACCCTCACAAAAAACGGCCAGACCTTCCAGATCGAATTCGAGAAGGTTGGCCATCATGGGATCGCAGGTCGCGCAGGAGCCGCGACGCTATCAGCGTGGGTAAACGTTCATGCCAGCGAAGAAGAAAGCAACTTCAGCGGCAGCAGTTTCAGGAGCGTCAGAACCGTGCACAGCGTTGGCATCGATGCTGTCAGCGAAGTCAGCACGGATGGTGCCAGCGTCAGCTTTCTTGGGGTCGGTTGCGCCCATCAGGTCACGGTTCTTGGCAATGGCGTTCTCGCCTTCCAGAGCCTGGATCATCACGGGGCCGGAGATCATGAAGTCCACCAGGTCCTTGAAGAAAGGACGTGCGCTGTGCACAGCGTAGAACTGCTCGGCTTCGCCGCGTGACAAGTGAGCCATCTTGGCGGCGACCACTTTCAGGCCTGCTGCTTCGAAACGGGCATAGATTTGACCGATCACGTTTTTGGCGACGGCGTCAGGCTTGATGATGGAGAGAGTACGTTCGATGGCCATGGTATTTCCTGTAACGAGGGTTTTTTAAAGCATTTTTGCCATGCGGCAAAGCCCGCTATTCTAACCTGAGCAGACCCACCATATGACACTGTAGAGCCACATGGCCCCACAGGACAAACTGAGATTAACGGCTGCGACCACCGCCGCCGCGTCCACCTCGACCTGGACCGCCAGGAGCTTTTTTCAAGCGATTGAAGCTCTCGGCCCCAATGTACTTGGCCTCACTTTTGGGCGCATCCGACTTCGCATGCAAACCAGAACCCCCAGGAGCTTGGTTGGGCTTGGCTGCGGGTTTGGCACGTGGCACAGCGGTGCCTGCCCTGCCCTGCCCGCCTGTCCGGGGACGGCGGTCATTGCGGTCAGTCCGGGAAACGGGGCGAGGAGCCGCTACACGGGTCCGGTCCAAGGTGCCTGCTGCGCGCATGAGTGCGCGGATATCCGATTCATCGAGCTCCAGCCAGGCACCACGACGCAAACCATGCGGCAGCACCATGGCCCCATAACGGATACGGATCAGGCGGCTGACCGCATGGCCCACCGCTTCCATCATTCGACGCACTTCACGGTTACGGCCTTCGGAAATCGTGACGCGGTACCAGCAATTGGAGCCTTCGCCGCCGCCATCCTCAATGGAGCCAAATTGGGCTGCGCCATCATCCAGCATCACGCCATCCAGAAGGCGCTGCTTTTCGTCCTTGCTCAAAGCGCCCAGCACGCGAACCGCGTATTCACGCTCCAAGCCAAAACGGGGATGCATCAACTGGTTGGCCAGTTCGCCCGAACTGGTGAACAACAACAACCCTTCGGTATTCAAGTCCAAGCGGCCCACAGACTGCCATTTGCCGTTTTGCAGGCGTGGCAATTTGCGAAACACCGAGGGCCGGTTTTGTGGATCGTCATGGCTGACGATCTCGCCCGCAGGCTTGTGGTACGCGATGACACGAGGCGGTGGAGGGTCAATTCGAATATGAATCGGCTTGCCGTTGACCTTGATCTGGTCACCGTATTGCACGCGCTGCCCCACGTGAGCAGGCTCATTGTTGACCGAAATCCGGCCTTCCGCGATCAGCTTTTCCATTTCAAGGCGCGAGCCCATGCCCGCTTGCGCCAGCACCTTGTGAAGCTTGGGTGAGTCGGTCTGAGGGGCCAACACGCGCTTGCCCAAATCGATGGCGACATCTTCCGTGGACTCTTCATCGTCAAATTGGCCAGACACGACATCGGCCAGTTCAATCGGCTTGTAAACCGACTCGGCAGGTCCATTGGACTTGTTTGCACGGTCCGCAAAGTGGGACTTGGACGAAGGGGTGTCGTCTTGGGAATTGTGATTCATGTATTGGAGGACTCGTCGCCGTTCAGCGGGTGGTCAGTGGGGTTATCTGGGTTCGCAGACAGGCTAGGATCATCGTTGTGATCGGGGGGCGCACCAGAGGCATCTTGAGGCTCCACTGCGGCGGCAGGTTCAGCCAAGGCATCGGACACGATGGGCATTTCAAAAGGCAAGGCGTTGATCGCCTCTTCCAAAGACAAGGACGGCTGCACAGGCAACTCGTCCACCAAGCCCGACAAAGCGGAGGTTTGCCCATCCACTTGCGAGAGCATCGGCAACTGATCGAGTGCAGACAGCCCCAAATCGTCTAAAAACTGGCGCGTTGTCGCGTACAGACCCGGGCGACCCACGGTTTCACGGTGACCAATGACTTCCACCCACCCTCGGTCTTCCAATTGCTTGAGAATTTGCGAGTTGATGGTCACACCCCGAATGTCTTCCATGTCGCCACGGGTCACCGGCTGTCGATAAGCAATGATGGCCAATGTCTCTAGCACCGCACGGGTGTACTTGGGAGGTTTTTCGGGGTGGAGGCGATCCAGAAACGGGCGCAACTCAGGTCGGCTTTGAAAGCGCCAACCGCTGGCCACACTGGTCAATTCCAGGCCTTTCTGGGCCCAATCGTGTTGAAGGTCTTGCAGCATTTGCCGCAGGGTGTCGGCCCCTAAGGCATCGTCAAATAACACGCGCATGTCGCGCAGTGACAAAGGCTGCCCCGCTGTGAGCAAGGCCGTTTCCAAGACACGCTTGGCTTGCGCCGTATTCATGTGTCGATCTTTCGGGAAAAAAACGCCTCACGGCGTCGAAGGTGCAGAGGTCATGGTCGTTTCGGTGAGGAAACAACCCCGTTCTGGAGGGCCAGGGCAATGCCATAGCCTGTATGCGCTCAAACCAGTGTGGCTGGCTCAAACTCCCTGAGTAGGCAGATTGTAGCTTAGGCCCCAAGCGGCCAAGGCATCCGCCATGTCCGTGGGCAAGGCGGACCTCAGGTCAATTGACTGACCGGTGATGGGGTGCACAAAGGCCAGATGCCAAGCGTGCAATGCCTGGCGCTCCATACCCGCCGCCTTGGCGCCGCCGTAAACAGCGTCCGCGAGCAAGGGGTGGCCCATGTGCGCCATGTGAACCCGGATCTGATGGGTGCGGCCCGTGTGCAGCGTGCACTGCACCAAGCACCCCAAATGATTTTGGTCCATCACCTCGATCGTGGTCGCGGCAGTTTTGCCCGACTGGTGCGTCAGATCCACCACCGCCATGCGCAGGCGGTTGCCAGGGTCACGGCCAATGGCAGCTTCGACCTTTGTGGGGGACGGGGCGGTCCAAGACTTGTGAGCGATGGCCAGATATTGGCGATGCACATCGCGCGCCGCAATTTGTTGAACCAATGCATCCATGGTTTGGCGGGTGCGCGCGACGACCATCAAACCGCTGGTGTCTTTGTCCAGACGGTGAACAATGCCCGCACGGGGCACATCAGAGGCCAGTGGGTCAAGAGCCAAAAGTCCGTTGAGCAAGGTGCCGCGCCAATTGCCCGGTGCCGGATGCACCACCAAACCCGCAGGTTTGTTGATCACGCGCAAGTGGGCATCTTCGTACACCACATCGATGGGCATGACTTCAGGCACAAAGGCTTGCGACTGCGGCGTGGCGCGCAAGGTGACCTCGACACGGTGCCCCAAGCGCACTTTGGTTGACACTTTGCTGACGACCCGACCATCGATCAAGGCGTCGCCTTGCTCAATCAATTGCTGCAGGTAGCTGCGAGAGAACTCCGGCACCATTTGCGCCAAAGCACGGTCCAGACGCTGTCCATGCAAAGCCATCGGCACCAAACTTGTGCGCACCTCTTCCTCAGGCGCTTCCAGCACACGTTCACCATCCTCGCTCAAAGCAGAGGCGTCTTCCATTTCGGGGTCGGTCGATATAATCAAGGCGTTCAACAGTACAAGGGCGTCACAGATGCGAAGCTTCAGATTATCGATGGTTCCCGGTGGCTTGGTTTTGGCCGCAGGTCTGTTTATGTCGGGCTGCGCCAACACCCCCAAAGATGCCACTGCTGGCTGGACCCCTGAAAAAATTTACAACGAGGCCCGAGACGAAGCCAATGCGGGAGCATGGGACAAGGCTATTGGTTATTACGAAAAACTCGAAGGCCGCGCAGCAGGCACGGTTCTGGCCCAGCAAGCCCAAATCGATAAGGCTTACGCGCAATACAAAACCGGCGACAAAATCCAGGCCATTGCGACCTTGGATCGTTTCATCCGGCTGCACCCAGCGAGCCCAGCTTTGGACTACGCCATGTACCTCAAAGGCTTAGTCAACTTCAACGACAACTTGGGGCTGTTCTCTTTCATCACCAAGCAAGACCTGTCTGAGCGAGACCAAAAAGCCGCCAAAGACTCTTATGAATCCTTCAAAGAGTTGACCACACGCTTCCCCTCCTCCAAGTACGCTCCCGAAGCTCGCCAGCGCATGCTACACATCATCAACGCCTTGGCCGCGTACGAGGTGCATGTCGCACGCTACTACGCCAATCGTGGCGCACATGTGGCTGCGGTAAACCGAGCTCAGCAAGCCATTGCCGAATACCCTGGCGTGCCTGCTGTTGAAGAAGCTTTGGGCATTTTGGT